>NZ_JBBKBO010000005.1:0-221851 GCF_037890215.1 Prevotella sp. HCN-7019 | reverse complement strand
TTTCTTTTAAATTATGAATCAAGGAGCGAAAATAGTATCAGAATCCATTATAGGCAATGATTTTAGAACAGTATTTGTTGTTGGAAAAGCCTACACGGTCTATCCGCCTACTATCTATAAGTTGTCCGGCGCAATATCTAATTTGTCAGGTATACAGGACGCAGACAACTTAAAGGAAGTTCTTCTCTCTCTTGGCGAAAGCAAATCATATAGTAAGGCTCTTTCATGGCTTATTACTGGTGATGAGAGCTTGAGTGAAGAGTTGGCCGAAGGAACATACGAGGAGAACGTGAATGCTTTGGATGAAGCATTATCCATGATTGACTCCAAGGTTTTTCTCAAAGCTGTCAGCTTGGCGAGGAACGTAAGTCTGCTGGCAGCGAAACCGAGGTTGTAGGGAATGATACTCTCTTGGGACAGATTGCATCGTTCATTGAAAATCTGCATCTGTCATACGAGGAAGTGGTATATGAGATACCATACAGAAATTTAGTATTAATGCAGCGTGATAAACTCCATACTGTTACTGGAACCAAGATTACGAAGGTAAAAGGTAAAGATATGGCTTCACGCAGACGAAGAAATAAGAAATAGATATGGCTACACTATATTTTAAAGTCAGTTCAGATTATGATGAGGTTATCCGTCTTAGACAAGAATGTAAAAAGTTGGAAGCCCAGCTCAAAAAGATGGACGTAAACAAATCTCCGGCAGCTGCTAAGGCTTTGGAAATGCAACTAGCATCCACCCGTCAGCAGATGATGGGATTGGTAACAGAAGCGGCCAAGGCTGGTGCTGTTATGGAGAATGATTTTAAAACGAAAATATACAATGCCTCACAGTCCGTGAATGATTTTACTCAAAAGATTATTAATCAGAAAAGAGTTGTTAAGGATGTCGGGTATGATGTAAAACGATTAGGGGATGCTTATAGAATAGCCTTAAAAAGAAATCCTATAGGTGCATCAAGTTTGTTGTCAGAATACCAGGCGGCAAAAAAAGCTCTTTATGAGGAAAAAGCAACGTTGTTTGATCTGACCCAACAGCAGGCAGAAGCACGCCTTTCTGTAAAGAGGTTAAGGGATGAGTATTCCGCTTTTAAGGAAGAAGCAGGAGAAGCAACAAAAGCTAATGAAGGAATGTCGCTTTCGTTAACTAAAGTTTTGAGTATTATCGGTGGCGTGACGGCATTAAAAGGTTTTATTTCCGAGCTTATTAATGTCCGAGGACAATTTCAGCAGTTGGAAATAGCTTTCTCTACGATGTTGAAAAGTAAAGAGGCTGCTGATAAACTTATGGCAGAACTTGTTGATATTGCTGCTAAAACTCCTTTTGACCTTCAGGGGGTTGCTCAGTCAGCAAAACAGATGATTGCTTATGGCTCATCGGCAGAAAATGTAGGTGATGAACTTATAATGCTTGGCAATGTGGCTGCAGGTGTTGGCTCACAACTTAGTGAAATAGCCTATCTCTACGGAACATTGAGGACACAAGGAAGAGCTTATGCTGTCGATATTCGTCAGTTTGCAGGTCGTGGTATTCCTATATATGAGGAACTTGCAAAAGTCCTTGGTGTGACAAAAGATGAAGTTTCTGGACTTGTCAAAGAAGGAAAGGTCGGATTCAAGGAAGTAGAACAAGCTTTCAAGAATATGACCAGCGAATCAGGTATTTATTATAACTTGATGCAGGAACAGTCAAAATCCCTTACAGGACAGATAAGCAATCTTGGTGATGCTTGGGACACCATGTTGAATGATATGGGTAAGAGCACACAAGGAATAGCTTCCGCTGGTATATCTGCTTTGAAGGGGTTGATAGAAAATTATGAGACGGTTGGTAAAATTCTGATAGGTTTGATCGCCACTTATGGAATACATAAAGCAGCTGTGATTGTCAATATCGCATTAACAAAAAACTGGGCTGTCGCTGCTAGGGCGGATGCTGCAGCAAAAGCCTTGCAGACCGTTGCCACCAAAGCACAGACTCTTGCACAGGCGGCTTTAAACTCTGTGATGAAGGCTAATCCGTATGTGCTCGTGGCCACAACTTTAGCTGGAGTCGTTGCTGCTATGTGGGCCTTTAGTGATAGTGCGTCAGCTGCAGAAAAGGCCCAAAAAAGATTCAATGATGAGCAGCAGAAATTCATAGACAAAGAAGCGGAGCGCAAGCGGAAAGTGGAAGAACTTATTCGTGTTATTCAAGACAGTACGGAAACGGAATTAGAAAAAATAAAGTCGTATGAAGAGTTACAGAAATATTCACCGGCTCTCACTTCAGCTTACAGCAGGGAAGAAATAGCTACATTAAATCTTGCTGATGCACAAAAGAAATTGAACGAGGAGCGTGATAAAAACAATTATCAGAACATCATTGATAATATAGAGAAAGCCAAAAATGCAATAAAAGAATATACTGATGCTCGGCAGGCTGCATCTTTGAAACCAAATTCGAACAATCAGATCGCAATTTATACGTCTAAAATTGAGTATGCGAAAAAAGATTTAGATAAATGGCAGTCTGCACTGGATGAATTCAATAGAGTAAGGAGGCAGGCGGAAGAGAATGCTAAACCTATAGAGATAAAACTGACGGTGGCAGAAAGAGAATATCAGGATTCCAAAATGAAGTTGGATTATATGTCTGACTTTGTTATAGCCATGAAAAAAGAGGTTGAAGGAACAATGATGCTTAATATTGATGGTTCACCGGCTGAAAAGGACACAGAATCTATAATCAAGGATATTGAAAAAAAAATTAAGGAAGTTGATAAAATTCCGATGTCTGTTGAACAGATGAAGGTTCGTGATGATCTATCGGAGATACGTGAATACATGTTACTATGGAAAAAAGAATCAGCCAGAAGCGGAATTTTTACTGTTCCTATCCAATTCCAGTTGAAGTTGAACTCACTAAAAACGGATACGAATCAGAAGAAAGATAAGTTTAATTATCTTACAGGGCAATATGAAGACGAAAAACCTGAATTATTCAAGGATGCTTATAAGAATGCAGAAAAGAGATGGAATAATGCAAAGAAAAATTATGAGAAATTAAGAAAATCAGCCAAGTCAACAAAAGACGAGGTTGTGAAGGCCAAAGAGACAATGGAAGAAGCGGAAAAGTTGTTCAAAGAATTGGGTGGAACTTCGCAAACTTCCAAAAAACAGGCTAATGCAGAAAATCAAGTCCTCAAGAGGGAGGAAGCCATTCGCAAACAGACAGAGAGTCTTAAAAATTTGGAGAAAAGACAATCTCTTGACCGTAAAAGAGAAACTGCTGATTTAGAGGAGCAGGTGGAACAGGCTCGAATAAATGCTATGGCCGACGGCAGTAAAAGGATTATTGCCCAACGAGAGTATGACAATAAAAAGGAGCTTGAAGCAATAGACAGAGCAAAAGAAGAATATATCCAAAAAGAGACCCAGAGGCAAAAGGACATATTCTATGCAGAGGAGAATCTAAAAGCGCAGAAGAATCCCAAATACAAGAAAAAAACATTTAGCTCTTCAGGCTTATTCATAGACACCTCGTCATTTGACGAATTGAAGGATTTGACAAAACAAAAGCAAATACAAGATAGGCTCAATGCGGAGAAAGAAGCAATGGACGCCTATCTTACGGAATATGGCACATTCCAACAGCGAAAACTGGCCATTGCTGAAGAATATGCAAAAAAAATACAAGAAGCCCAAACAGAGGGTGATCGTCTCACACTGGAACGTGAACGAGACAAGGCCATATCGGATGTAAACCTTTCTGCAATAAAGCAAAATATTGACTGGGCTGGTGTCTTTGGTAATTTGGGCACCATGTTCCGTGAGGAGATGGAGCGAAGTCTTGAATCTTTAAGGATTTATATGAGGTCGGACGAGTTCAAAAGTATGGAACCGGAAAACCAAGCAAAAATTGTTGAAGCTGTAAACAACCTTAAAGGGAATATTTCAGGTGATCTAACAGACGTTGACTTTAAAAAAATAGGAGAGCTTACAATAGAACTTCAGAACGCTCAGCGTAGAATGATTACTGCCTGCTCTGCTGAAGTTGTGGCTTATGATAATTTGAAAAAAGCACAAGAGAATTATCGTAATGCAATGGAAAGTGGAACTGCAGAACAGAAGGCTGCGGCAAAAGCAAATCTGGATGCAGCTCAGACTGTAGCTGATAATATGTCACAAGCCTATAAACAAGCTGTAGGAGAATTTAATGCTACAGGTAATAACTTGAAAGAAGCAACGGATTGTGCTGTTGATGCAATAAATTCCATATCATCGGCCATATCACAGATAAGGAGTAATTCACTTTCTGGTGCATACGAAGGAACACAGCAATTAACAGAAACTTTGGGTAAGTCATTATCTGGATTTGAAGGTTTGCTAGGTAAAACAGGTAATGCTTTGTCTAGATTCTCATCATCATTAGGTGGGGCAACAGGAGAAATTGTTTCCGCAGCATTAGGGCTTCTGGATTTGCTAAAGGATGGATTTGGAAGCATTTTTGCAGACTTAAGTGATCTTATGTTTAATGCGGTGAATGGTATTCTTGATGATTTACTAAGTGGAGGTATAATAACGAAGCCACTGCAGTCTGTTGTAGACGGTGTAAGTAACATTCTTAATACAATAACCTTTGGAGGGTTTAATTCATGGTTAGGTGGTAATGATAAAGATGTTATGGAAGCTGTAAATCGTTTGACAGACAGTAATAAATATTTGCAGGAAAGCATAGATCGTTTAAGTGAACGTATAGGAGATGAAAGTAATACTGCTGATCAGACTCTTGGTTATTATATAACAGCAAAAGATGCAGAAGAACAATGGCGTGAAAATCAGCAGAAAATAATAAAAAATCTTGCATCAGCATGGACAAATACTGGTTACGGCTTTCTTGGATTGGGTGGTAAAGGATCTTTCAACGGTCATGCTCCTGATAGTAATTGGTCAGGATGGGATTCTTTTAGCGAGACGCTGAAGAATTATGGCTTTGACGTAACACTTCGTAATTCTGAAGATTTTTGGGAGCTTACACCAGAACAAATGGAATTGTTGCGTGACAACAACCCAAAAGAATGGCAGAAACTCTTTGACAGTGATGGTCATAAAAATCCTATAGATGCAGTTGACGAATATATCGAGCATGCAGGGAAACTAGAAGAACTTACAGATGTGCTTAATGAGAATTTGACAAAGATAAGTTTTGATAGTTTATATGACAATTTTATAGACACACTTATGGACATGGATGCGTCAGCTGAAGACTTTGCAGATAATATGTCGGAATACTTTATGCGTGCTGCTTTGTCTGAAAAAGTCGGTGCGCTGTTTAAGACCAGACTTAACAATTGGTACAACGACTTCGCATCTGCAATGGAAGATGGAACACTTGATGATAATGAAATAGACGCACTTAGAAATGATTATGAAAATATAGTTAAGGACGCAATGGCTGAACGAGATGATCTTGCAAACATTATCGGATATACAGGAAGTAGTAAAGAACAACAATCTGCTACTGCAAAAGGGTTTGAAACCATGTCTCAAGATACAGCCGAGGAACTAAACGGAAGATTCACATCTGTATATGAGTCCAATCTTCGGATAGAAACAGCCGAACAACAGCAAACGGTTGCAATCACAGAACTTCGTGGTTCCATAAGTGCTCTGACAGCACAAGCGTCAGGAATGTATAATATTGCAGACGAAACGCGTACCATCTTAGTCAACTCCTATTTGGAATTACAGCAAATCAGAGAGAATACCGGAGAGATTATTAAGCCTATCAAACAAATGCAGGCTGATATGGCAGAAGTTAAACGAAATACATCAAGATTATGACAGGAGATTTGACAATAAACAATAAGGATGCATGGACAACTTGGGGAGTTCGCTTGGGAGATGGTTTCCTCGATACCATTGACGGGTTCAACGAAATGAAGGACTATATCGAGAACGAAAGCAGGCTGGAACACGGGAAACGGATAATCACAGACAATGCGAAGGTGGATTCGCGAGAAATCACACTCCAGTTTACCATCGAAGGAAGTTCGGAGAGTGATTACCGGACAAAGAAGAAAGCTTTTCAGACAGAATTGGAGAAAGGTACGGTAAATATCAAAATTCCATCTCTTGGAAGTGAAGTATATAAACTGGTTTACCTTGGGAAAAGTATTTCTTATGGATTGAGTTTAGACCGATGTTTCGGTAGGGTTTCGAGTAAGTTCTGCGAGCCAAATCCGACCGATAGAAGTGAATAACAAACATTTGCTTTATTGTTTCAAATGAAAGTTCTTTTTTTTAGGACTTTCATTTTCTATTTATGATCTTTGAAGATGTGAAAGAGATTGAAATCAAAGACATATCAGGCAAGCAAAGATTCTCTACTCTCATTAACAAAGGAGCAAAGGGAAAGTTTACACTTATGAAGGAAGATTACATCCTTCTACCTTTCTCAGTTTCTTCTCGTATTCCGTTTAAAATAGGCGATTATGTGGATTTATCTGGTATTTTGGATGATTCCCTGGGGGGGAAATTGTCGAAAATCTATGAGATTGTTGATCTTCAAAAGCCTACCTACAACACCTCAACCGGAGGATATGATTACGAATTAAGACTAGATGCCTACTATTGGAAGTGGAAGAACAAAATCTTTAAATACACTCCTGAACATGTCGGCAGCGAGGCGTCATGGTCTCTTACTGCTACACTTGATGTTCAATTAGGTGTATTCCTTCGTAACCTAAAATCATTAGGATATACTTATCGCGGAACTGATTTCATATTCAGCATAGATGGTACTGTTGAGAATAAGGTAGTGGCAATGACCTATGACAACATGAACCTGTTGGATGCTTTGTTTTCTATGGCCGGTGAAGATAAATGGAACTGTGATTGCTGGATAGTAGACAATGTAATACATTTCGGGCGTTGTGAGTTTGGAGATGCCATAAAAGTCGAGCGCGATATTGAGGCTTCGGATATTACTCGAAGCGAAAGTCAGGGCACTTATGCTACACGTATCTATGCGTTCGGTTCCACAAAAAATATCCCTACGAATTATCGACCGACTGATGAGCAGGCCGTGGTGAACGGTGTAGTCCAGAAAAGGCTTATGCTTCCGGATGACACTCCTTATATTGACGCATACGAAGGAATGGCGCAGGAAGAAGCCATTGAAGATGTTGTTATTTTTGATAATGTTTATCCCCGACGGGTAGGAATGCTCTCAGATGTACACACCCGTACCGAGGAGGTGGAGAATGAGGACGGTACCAAAGAGAATGTCACCTATTATCGTTATAAAGACACAGGGCTTACATTTAAGGAAGATTATATTATCGAAGGTCAGGAGCTTCAGATAACCTTCCAATCCGGTAAGCTTAATGGCATGGTATTCGGAGTAATTTTCAATCCTGAGCCGAAAGACGGGAATAGGGGCGAACAGCTTTGGGAGATAGTAAGGAATGAGGACTATGGCCGTCCCTTGCCGGATGATAAAATCTATCCAGCAAACGGTGACGAGTATGTCCTTTCGGGATTTGATATCCAACTTGTTTCAGACCAGTATATTCCGGAGGCAGAACAGGAACTGAAGGAGAAGGCACAGAGATATGCAGATAAGGTGAAGAAGGATGACGGTACATACCCGACAACATTAAGAAGTGACTGGGTACATGAAGACCCTGTTTCGCGCACGTTTGAGTTAGGACAGAGAATTAACCTCGTGGATGACACCTACTTTGAGAATGGACGTATCTCACGTGTATTGGGCTGGGAAATAAATCTTGATATACCTTGGGATTCTCCTGTCTATACAATAGGAGAAAGTATGCCTTATTCACGTATCGGTGAAATAGAAGATAAGATAGATTCTTTAACCTATAAAGGACAGACCTATACTGGTGGAGGTAATGGTGTGTATGTCATTAGGGTAAAAGACGCTACAATTCCTTCAGACAGTAATGTGTTTTCCGCATTGCGCTCACTGGTTACATTTCTGAGAAAAGATAAGTCTGATTCAACTTCTTATTTGCAAAGATTTCTTGGAGGTATAAACATTGGGGAATTTGTCGACTCAATGTTAGCAGGAAAAGGCACCGGTATTACGTCTGACGGGCGGATACAGACAAACAGGCTTGAAGTACGCGACTCAATGACTGTTCTGGACTTGATTATAAACCAGATACAGGGCATGGAATCAGATTATTCATTTTCCGAAACAGGCAGGATTACTAAGGTCGATTTCGTGGCGACGGCCACATACAAACTGTGGATTGATAAAAGGACGGATTACGACATTACGAAGTTTCAGGAGAACGATGTGTGCTTCTCGATAATAAACACTCTGCTGACGGGGGGAACAGATTACTACACAAGCTGGATGAGGGTATTGGCGGTGAATACGACTGACAACGCGATGACCGTGGTGATGTATTCAGACGAAGAAGTGCCTGGAGGCAGGAACTATGCTCCGTTGCCTGGTTACAATGTGACGAGGCGGGGTAACTCGGAACTGCCGGCAGACAGTGAGACAAACGAACGCTCTCAGAGTTGGCTTTTGTCTTCGAGTGAAGGACGTATAATGTTTCTGACTAATGTGTTCAAGCCGATACTTGAGGATTACAACTACGGTCTTGTCATCGGTAGGCTGCCGAAGACAAAGGCGTTGGAACAGATACCTGTCTCAGAGAATGACCTCGGTGTGATGGCCGATGTCATTATAGCACAACATTTCTATGAGTTCGACGGCAACGGCCGACTGGTAACTAAGACAGTTGACAGAGGTGAGTGGGACATGAGTGTGGCTATAAGTACAGAGCCTTACAGATACATGACCCATGTCAGTGAGAGCACAGGAACTGGTGAGAGCTATGCAATAGTGGAGCAACATACTGTATGGCATTACGGCTGTAAGTGGGGCTGCATATCTGACAAGACCCTGGATGAGCCGCGCTGGAATGCGAAGGGCTGGGTGATGTTGGAAGGTGATCCCAACTATTATGTGGAAATAGAGTCATCGGGCGGTTACGCGTTCCGCCGGAGCAATGTGGACACGGTTCTGACGGCTAGAGTGTATTATGGCAATATAGATATAACTTCCGATGTTGTGGCGACTGTAGGATATGACTGCGAATGGGCACGTGATACAGGAAAGCCCGGGGACGACAACGTATGGACCCCAGAATATGCAGGAGACGACAAAAACGCAGTACATGTAGATAATGGAGATGTCCACGGTATAGGAGCCGGTTTCGGAATAGACTATAAGGCCGTGACCTTTGTCTGTACGGTGACGATACCTGCAGGCGGAGAGAGTATGAAAACAAGAAAGATAACAGGACAGATTAAATTTGGATAAGTATGGCAATAAAGACACAGAGCCGAAGTATAGTGACGACGGTAGATCCGTTGTCGTTACATTACGGCATAAGCATACTGAGTGGAAATTCAGTACAGACATACAACAACGACACGAAAGAGTATGAACCTGACAGAAATCTCGTCCCCCTGATAGTCATGCCGTATGTGGAGGCCTACGATCCGGAAGACGTACAGAGCGGCGCGCAGACTCTTACCGGTGTGGAATGGTATGACGGAGTTCCGGCCGCCGATTATTCCAACAGAATAAAGGCGGATGGCAATTACGAGACAGGCACGGGTACTTCGGGATTCCCAACTGGTGCGCTGAAAGTGAAGAAGAACATTCCTGCAGACAAGCCCATGCAGTTGTTCTGTGTGGCAAACTTTGATGACAAGAGGACTGGACGCACCGTGAAGCTGGAGATGTGCATAAAGCTTTATACGATTGTATATGAAAGCAAGAACTATAAGGTGACGTTGGACTGTCCTGCCAGTTGGAAAATAAATCCTCTTGACGAGACAACATGGAAACATACCATCACAGCGCAGCTGTACAGTGGCAGTACGGCAGTGGATGACGCTCACGTAGCCTATTGGTGGAAGGTAAAAGAGGAGGAAGATGACGACTGGCGTGACATAACAACTGATGATGAAAACACATGGATAACCTGTAAGAATGAGGGCGTAACAGTGAGAACGCTCACATTTGACGCCCGTAAGATAAAGTCTGCCTCATTCAAGGTTACTGCGGCATACTATGAAGGTTCGCGTCCGTCAACAGCCACGGATGCATCCATAACGGATGAGACGACCGTGGATGTGTCGATGCCGCCCAGTCTGACAGTAGAGCAGATACAGACAAAGGGCGCCCGCATGAGCTACGATTTCTCCACGGAGGTAGGCTTCAAAGTATTGATCAGGACAAACCGTTCCACGGTGACAGATGAGCAGATGGACAGTCTCTTCAAAATACAATGGAAAGGTCAGAGCGCCGGAGGCTCTGAGGTTCCTTTGGGGAATGGCAGGGAGATAAGCTTCGTGCCAAAGAGCAAAGGTTTCGTCCCCTCAAAGACGCTGAAGGTATGGGCAGAGGTGTCGATGTATGCCTATTCGACCGTTAAGGCTGGCACAGGCGGGGCAGAACCTACGTTCACTCCCGTATATGAGTAAGGTAATATTAACATAAAAAGATACGAGGATATGTATATACTTGTGAAAAAAGAGAACGTGAAGAATGAGGAACTCTTAAAAATGTATCATGAGCAGATGCCTGACGGTAGACTGATACTCCCTATGTCAGACATGAAGATGTTAGGCAGCGTGGCCGAGTGCGAGATAGTGGCCACTGCATCAGAGTTGAAAGACAGAATGAGTGGAAACTTAAAAGAGAAGGAATAACATGGCACAGGAAGTACAGGCAGGACTGAAGCTGATAGCCGTAATGGACGGCACTTCAATAAACGGATATCTGAGAGTGGAGAACACTCCGCTTATACAGAGGTACAACGATGCGGGGGTGTTTACTCCAAACTATGAAACACTGGCAGAGAACTCTCGTCCGGCAGTAGTGCCGATACTGACAGATGTCTCGACCGGCTCACTGATGACGCCTAAATCGCTGACGTGGAAATATAATGGAATTACGCTGACCTTTGGTAGTAACAATCTTTCCACCAATTCAGGCATGGCCGGCGTATTCAAGAAAGTGACGAACTACAGTACCAATTACGGGAGCACGACAAAGACTGTGGAGGCGTTGAGGGTGATGAAAAACCTTGTACCTCTGTCTGGTTACGACAATGACCGCATAAGTGTGAGCGGTACGATAGAGACAGGTGGTAATGTCATCAGTTTCAACGAGATATCTACAGAGGTAATCATACAGAAAAGTACGGGAGGCACGTTTGACCTAGTGATGGGTGACGGAACGCTGACACAGGATACAAGAGAACTGACGATGGACGCATCATTGTGGAACGAAGGCAGTGAGGTGACCGATCTTTCGGGCTACAGTTTCGAGTGGAAGATTGTGAATGCCGACGGAACAGAGACCGGCCTGAAGAACGCAAGCACGGCACATACACAAAAAGTTACGGCAGATGACGTGGACTTCCAAGCCCGTATAAGGTGCACTTGTAAGAAAGGTTCGGACGTAGTGGCGACGGCCTTTGCAACAGTGACGGATCTCAGTGATCCCGTTTATGTGCAGTTCAATATTACCGGCATAGACGGTACGACTGTAAAGAGCGGGCAGACAGCTGTCGTGACTCCAGTCGCGACACGCAGAGACAGTGGCGAAACGGTGAGTATAGGCTCCTGGAACTGGCAGACTCAGGACAATACAGGCAAGGACTTTACCCTTACAGGTAAGAGTGCAGCTACTTTCACAGGAACAAACGCAAGCGTGACTTATACGGACATGGTGCGTGCAGGATACGGAATGAACATATATGTAAGTACGGACATAGCCCTTTAAGGGTTTTGTCATGACACAAACCAAAAAGGATCTGACTATGATAAGCAGTGCACTTACACTTATATCTTTCAAGGAACAGATAAGATATAGCATAAAATGTTCTACAGGCGAGACGATACCTACAGACAGTTCCGAAAAGCCATTGGGACAGGTCTTAATTACGTTCTGGAAGACGGATGAGGACAATAATATGAAACAGGAGAGAGCAAACTTCGTGACATCTGCGATAACGAGTCCCGACAGTACTCTGGGCTATATTGAGAGAGCCAGTTCTGTAGAAAGTATAGATGAAACCTCTGCACTTAAGGCCTTTGATGGGAAAGGAAAGATACTTACTGTGACCTGGTATGACAAGGAGAACGGCAACATCCTTGCCGTACAGTCCTATGGTATGGCGAAGCAAGGCGAATCCGGCGATAGCTATGAGTTCATATATAAACTCACGGATGTGAATATTGCACCGTCGGTACCAGATACCACATCTCAGACGGACGGATACGTACCGTCGGGATGGACCGGCGCACCAACAGGTGTGAGCATGGAATATCCATATGAGTGGGTGTGCTTCCGTCATAGAACATCCGGTGTGTGGGGTTGTTTCACTGGCTCGGCCTCCGACAAGACGAAAGCTGCGCTGTGGGCCAGTTACCAGAAAGGAATGAATGCCAACCTGCTGTTGCAGACAAGATTTGAGAATATGGCGGAGATGGATAAGTGGGAATATACTGACGGTGACATTACGGAGTCTGGCTATGCCGGATACAACGCTTTTGTCGGAACTGGTAATGTGCAGGCATCATATAAGGATATTCTCCGGCAGGTCATATACCGTAGTGCAACGGACAAAATAGTAGAGCCCGGGAAATGGTACACGTTGAGCTTCTATGCAAAGCAGACGGGTGGCGGAATCTCTATCCCTGTGAACGTCACATCCACCGCCTATGGCTTTGCTTTCAAAGACGTATATCTCAAGGCCGGCAATACGGTGACACTGACGGTGAGAGGTTATTGCAACGCGCAGGCACAGACTGAGAAAAGATATCTCAGAGTGTACCTGTTCAAGCAGACGGACAGTGGTTCATGGCTGGAAAACACTTTTGCCGATATAAAGACAACGTCTTCCTCCTCGGCAAGTATGATACTTAACGCGAAGACTGGCGGTGTGTATAAGATACAGGCATATGTATATCCCAACACGAGCAGTGGCAGCTCTACAACGGCGTCAGCGACAGTGGAATCATACACTCTTGATAGAGGTGGGGAGATTATGACTTTCATATATCCGGCGTTGACGGACAAAACAGCAGGTGGATATGTAGACGGTTCGCCTGTGAGCATGACCTCCGACGGAAATGTGACATGGAAACTGACGACGGAATGGCTGCGCCACACCTATACATTTAAGACAAAAACGAGTCTCTCCGGTGTGCAGAATGTTTTGTGGAGACTTACAGAAGGCAGCAATGATGCGTTTATCTGCATGCCGAAACTTGAGGAAGGGAAAACAGCCACAGCATATGTGCCTCATGATAGTGACAACAGACAGCCTGTATATACTTTAGCTCTGAGTACAGGTGACATGGTAATGTGTACTCCTAACGCAAAGTTGAAGACACAGACTCTTACTGTCAGTCTCAGAAAGGATGATACTCAGGTACCGATGTACAAGCCTAAAGTGAGTGTCCTTGATGATAAAGGGCAAGTGATATACAGCTACAGCAATACCGGCGATTCCGCGGTTACGAGCCAGGATATAGTGACTGCGTTTAATACTGCCGTAAACAGGGGCGTAGCTCCGCAGAGCATACAAGTGACTGCTCAGATTTCACAGTCTGCCACACCTGTTGTCAGTGGTACATTCTCAGTCGTATATGAAGCTCCCACACCATTCCTTAGAAAGGAAACGGTATGGACACGATCTTTGAAATTCAATAACGGAGATATAATTCTCATAGGTGGCAAAGTGGATGCCGGTAGTGTGTTCCGGTGGGCTTATCCTATAAGTGGAAATTCAACGATGCAGCCAGCCTCCGACATACAGAACAATCCAAGCACAACGAAATGGGTAGCACTTGACTACTTCAACATGATCGCAACTAATCTTCTTCTGGCAGAGGGTGCTAATATCGGTGCATGGTATATAAGCAATGGAAAGATTGTTTCAACATTGGACAGCACACAGAAGAACAAAATAGAACTGGATGCAGCAGGGAAAGTTATAAGGGTGACCTCGTCAGTATCGGGTGGAGATTTCTCTACAAACAGGAATCGTGGCTCATCTTTGAAAATAGACGCAGAGGAAGGCACTGTGATGGTTGATGCTGCGGATAACAGTAGCAAGACCAGCTATATGTCTCCTTCTGGGATTTTCGCTAACGGAGTAGAGACGCTTACACTTCCTTCGTCATCTGCAGGTCGTCAATGCGCATCGGTTGTAGCCGTTGGAGAAGGAGACAGCGACGATGATATATACAGTAAAGGAACGGACAACAATGCGGTTATCGGTGTTTATGGAAACGTAGGCAATAGCGGTACGGCACCGAGTTATGGAGGAATGTTTATGAATCTGCGTGTGCATGGATTTATGCCTGGAGTCACATACATAAGTCCATCGGCAACATCATATCATCTTACAGAAACGGCGACGATGGTGATGTGCGCCTCTACCAGCAGATGCCTCGTATATCTTCCGGCATCAACGCGTGATGGGCAGACTGTAGTTTTGGAGCAGTTGGGAACAGGTTCTATGCGTTTATATGCGAGCGGAGGTCAGAAACTGCGGACCGGAGCGACTGAGGCAAGCTACGTGGACGCATCTGCAGGTTATACGATAATAGCCGTTTTTATAAAAGGATTGGGAACGGAAACATGGTGTATAAATAAAATTAAACTATGAATCAATACGGATATATGGAAGGCGCGTATCTACGCTCAAGATACATAGAGCCGAAGGTAATAAAAGAGAAAGACGCGGATGGGAAAATACAGACCCGGACAGTCAGTGTAGATGAACAGGTGGCGGAACTTCCGTATGGCTGGAAGCGCGTTGATGCGATAGACGAAGCGTCGATGCAGACTGTAGAAGACTACATGTGCATCGTACCTGTTCCATATGATGCTGGAGATCACATCGCATATAAGTATGAAAAGCGTTTTGATGAGCAGAGAGTTCGTGAGGAGATAAATAGAGAAAAGAGCCTGCTTGCGGGTAGCGACTATAAGGTAATCAAATGTTATGAGGCTTCACTGACAGGAGGAAACCAACCTTACGATATCGTGGAATTACAAAGAGAAAGACAGGCTTTCCGGGATAGGATTAATAGGTTGGAATCTTTACTTACGGTAAACAACAAGGAGTAGTGTGCATATGGATGGAGTGGTCGAGATGATAGTTGCCTTCGCCGGGGCGTTCGGTGGGTTGAGTGCTTTGAAATTTCTCTTTTTCATGAAGCCGGAGAGTCGCAAGGCTAAGGCCGAGGCTGATATCAAAGAGATAGAGGCTGACGAGAAAGAGATGGGTGTGATGAAGAGTCTTGTGGAGAGCCTTAAGGCACGAATAGAACAGCAGGATGAGAAAATACGGGAGTTGAACGAGCGTGTGGACAAATTATACATCGAGAAGCATGAGCTGGAAAAAATAAACAACGAACTGACACGTGAGAATAACGAGTTGCGTCTTCAGTTGATGGAGGCGCGGCACAATTTGTGTGTACGGCCAGATGATGAGTGCTTGAAGAGAATACCGCCGCGTGACTATTTCCGGCATGTAAAGCATGCAGACCAAGAATATAACAGTTACCATACGAAAGGAGTACAGAATGAAAGTGACGGAGTACCTGAAGAAACTGATAGAGAGCAACACCGGTGTAAGCAGTAAGAGTTTCTTTCTCGTTGCGGTGACGCTGATAGGTTGCCTGCTATTGCTGATTGTAGGGTTCGTGCTGGTTGTAGAAGTTGTGAGAAACGGCACTATTCAAACAAATCTGAACGGCTTGGCAGCATTTGTAGGTAGTGTGGCCGGACTATTCGCTACAGCAGGGGTAACGAAGGCATGGAGTGAGAGAAAAGATGATAAGGACAAAAATAAAAAATATGAAATCAAGTGAAATTTTAATCCAAAAAATCAAGGAGTTTGAAGGGTTATGTCTTACTTCTTACAAAGACAGTGCAGGAGTATGGACTATAGGTTACGGACACACACATGGTGTGAAGTCTGGACAGAAAATAACAGAGAAACAGGCGGATTGTCTTCTGCGTGGAGATTTGCTGACAGCCGAGAACTATGTGAACGGGCTACAGATCAAATTGACACAGGGGCAGTTTGATGCGCTTACAGACTTCGTGTATAATCTTGGAGCAGGCAACCTTGCTGGATCTACGTTGTTGGCAAAGATAAGAGCAGGTGCTTCAGCGATGGAAATACAGACACAGTTTAGACGCTGGGTATATGCTGGTGGAAAGAGGCTTACTGGACTTGTTAAACGTAGGGAGTGGGAAGCGCAACGGTGGATACAATGAAATGTGTTTTGGGTGGAGTTCTTGTCTGTATCCTGGTAAGTTTGTTCGTAGGGTGCAAATCTATCAGATATATCCCGGTTGAGACTGTGACAACTGACAGTATTTATGTTGACCGATATTTACGTGACAGCATATACCAACGAGACAGCGTATTCGTCAACCAATGGATGGTTGGAGATACCGTATATCAGGATAAAGTTATTTGGAAGTACGTCTATCGTGACAAGGTTAGATATGATACGGTGTCCATATTGCGTTCAGATTCGGTTCGTGTGCCTTATCCAGTAGAACATAAGCTTACTAAATGGGAAGAAGTAAGGTTGACTGTCGGAGGATGGGCTATTGCTTTTATTATTATAGTTATTTTGATTGTAGTAGGTTGTTTGATTTACAAAATCAAAAAATGATATGAGCGGTCCTAAATGTCTGGAACTTTTATTTAGGACCGCCCATCAGTTCATTTGAATATATAATCAAGCAATCTGTTATTTGCTTCATTAATTTGGTTGAAATCCTCTTTTATGTATAGTTCTGTTACCTTCATGCTGTTGTCCGTATGATTTAGCATAAGGTTAATTGTATATCTGTCAATCTTGACATCGTTGGCAGCTATTGTGGCAAAACTGTGCCTTGCAGAATAGAATTGTAGATTTTCTATACCAAGTTCCTCGCCAATTTGTTTTAAGCCAATATTAATCGAACGATTCAAATCAGACATTGAAGCAAACCGTTCATGAAAATTAAAAATTCTGTTTTTACCTCTGTATTTTTGGAATAACGGCTGTATTATGGGATTTACTCTTACGATAATTTTTGCATTGTCGCTTCTTCTGTCTTTTGTTTTCCGGCGATAATATGTGATGTAGTCGTCGGCATAACCTTCACCCTTTTCCTGGCCGGCAGAGTATAAATCTGCAGAGTTCATTCCCATTAGGCAAAAAGACAGCATGAAGCAGTCCTTTGCAAGGTCACGCCTGCATGTAAATCCTTTGTTGGTCTTTTCCAGATATGGTAAATCAAATATTGCTTTTATTTGTTCTACTGTTAATGCTCGCTTTTCTGCAACATTTTGTTTTGGAGCGTGGAATTTCCTTAAAGAATGTTTTATGCGGATAATATCAGTTTCCTCATCATTATAAAAGTCTCTAGCGTCATTAAATATTTTGACTATAGAATTTGTGTATAATGACTGTGCACGTGGACGATCTGCGAGGCTTCCTGCAAATTCCCTCATTTTCAGTGTTGTTATTTCCGAGAAAAAAATATTCTCTTTTCCAAAAAAGCGTTTAAAGGCATTGATTGCAGTCTTGTAATTTTTTAACCCTTTTATATTTGAGTCAGCAAGCCATTTGTCTGCATACTCAGTAAAACTAAGCATATCTTGATCATCTTTTGAACTTAATATGTCAACTATTCTATCTATGTCTATATCATTAAATTCAAGATTCAATGAGTTTGCACGACTCCTATACATCCTTATCAGGTCTTCACATCTATCTAATATTTGTTGGTTTTTTATTTTTGCGGAGGTAGTTATGTCTTTCTTGTAAACAGACATTGATGTCTGTATATAACGATTTTTACGTTGATAGGTTAAACGGATGAATACGGTCCATGTCTTGTCCTGTCTCATCCGGTCTTTAAATATTATAGGTTTAAATGTTATCATAGCTGTTAAAACATTGCTAAAACAAAATTACTCTACTTTTGAATTTTAGAGGTACTTTTAAAAATGATATGATTGTGTTCCTATTATTAAAAAATAAGCGAAACCCTTTATATATAAAGGACTTCGCTTATTTTCCCATTGTGATCCCGTTGGGATTCAAACCCAAGACCTTCAGAACCGGAATCTGACGCTCTATTCAGCTAAGCTACGGGACCTCCCTTTTGATTGCTGCAAATTTATATAAAAAAAATGATACGCACAAATAATACCCTGTTTTTGTTGGACGGTATAGATTATGCTGAGCTGTGTCTGAAATACTGTTACGGCATGGCCGTTTTGTGAAGCATGGAGGATTGTGAGACTTGTGCAGCATGTGCGAGTGGACATATGTGCGGTCTGATATCGTCGCATACTGATACTTAAAGGTTGGTATTGTGTCTTTTTGTAAATTATTTTCTGTTATTTTCTTTCCATTTTTCAATTATTATTATTTATCTTTGCAACCATTAATGTTAAAAATGACAATATATGAGCAAATTGATAAAACCTGAGGGATATAAGGCACTGCTCGACATGAAACGCACGGAGCAAGGAATAAAACTTATAAAGGACTTTTTCCAAGAGAATCTTTCCACAGAGCTTCGTCTCAGTCGTGTCACTGCGCCGCTCTTTGTCCTGAAGGGTCTCGGAATAAACGACGACCTGAACGGGGTGGAACGCCCTGTGACCTTTCATATAAAAGACCTGGCTGAGGCTGAGGCCGAGGTGGTTCATTCGCTGGCAAAGTGGAAACGTCTCACTCTGGCCGAATATGGCATAGAGCCGGGATATGGTGTTTACACAGACATGAACGCCATACGTGCCGACGAAGAATTGGACAACCTTCATTCGCTGTATGTGGACCAGTGGGACTGGGAGGCTGTGATAACCGCAGAACAGCGCAATGTGGATTTTCTGAAAAATGTGGTGGAGCGCATATATTCGGCCATACGTCGCACGGAGTATCTTACGTGTGAGACTTATCCTGAACTGAAACCTTTCCTGCCGGAGAAAATACACTTCATACACAGTGAGGATCTGCTGGAGATGTATCCGGACTTGTCGCCGAAAGAACGCGAGGACGAGATATGCAGAAAGTATGGCGCGGTGTTCCTCATAGGCATTGGCGGAAAACTGTCTAACGGCGAGAAGCACGACGGACGTGCGCCCGACTACGACGACTGGTCAACGCCGACGGACGACAGAAGGGCAGGACTGAATGGCGACATACTGATATGGTATCCGTTGCTCGGACGTTCGTTTGAACTGTCGTCAATGGGAATAAGAGTGGACAAGGAGGCTTTGCTCCGCCAGCTTGCGCTCGAGGGCAAGGAAGACAGGACACAGCTGTACTTCCACCGTCAGCTGCTTGACGGAAAGTTGCCGCTGAGCATTGGTGGCGGTATAGGACAGAGCCGTCTGTGCATGCTGCTGTTGCATAAGGCACACATAGGAGAGATACAGGCAAGTATCTGGCCGGAGGATATGCGCAGAGAATGTCGTGAGGCGGGTATGCCGCTCATTTAGTGGAAAATGGAATGCAGGACGGAGCGTCCGTCCGGTGTGTATGATATGAAAAATGAAGCAGGACCGTGCGTGTAGAGCGCCGGTCCTGCTTCTTTTTATTGTGTGAACGGTGGGTCAGGCAAGTTCGAGATTGAGCATCTCGCACATCTTGTCGATTACCGGATTCTTCTTTTTCATCTCCTCAAACAGTTCTTCACGTGTGAGCATAGGTCCTATTTCTTCGGCCTTTGCCAGTTTGAGTTCTATCTGTATGTTGCCGTTGTGAAGTGCTTTTGCCAGTGTGGCGCGTATTCGTCCGCGTATCTCGTTCACCTGGTCGAGCAGATTCTGGTTGTCGACCGTCAGTTCGATGTTGGGGTGTTGGGTGATGCGCGGAGTCATGTTGCGCATTCGTGAGGCGAGACCTATCATCTTCGGAGGCATACGGTTGCACATAGAGAGCCACTGCAGTTCGAGGAAGTCCTGGTCGAACTCCTCGTTCTCGTCTTTGTTTGTTATCTCCGGCTCCTTCACGGCTTTCTTTTCACTCTCCGCCTTTTTTATTCCGGCAAACGTTATGCCGATGCTGTCGAGCTTCAGTTTTTTCATGGCCGGACGTGGATTTGCGGCCGGTTCCACTGCCGGTTCGCTTACAGTGGCAGCGGGCTCGGCTGTATGTTCGGTCTTATAACTGAGCTTCTTCCCGGCCACGGCCACCTGCGGAGCCGCTTTAGGTCGGGACATGACAATGTTCTTGAACAGGGATTTCAGTCGTTTGGGGCTACGCCCCGCGCCCGGTGTCTCGTCGTCCGGCTGTGTGATCTGTGCCACCTGTATGAGTGTGAGTTCCACGAGCAGGCGTTTGTTGCTGCTCTGTCGGTAGTTGATGTCGCACTCGTTCATTATCTTCAATGCCTTGTACAGGAACTTCACGGGACATTTTGCTGCCTGTTCAACGTATTTCTGACGCTGTTTTTCGCTCACTTCGAGTAGTGTGACGGTCTGCGGATCTTTGGCCATAAGCACGTTGCGTACGTGTGCGGCCAGACCGGTGATGAGGTTGCCGCCGTCGAATCCCTTGGCTATTATGGAATTGAGAAGCAGCATTATGTCTGTCACCTTGTTCTCGAAGGCAAGGTCGGTGATGCGGAAATAGTTGTCGGAGTCGAGCTCGTTGAGGTCCTCTATTATTTTCTGATACGTGATGTTGCCCTGGCTGTAGCTTGCTGCCTGGTCGAATATGGACAGTGCGTCGCGCATACCTCCGTCCGCTTTCTCGGCTATGAGTGCGAGGGCTTCCTCCTCATATGCTATGCCTTCCTTCTCGGCCACCATTTTCAGATGGTCGATGGTGTTCTGAATGGTCATCCGCTCGAAGTCGTATATCTGACAGCGCGAGATGATGGTGGGTAGTATCTTGTGCTTTTCGGTTGTGGCAAGGATGAATATCACGTGTGCCGGCGGTTCCTCGAGAGTCTTCAGAAAAGCGTTGAACGCAGCGGTGGACAGCATGTGCACCTCGTCGATGATGAACACCTTGTAGCGTCCCACCTGCGGCGGTATGCGCGTCTGGTCCATGAGCGACTTGATGTTCTCCACCGAGTTGTTGCTCGCTGCGTCGAGTTCGAAGATGTTGTATGACCTCTGTTCGTTGAAGGCGCGGCAACTCTCACACTCGTTGCAAGCCTCTCCGTCGGCGGTGGGGTGCATGCAGTTGATCGCCTTTGCGAAGATGCGGGCGCATGTTGTCTTGCCAACGCCTCTCGGACCGCAAAACAAATAGGCGTGTGCCAGCTTACCGCTCTTGACCGCATTTTTCAATGTCGTGGTGAGAGCAGACTGTCCCACTACCGAATCGAACGTGGCCGGCCTGTATTTTCTGGCCGAAACGATATATTCTTCCATACGGTTCGTGAAAATATTTTGTTTGTTTTTGTATGTCGGATTTTTACTCTCTGTCGATTATTACATGCAAAGATAGTGAAAGGTGAGCGCAATAGCAAATGAAAAAACATGGTTTTTTCTAAATTTGATATTGCCGAACCGCCTCCTGTCTTATCCAAAGACAGTGAAAGGTGAGCGCAACAGCAGATCATCTTATTCCGAATAAGCGTTGTCGCAAGGCTGCTGAAAGTAAAACCGTAAGGGGCTCTTCCGTGCCATGATTTTTCGTCTGAGTTTTCTGTTCTACCCCAAAAAATTAGCGAGTATTTGCGGTCAGACTCACCTTCGGACGCAAATACGCGAAAAATAAGAGCATTACGCAAGTTGTTGAACATCAATAACTTATATTTAATAACCATTTTTCCGTACTGCAATAAGCACTGTTTCGGCACGTGATATTGCCCGTTTCAGGGCATGAAACGCGCAATATTGCACTCTAAAACAGGCGAAACCACAGGCTCAAATGGGCATAATCGGAATGTCAGACGAATCATTCCGCACTGCACAGCAGGGTACATGGTAATGTGGTGCGGACTGAAATGGCCTTTGTAATGCTTGATTTAACATTCGTTCACATCTCTTTTGCGATTTTATTTTGTCAAAAAAAAGTCAAGAAAATCCGTAAGTCCGTCGTCTGAGTTTTCATAAAAAACATTGATATTAGGTGTAAGTAAAAACACTGAAAATGTGTGCCGTGCTTGCGTTGTGGATTTTCCGATTGTGGCAACATGAATTCTTTATTGCGTGTAGACATGCCGGTTATGCATCATATCATCCGCCTTGCCGTGAAGTTTTGCGCTATCCTGTGATGTTTCATGAATAAAAATCTCTCCCCGCTGAATTTCTTGAGAGCTCGAACTTATAAAACAAATGGTGAAAGAGGAGTGCAGTAGGAAATGAAGAAACACGGTTTGTCCGGCACCGGATGCTGCCGGACGGTATTTGTGTTATGCGGAATATGTGTATGAGATTGTGGAAAACGGGTATGCGCTCTGTTCTTACGGTTGCGCTGTATCCGTCTTGTTGCTGTCAGCAGCCATCCTTTCAAGTGCCTCGAAATCTATTTCCGGCGGATTGTCATCGGATGTTTCTATTGTGAAACGGCTGCCGTATCCGGTGCTCTCGTTGAAGAAACCGCAATTCTGTAGCATGAAAGCGTTGTCGCATACTCCGCCTTTCTTGTCGGTGCGCAAGCCGGACTGGCCTGTGCCGTCGCATGTGAACGTGGCGTTTTCTATTCTGTGCCAGTTGCCCTGTCTGTCGCGTGTCCACTGGTTTCTGAACATAACCTTTCTTGTGAAAATGCTTGTTTCCGGGACGAAGCACTCGAGAAAGGAGTGGGCTCCTTTATAATATGTGTCTGTGGCAGGGCGCAGCATACGTGACAGAAGATGCCATTTGCCGTATTCGTCGCCGAAGTATCCGGTGTATATTGTGTTGCCGTTGTTGTCGGGCTGCACCTTTACGAGTGTGCGGTATGTCTTGCCGGCTTTCCAGGGATAGTGCATGAAGCTCTGTTTGCCGGAGCCTTCGTTGCCGAAGTTCTGCGCAGTCACGCCGTCGCCTTTGCTGAGAACCTTCACATGAAGTGAGTCGGGGATGGAGTCGGGATTGTCTGTTGAGTAAGGGCTCCATACGGAAAAGAGCACCATGTTGGCGTTGTTGCCCTTGTCGTCTTTGATAGACTGTATGCCCATGTAGCCTTCGCCGAATCCTGTTGTCATGAAATATGTGCCGTGTATGTCGTTTCCTTTCGGAACGACTACCTCGTTGTAGAAATACTCTATGTCTTCATTCGGCATTTCATACATCATGTGCACCGAAGGCCCTCTGCGTGCCCAATAGCATTCGCCGGTCTTTTCGGCCGGCACAAAATGGTTTTCGCCGGCAACGGCATCGCCGCTTGCGGTGAATTCCGATATGTTTCCGAAGGTTTCGCCTGAACGCTCTATGCCCTGGATATTTATCTTCACATATCCCGCAACGTCCGAGCGGAATGTGCCGACTGTGTAATACTGTTCTTTTCCTCCGGCTATTTCCACATTGTATTTCTTTCTTCCTGATGAGAAGCGCAGCGTGGAACGGTCGTTCGCCTTGCCGGCTGTGGCTTTGACAGAAAGCGTGAAGTCGCCGGCCCGGCCGGTTCTGAAGTAGAGGCTTATTGTCGTCTTGCTGTCATTCCATTCCGCTATTCTGCCGTCGTAGGTGTTGATGGTCTTTGCCGCTCCGGTCGTGAAGTTCCTGTCGTTGCATGCTGTAACGTAGGTGTTGCCCTGCTGTGGAATTGTTATTTTCGGTGTGCTTTGGGCGTAAATACATGTTGTGAGAAACAGGGAAAAGAGTGTTGCGCAGTATTTTTTCATTCGTTTCAGGCTGTTGTTATAGGATTATGGTTGCGTGGGGTACCCAGAAAGCCATTCTTTGTGAAGTGATGGCATGATATAGGTATGCCGTGTGTATCAGGCATAATCATTTTATGCAAAGTTATGGTTTTTTTTCATCAGAACATGTCGAAAATGATTTTTTTTAGTTAAGTTTGCATCCAAATAATCATTAATGAAACGTTTAGTACCAATAATCAATCTCATCGGACACTACAAATATGTCATTACGATAGTAGTGGGAGTGTTGGTCGTGGGCTTTCTTGACGAAAACAGTTTCGTCAGGAGAGTGCAGCTCGAATTGCAGATAAGCGATATGAAAGCGGAAATCGAGAAATATCGTTCAATATACGAGGCTGACTCAAAACAGCTCAGAGAACTGAGAACTAATCCGGAGGCTTTTGAGAAGATAGCACGCGAGCGTTATTTCATGAAAGCCGACGATGAGGACATTTATGTACTGAGCGATGACCAGAAACCAGAAACAGAAAACGATGAAACAGTTGAGTAAGACTCAGAATATAATATTCCTTGTCGGAGGAGTGCTTATGGTGATCGGCGCAGGATGCTTTGCCTTTATGTGGCAGCAGGAAGTGGTGTGCTGGATATATCTTGTAGGTGCGGTCATGTTTGCCACAATGCAGATGATGCAGACCTATGAAGGCAATAATCCTACGGTGAAAAGACTGAAGAAAATCATGACGACGGCAGACATATTCTTCGTTTTGTCCGGCATACTCATGATTGATAATGCATACCGATTCATGCAGCAGGTCTTCACAAACTATATAACATATTTCCAGTATGTGTTCAACAAGTGGGTGCTGTTGCTTCTTGTTGCCGCAGTGCTTGAGATATACACCATGCACCGTATCTCATCCGAGTTGTCTAAGGAGTGACATTTTGCTAAAAAAAACTATAAAAGACAACCTTTTTAAATTAAATAGAGTAAAAAAAAGCTTGAACTTCAATAATACATATTATCTTTGATACCGCAGATGTTAAAACGCTGATCCTATGAACAAATTGATATCTTACTTTTTATCTATTGTATTTTTATCTTCTTGTGCGAATACGTATAATATCCAGGGCACATCGAATGTATCGACACTTGACGGCCGGATGCTTTACCTTAAAGTCTTGAAGGACAACGAATTCAAAAGTCTTGACTCATGCGATGTAGTGCACGGTCAGTTCCGGTTCAATGGAACATTCGATTCTGTGTGCATGGCAAACATATTCATGGATGACGAAAGCGTGTTGCCGCTTGTGCTCGAAGACGGAAATATAACAATAAAACTCAATACAACACAGCAGACGGTCAGCGGAACACCTCTCAATGACGAGCTTTTCAAATTCTTCAGCAAGTATAATCAGCTCAACAACCAGAAGGCAGAACTGCTCCATACGCACGACAGAGCGATAATGGATGGCAAGAACATGGATGAGGTCAACGCAAAACTGATGGTTGAGGCTCAGAAACTATCAATGCAGGAAGACAAACTCATCACTACGTTTGTCACCGAGAATTTCAACAATGTCCTCGGCCCGGGCGTGTTCTTCATGGTAACTGCCGGTCAGCGTTATCCGGAACTGACACCGTGGATAGAAGATATCATGAGCAAGGCAACCGATAAATTCAAGAACGACGCATATGTGAAGGATTATTATCGCAAGGCTCAGGAGAATCAGGCAATAATGAACGGAATGAAAGATGCGCCTGAAGCCGAGACAGCTGTGCCTGAAACTGCTGCGCCGGACGCAGCTCCGACACCAAACGAACTGGCTAAACCGGTTGAAGAAAAATGAAAACACTGATATATGGCGGCACCATCGTGAACGAAGGCCGTGTCCTAGAAGGATCACTGGTAATTGAAAACGATGTCATAGCCGAAATAAAAGAAGGAACCGAAATACCCTGTGGCAACTACGACAAGAAGGTGGATGCCACAGGGCTTCTTGTCTTGCCTGGCGTGATAGACAGCCATGTTCATTTCCGTGAACCAGGTCTTACGTCGAAAGCTGACATCGAATCGGAAAGTAAGGCTGCGGCTTTCGGAGGGGTTACGACATTCTTTGACATGCCGAACACCGTGCCCCAGACTACATCGTTGGAGGCTCTTGACGAGAAGTTTAGAATAGCAAAGGAGAAGAGTCACGTGAATTACAGCTTCTTCTTCGGTGCTACCAACAACAATGCTGACGAGATAGAGAAACTGGACAGACACATTGTTCCGGGTGTGAAACTGTTTATGGGAGCCAGCACCGGCAATATGCTTGTCGACAAGGACGACTCTTTGCGCAAGATATTCAGCACGGCCACGATGCCGGTAATGGTGCATTGTGAGGACACGAACATCATAAATGCCAACATGGCTGAGGCAAAGGCGCGCTACGGCAATGATCCAGATGTGACGTATCATCCGCTCATACGAAGTGAGGAGGCATGCTATAAATCGTCGTCTCACGCCGTTGAGCTGGCACGTACTTACGGCACCCGCCTGCATGTAGCCCATGTCAGTACGGCGAAGGAGCTCGGACTGTTCGGTCACGACGACAATATCACCGCCGAGGCAGTCATTGCCCATTTGTTCTTCAGTGATGAGGATTATGCCCGTCTGGGCACAAGGATAAAGTGCAATCCGGCAGTAAAGACCGCGCACGACCGCAGTGAGTTGCGTAAGGCGCTTTCGTCCGGAATCATATCTACCGTGGGTACTGACCATGCTCCGCATCTTCTTAAAGATAAAGAAGGCGGATGTGCACGTGCCGCATCGGGCATGCCGATGATTCAGTTCTCGCTTGTCACGATGCTTGAGCTTGTGGATGAGGGCGTGCTTACCATGGAACGTCTTGTCGAACTGATGTGTCATAATCCGGCACGAATATTTGAAGTGAGAGACAGAGGATTCCTGCGCAAGGGATATAAAGCCGATATTGTGCTTGTCGGCCGTGATCGTCAATGGACTGTTACAGATGATATCATCCGCAGCAAGTGTGGTTGGAGTCCGATGGAAGGCCACAGATACGACTGGCGTGTAGTGAAGACTATATGTAATGGCCGCATGATATATGACGATGGAAAGTTTGATGAAGGCAGCCGTGGCGAACAGGTGATGTTCAGATGATAACCGTATTGAAATACAAGATAAGCGAGATAGAACCGTACATCAACTGGATTTATTTCTATCATGCATGGGGATTGTCCGGCAAGCCAGAAAGCGAGAAAGCCAAGCTGAGGGCTGATGCCGAAACGATGTTGGCCGAGTTTGAGAGCCGCTATCATACACATGCCGTCTTCGGACTGTTTCCTGCCAACAGCGATGGTGACGATATAATCATAGACGGAGTGCGTGTGCCGTTTCTGCGTCAGCAGATTATGAAGACAGACGGTAGTCCAAATCTTTGCATGGCCGACTTCATACGTCCGTTGTCGTCAGGAAAAACCGACCGCATAGGTGTCTTTGCGACAACTGTTGACGCTGGCATGGAAAAGGATTACAGTGATGATGACTATCTGAAAATGATGTCGCAGACACTGGCCGATAGGCTTGCCGAGGCTACAGCAGAAAAGATGCACGAAGAGGTGAGACGCCATTACTGGGGCTATGCGGCGCAGGAACAGTTGTCCATTCCCGAAATGCTGAATGTAGGCTATTGCGGCATACGTCCTGCGGTGGGTTATCCTTCCATGCCGGACATAAGCATAAACTTCATTCTGTCGGAACTTGTAGGCATGCCTAAAATAGGAATACGCCTCACCGAAAGTGGTGCCATGCAGCCTCATGCTTCTGTTTCGGGGCTGATGCTTGCCCATCCCAAAGCCACCTATTTTGATGTAGGACAGATAGGTGAGGACCAACTGGAAGATTATGCGTCGCGTCGTGGCATACCGGTTAAGATGATGCGCCGTTTTCTTTCTGCCAGTCTGTGAAATATAAACAATGTTGACCATATAAAAATCATGTCATAGTGATAGCGAGGATATATATTTTTATTGTGTTGGCAATTGTGTTGCCTGATGTCTACGTGTATGTCCGCTATCTGCGTCGCCGTACCGATCTCAGCCTTCTGCAGCACATGCTGTGGTGGGTGCCGGGCATTATTATGACTGCCTATACTATCGGTCTGTCGCTTATAAGAGATTTCGCGCCTGGTGATATGACGTGGCTTAATGTATATCTTTTCATGTTCGGTCTTATCATAGTGCCGAAACTGTTGTTTGTCACGTGCTCATTCGCAGGTCTTATTGCACGACGTGTTTTTTCGCTGAAGCGTAACTGGGGCAATTTTGTAGGCATTGTACTTGTGCTTTTTTCCTTGTACATGCTCATTTATGGTTCTACCGTAGGTGTACGTAAGTTCACTGTGAAACATGTCAACCTTTATTTTGATGATCTTCCGTCTGCTTTCGACGGATACAGAATAGTGCAGTTCACCGACCTCCATGCCGGTTCTATTGAGGCAGAATTGGTCGAACGCACCGTAGAGACAATAAACTCGCTCGACGCCGACGCCGTGGTCTTTACCGGAGACATACAGAACATGTTGCCGGATGAACTCAACCGTTATGACACGGAGCTCTCATCGATTAAAGCAAAGGATGGAGTGTTTTCGGTGCTTGGCAATCATGACTATAGCATATACGTGAATGCCGATTCTTCCATATGTATGGCAAACGAGCGTAGGCTCATCTCTCTTGAGCGCAGCTATGGCTGGACACTTCTCATGAATGAGCATAGGGTGATACGCCGTGGCTCTGACTCCATAGTTATTGCAGGCGAGGAAAACGGCGGAAAGGCACCTTTCCCACAAAAGTCCGACCTTAAAAAGACTCTTTCCGGTGTGTCATCAGGTACTTTCATAGTACTGTTGCAGCACGATCCGTCAGCATGGCGTCGCTACATACTGTCCGGGTCAGATGTGCGTCTTACTCTCAGCGGTCATACACATGGCGGACAGATAAGCATGTTCGGACACCGTCCGACGCAGCTTTCCGGCGTTGAGGATAGCGGACTCTATCGAGAAGGGCGCCATTTTCTGTATGTCTCCACCGGCGTGGGCGGCCTTGTGCCATTCCGTTTCGGTATTGCTCCCGAGATAGTAGTTTTCACATTGCATAAAATCAAGTAAACAATAAATCATACATGAAGTATTTATATCGAGCTTATCAGTTGTGCATCGCACTTCCTCTTATTGCAGTTCTCACTGTGCTTACAGCCGTTACGGTTATTATTGGCTGTCATATCGGCAACGGACATTTCTGGGGATATTATCCCGGAAAATGTTGGGCGTGGTTCATTGTGCGCATTCTTCTTCTGCCGGTCAAGGTGGAAGGACGTGAGAATCTCGACAAAAACAGTTCCTATGTGTTTGTGGCCAATCATCAGGGTGCATTCGACATTTTCCTTATCTACGGATTCCTCGGACGTAACTTCAAGTGGATGATGAAGCGCCAGTTGCGCAGTGTGCCGTTTGTAGGCAAGGCATGTGAGGCCGCTCACCACATATTTGTCGACAAGCGTGGTCCGAGCAAGATACGCGAGACCTATGATAAGGCGCGCAATACACTTCGCGACGGTATGTCACTTGTTGTCTTCCCCGAGGGAGCACGCACGTTCACCGGCCACATGGGAGTGTTCCGCCGCGGTGCATTCATGCTTGCCGACGAGTTGCAACTGCCTGTTGTACCTCTTACAATCAACGGTTCGTTCAATATCATGCCCCGTACACGCGATATGAAATGGGTGTGCCGTAATCCATTGCGCCTCACAATCCATAAGCCTATAATGCCTGTAGGGCAGGGACCGGAAAACATAAAGCATGCGGAAGAGACAAGCTATAAGGTTGTGATGAGCGGACTTGTGCCGGAGTATCAGGGTGCGGTCGACAATCCCGACCAGTGAGTCAGCCTGATGCAGAAGGTGTTGTGCCGTTCTGTTTTATTTTGTCTGATAAAGTTTTTTATGACGCAACAGATACATACTATGAGTTTTTTTATGTAAGTTTGCAATGTTAATAATACGATACGACGATGAACCGCAGTGACAGTGTAATAATTATACCGACATATAACGAGAAAGAGAACATCGAGAAAATAATCAGAGCGATATTCGCTCTTGAGAAGTTCTTCCACATACTTGTGATCGACGACGGCAGTCCCGACGGTACGGCTGCCATTGTGAAGCGGCTTATGGCTGGAGAGTTTGCCGATCGCCTTTTCATCATTGAGCGTTCCGGCAAGCTCGGATTGGGCACAGCATATATCACAGGATTCAAATGGGCGCTCCAGCACGATTATGAATACATCTTCGAAATGGATGCCGATTTCAGTCATGATCCGGCCGATCTGCCACGCCTTTATTCGGCATGCCATGACGAGGGCTACGATCTTGCTATAGGCTCGCGCTATGTAAGTGGTGTCAATGTGGTGAATTGGCCTATGAGTCGTGTGCTCATGAGTTATTTCGCGTCGCAGTATGTGCGTTTTGTTACAGGCTTCAAGGTGCATGACACCACAGCCGGTTTCAAGTGCTATCGTCGCCGTGTGCTTCAGACAATACCGCTCGACGAGGTGCGTTTCAAGGGCTACGGCTTCCAGATTGAGATGAAATATACAGCCTACAAGATAGGTTTTAAGATAAAGGAGGTACCGGTTGTCTTTGTCAATCGTCGTGAGGGCACGAGCAAAATGAGCGGTGGAATCTTCGGCGAGGCTTTCTTCGGCGTGATGCGTCTGCGTTGGGACGGCTGGTTCAGGAAATATCCGAAGATAGCAGAATAATGAAAATAAACGATATAAAGTCCGTATACGGCGCGTTGCCGCAATGCGGCGCCATTCTCCAGGCTTTGGGTCAGGATTCTGTCCGGACGCTCTTTCTGCAGGGCCTGTCGGCTTCGGCCGCGCCTGTATTGTTTTCTGCCATTGCCGGAAAACTCGGCAAGACAGTTGTGTTCATTCTTCAGGATGCTGACGAAGCCGGTTATTTCTATCATGATCTTACGCAGATAATGGGGCAGGACGACGTGTTCTTCTTTCCGTCTTCCTACCGTCGTGCCGTGAAATATGGTCAGCGTGATGCTGCAAGCGAAATATTGCGCACCGAGGTACTCAGCCGTCTGGCGCGCCGCAGAACCGAGAAACAGTCGTCATTATATATTGTAAGCTGTCCTGAAGCGGTGAGCGAGCTCGTTGTTTCCAAAACCCGGCTCGACGAACGCACACTTACTCTTTCTGCCGGACAGACCGTTGACCTTGTTGAGGTACAGCGCACGCTGCGCGAGTTCGGTTTCTCTGAGGTTGACTATGTTTACGAACCAGGTCAGTTCGCAGTGCGTGGCAGCATTATGGATGTATATTCCTTCAGTTCGGAGTGGCCTTTCCGAATAGACTTTTTCGGCAATGAGATAGATACCATACGCACATTTGAAGTGCAGGATCAGCTCTCCCGCGACAAGCGGGACACCGTAGAGATCGTGCCCGAACTGGCACGTATGGCTGACGAGAAGATGCCTTTCACTTCGTTTCTTCCATCCGACACACTTCTCGTGGTGAAGGATATGCTCTATCTGCGTGAGACTGTCGGGCGTATATATCAGGAAGGTTTCTCGTCGCAAGCCATGACCGAACGGCTTGAAGGAGCCACAGAGACCGAGCAGGCAGAGATAATGCGTGACATGCGTCGCGACAATCAGCTTGTCAGTGGCACTCGGTTCTCAGAAGAGATTACCTCTTTCCGCCGTATCGAGATAGGTCATAATGCCACAGGTACGCCCGATGCAACCATCACATTCAACATCACTCCGCAACCGCTATTCCATAAGAATTTCGATCTTCTTACCCGTTCTCTCGAGGATTACCGCCTCATGGGCTATAAGCTCTACATCCTTGCCGACAGCGAGAAGCAGACAAAACGTCTGCGCGACATATTCGACAGCGAAGAGATAAAGGCCCGCGACTACGACATAAAGTTCGAACCGGTGGACAAAACCCTGCACGAAGGATTCGCCGACAACGACCTGCGTGCATGCTTCTTTACCGACCACCAGATATTCGACCGCTTCCATAAGTACAGTCTGCGCAGCGATACTGCACGCTCGGGCAAGATGGCTCTCACCATGAAAGAGCTTCAGGAGATGGAGCCGGGCGACTTTATTGTGCATGTGGATTTCGGTATCGGCAAGTTCGGTGGCCTTGTAAGAGTGCCTGCAGGCGACTCGTACAAGGAGGCAATACGTATCATTTACCAGCATGGCGACATAGTGGATGTGTCGATACATTCGCTATACAAGATTTCGAAATACCGTCGCAACGGGGCCGGCGACCCACCACGCCTGAGTACACTTGGCACAGGAGCGTGGGACAGACTGAAGGAGCGCACCAAGAAACGTATCAAGGACATTGCGCGAGACCTCATAAAACTGTATGCCAAACGCCGTCATGAGAAGGGCTTTGCCTTCAGTGCCGACACTTTCATGCAGCACGAACTGGAGGCCAGCTTCCTTTATGAGGATACTCCCGACCAGCTCAAGGCCACGCAGGAGGTGAAGGCCGACATGGAGAGCTCGCGTCCAATGGACCGTCTTGTTTGCGGCGACGTGGGCTTCGGTAAGACCGAGGTGGCCGTGCGTGCCGCCTTCAAGGCAGCCTGTGACAATAAACAGGTGGCTGTGCTTGTGCCCACCACGGTGCTGGCTTTTCAGCATTACCAGACCTTCCGCGACCGTCTGCGCGATCTGCCGGTACGCGTTGATTATCTCTCTCGTGCACGTTCAGCCAAACAGACACGGCAGGTCATTGAGGACCTGAAGGACGGAAAGATAGATATTCTTGTTGGAACGCACAAACTGATAGGCAAATCTGTTGTATGGCACGACCTCGGACTGCTCATCATCGATGAGGAACAGAAGTTCGGCGTATCTACAAAGGAGAAGCTGCGCAAGCTGAAGACCAATGTCGACACGCTCACGATGTCGGCCACACCTATACCGCGCACCCTGCAGTTCTCGCTCATGGGAGCACGCGATATGAGCATCATGCGCACTCCGCCTCCCAACCGTTATCCCATACAGACGGAGCTTGCCACTTACGGCCATGAGATAATTGCCGATGCTATAAACTTCGAGATGAGCCGCAACGGACAGGTATATTTTGTCAACGACCGCATATCCAATCTGCCGGAGATAGCAAACCTCATACACAGATACGTGCCTGACGCACGCGTGGCTATAGGACACGGACAGATGAATCCCGACGAATTGGAAAAGATACTCATGGGATTCATGAACTACGACTACGACGTACTGCTCTCCACCACCATTGTGGAGAACGGTATCGACATATCCAACGCCAACACCATTATAATAAACGACGCCCACCGATTCGGTCTGTCAGACCTTCATCAGATGCGCGGACGTGTGGGACGTTCCAACCGCAAGGCGTTCTGTTATCTGCTTGCGCCGCCCAAATCGGTGCTCACGCCTGAGGCACGCCGCCGTCTTGAGGCACTGGAGACATTCTCCGACCTTGGCAGCGGATTCAATCTGGCCATGCAAGACCTTGACATACGTGGTGCGGGCAACTTGCTTGGAGCCGAGCAGAGCGGATTTATGGAAGACCTGGGATATGAAACCTACCAGAAAATTCTGAATCAGGCGGTTACAGAACTGAAGAATGATGAGTTTGCCGATATATATGCTGAGGAGATAGCCGACGGCAGACAGCTATCCGGCGACGACTTTGTGGAGGACTGCGCCGTAGAGAGCGATCTGGAGATGTACTTCCCCGACACCTACGTTCCTGGCAGCAGCGAGCGCATGTTGCTCTACCGTGAGCTTGACAATATCACCGACGACCGTGAGCTTGATGACTATCGCCAGCGGCTCATCGACCGTTTCGGTCCTGTGCCTCACGAAGGAGAGGAACTCCTGCAGGTGGTTCCGCTGAGGCGATTGGGCAAGCGTCTGGGATGTGAGAAACTCATTCTGAAACAGGACAGCATGCGCATGCAGTTCGTATCAAATACAGCCAGTGCATACTACAAGAGTCAGGCTTTCGACAAAGTGCTGCGCTATATAGGTAACAATCCGCGGCGCTGCAATCTGAAAGAGATTTCTGGCAAGCACATAATGATAGTTTCCGGTGTGAAGACTGTTGGTGACGCCGTGGCGGTGTTGCGCGACATAGACCGTTAAACAAAAGCGGCAACCCGTAAGGGCTGCCGCTTTTGCATTCAGTGTTGTTTTATTTCTTCAGTTTGAAGTCGGTTATCGCCGGCCGCGGACCTTCATTTACTATGGTCTGGCTGTACTCTTTGCCGAACCGATTGGTGAACACCACCTTTATGTTGCGGTATCTTCCCGTGGGTTTTGCCCTGAAAAGATGGCGCGTCTTGCATATCTGTGCCGGCAGAGGTTTGGTGCGCAGGAACATCTCGTCGTCGTCGCTTATCTGCTCCATGCGTCCCATGTATTTACCGTCCTGATACCATGCGACGCGGCAATGAGAGTCCCAGTCCCATATATTGGCCACTACGTACGTGTTTTGTGTGCGGAACTCACCAACCTTGTAAAGGCGCATCTGATACTCGGGTGGGCGGTTTGTGCCCTTATAGCTCCATTTTATGTTTGTTCCGTTGATGTCGGCTATCAGATAACCGTTTGGTGCTCCGCATCGGTTCATGTTGCTTGTCCACCATGCTCCGCACGCTGCGCCTATGTTGTGCTGATAGAGCCGCTCGGTCACCTCCACGTTTTCATAGAAGTGAGTGTGCCCGCAGAACACGTGCACGTTGCGTCCTGCCAGCGCTTCTTTCAGCTCGTCTGCATTGGTTATGTTGTCTTTCTTCTCATAATTGTTCCACACCGGCGCATGCATGTTTATCAGAATGAGCATGCTGTCGGGCACGTAGCTGAGGTCTTTTTTCAGCCATTCCATGTCGGCGGGCATGATGGTCTCCTCATATTTGTGGTTGCCCTTGTAGTTGATGTTGTTTATCGTCACTACGTGCACCTTGCCTATGTTGAACGAATAGTTCAGCGGGCCGAACTGTTGGCAGAAGTTCTTCTCGGCATAGTTGGCCGCTCCAGGCTGCTGGTTGGCGGCACTGGCGTATGCCTTGTTGAAGTCGTGGTTGCCTATACACTGAAACACGGTCATCCTGTTGTTGCGCAGTGACGTCTCGAACTTGCTCAGGAAGGGCATGTTGTCGAACACAAGGTCGCCAAGTGTCATGGCCACCACGTCACCAGTGCGTTTGAGCGAGTCGGCGCTCTGCATGATGTCTTTCACCGTTTCCGTGGTCCAGCGTTTCAAGTCCGACGCCGTACGCAGCTGAGGGTCGGATATTGCGATGTAGTGGAAGCTTGTGACGGGTTTCTCACGTTTGTTGAGTACAAACACGTTCTGTTCTGTCTTCATGGCCGTGCGTACGGTTTTGTAGAAACCGCGCGCTATGCCGTTGACAGCCGGCAGCGTGTAGTTGGCCGGGGTGCTGATGCTGATGAATTTGCTGACAAGAGTGTCTGTAGGCAGAGTCCATGCACCTTTCTTGTCTGTGATGGTGAAGTTGGTTCCGTTGTTCACCACAACGCCCTTTATGCCTTTTCCGGTTGCGTCTTTCACATAACCTTTGATTGTTATCGACGTAGTGTCTCCGGCCTTCATGCTCATGAGTCCAAAAGTCAGAAAAAGGTATAACAACAGTTTTTCTTTCATAATGTCTTATTATTATGTTTGTTTGTCGTTGTTGCGGGAGCGGCGGCTGATAGTCTTCCGCCCCTTTTTCTTATACAAAGGTACAGATTATTTTTTTCAAAACATTTTCTTTAGTGTTAAGATGTTGTCAGTATTGTTTGTGTGGAGGATGAAAGGACACGTAGGACGTGTATCCTGCGTGTGTATTTGCATATTTATGCATTTCTGAAAGTAAAAAATTTTGACAATAAAATTTTTCAAAATAGAAGTTCGAAAACAGTAAAATCTGTATAAAAGATGAATATAAATACAATTCCTTTGTCGCTTTCTGATGCGTGTTGCGCGAAAGAGCCTTTATTAGGGTGCGGAATGCAGCATTTGAGGTGGTCATACAGTCTTTATCAGGCGATGGAATGGGCTTTATCACACCCTGATAAAGGCTTTATCAGACAGCCGTAAGGAGCATATCAGACCGCGTTTTTGCGTAAACGACTGATGTACAGAGTATTGGCTTATGTCTTTAAAACTCGCGTATATGCATGCAAAAAATTTTTTCTGACTTTCATCGACACTCTCGTGAAGTTGACGGTGAATAAATATTCATCAGTTTCGGTACCGACTGTATATTTATACAAAATGGAGAGTGCCGGCAGAGAGGTAGGATGAAAAATAAAAGCGACAACTTTGCTGGTTGTCGCTTTGTATGTATTTTACATTATGTTTTGAGTCATAGATGTTCCCGCTCTGTTTGTATCTTATTGTCTGCAGTCCTGTTTGGGGTCGTCCGGTAGGGCATGAGTAATGACGATGCGGAGCGGGTGCTGTCGTTTCAGTCCACTTTAGGCACTCCGGCCAGATATTTCTGTATCTCCTCGTCGCTGATGTTGTAGTTGGCAAGGTCGCCGTTGAGATAGCTGTCATACGACGGCATGTCGATGAGTCCGTGGCCGCTGAGGTTGAAGAGTATCACCTTCTGTTCGCCACTCTCCTTGCATCTGTTGGCCTCGCGTATGGTGGCGGCTATGGCGTGACAGCTCTCAGGTGCTGGCACTATGCCCTCAGTGCGCGAGAAGAGGAGACCCGCCTCAAACGATTCGAGTTGGGGAATGTCCACACCGCGCATCATGCCGTCCTTGAGCAGTTGCGATATGATGACTCCCGCACCGTGGTAGCGCAGACCGCCGGCGTGTATGTTAGCCGGTTTGAAGTCGTGGCCGAGGGTGAACATCGGCAGCAACGGAGTGTAGCCGGCCTCGTCGCCATAGTCGTAGCGGAACTCGCCGCGTGTCAGTTTAGGACAGCTCGACGGTTCGGCTGCGATGAATTCGGTCTTGCGTCCTTCGAGTATGTTGTGGCGCATGAAGGGGAAGGCTATGCCTCCGAAGTTGCTTCCGCCGCCGAAACATGCTATCACCGTGTCGGGATATTCGCCGGTCATGGCCATCTGCTTCTCTGCCTCAAGACCTATGATGGTCTGGTGAAGGGCCACGTGGTTGAGCACCGAACCGAGCGCATACTTACAGTTGGGTGTGGTGGTGGCCAGCTCTATGGCCTCGGATATGGCTGTGCCGAGCGAGCCGGAGTTGTTGGGGTCGCGCGTGATGATGTCTTTTCCGGCACGTGTCGACATTGAAGGCGAACCGGTGACGGTGGCACCGAAGGTGCGCATTATTATTCCGCGGTAGGGTTTCTGGTGGAGTGTTATCTTCACCTGATAGACGGCTGCCTCGAGTCCGAACACCTTGGCGGCGTAGCTCAGGGCTGCGCCCCACTGTCCGGCACCGGTTTCGGTGGTTACGTTGGTTACGCCCTCCTCGCGGCAGTAGTAGCATTGGGGCAGGGCGGAGTTTATCTTGTGCGAGCCGAGCGGGTTTGCGCTTTCGTTCTTGAAGTAGATGTGGGCAGGCGTGTCGAGTGCTTTCTCCAGTGCATAGGCACGCACGAGCGGAGTGGCGCGGTAGTATTTGTACATGTCGAGCACCTCCTCGGGTATGTCTATCCAGGCATGTTCGGTGTCAAGTTCCTGTTTGCTGCATTCCAGGCTGAATATATGCGCGAGGTCTTCTGCCGTGAGCGGTTTTTTTGTTGCCGGATTAAGAGGCGGAAGAGGTTTGGTAGGCATGTCGGCCTGAATGTTGTACCACTGTGTGGGGATGTCTGACTCTTGTAATAGAAAACGTTTCTGCCTGTTCATATTTTTACTCGTTTTGGTAAATATGGTTGCAAATGTAACGATTTTATTTATAAAAACGACAAATTGATGATAAAATCGTTAACTTTGCATCTGTTTATGATTATATTATACACTTTATTTGCATATTTTCTGGTTCTGCTGCTCATAAGCCATGTGACGGGCCGCAGAGCCGACAACAGTACTTTCTTCAGTGGTAACAGACGGTCGCCGTGGTATATGGTTGCCTTCGGTATGGTGGGCGCGTCGATATCGGGCATTACCTTTGTGAGCGTTCCCGGCATGGTGCTTACGAGCGACATGACGTACATTCAGACCTGTATAGGTTTCATATTCGGCTATTTCGTCGTAGCATTCGTCCTGCTGCCGGTTTACTACAGGCTGAGGCTCACAACCATATATACTTATCTGGACCACAGGCTCGGGCGTCAGGCTTACAGGACAGGGGCCGCTTTCTTCCTGTTGTCGAAGATGACGGGCTCGGCGGTACGCTTCTATGTGGTGTGCGTCATACTGCAACGCTTCGTGCTCGATGCCCTGGGTGTGCCGTTCGTGGTGACGGTTGTGGCCATGGTGGGGCTCATATGGCTTTACACCCGGCGCGGAGGCATAAAAACACTTGTGTGGACTGATACGTTCCAGACGCTCTGTATGTTTGCCGCTCTGATACTTATTATATATAATGTGGCGCGCCATCTGGGCATGAGTATGGGCGAGGCGGTGGATATGGTGGCCGCCGACAGCCGCAGCCGGATGTTCGTGTTCGACGACTGGATGACGAAACAGAACTTCTGGAAACAGTTTCTCAGCGGCATATTCATCGTGATTGTGATGACAGGACTGGATCAGGACATGATGCAGAAGAACCTGACGTGCAAGACGTTGCGCGAGGCTCAGAAGGACATGTGCACCTATGGCTTCGCCTTTGTGCCTGCCAATCTGCTGTTTCTCTCGCTCGGTGTGCTGCTCGTGGCGCTTGCGGCGAAGGATGGAGTGGCGTTGCCTGCGGCGGGCGACGAACTGTTGCCCATGTTTGCCGCTACCGGACGGATGGGCATGGCTGTGGTGGTGATGTTCACGGTTGGTGTGGTGGCGTCGTCGTTCTCGAGTGCCGACTCTGCACTTACGGCTCTCACTACAAGCTATTGTGTGGACCTGCGTTCACGTCCCGGCGACGAGAAACTGCGCAAGAAGGTGCATTTCGCCATGTCGGTGGCTTTTGTTGTGTTCATACTTCTGTTCCATTCGCTCAACAGCACGAGTGTGATTGATGCCATATATGTGCTGTGTTCATACACATACGGACCGTTGTTGGGACTGTTTGCCTACGGTCTGCTCACCAGACGGGGTGTGTCGGGGCACATGGTGCCGTGGATAGCGGTGGCTTCGCCGGTGATTTGTTTTGCGGTGGACAGTCTTTCAAAAACTATGTTCGGCTATACTTTCGGCTATGAACTGCTGATGCTCAACGGTCTGCTGACTTTTGCAGGACTGTGGATAACGGGCAGAAAGGAAGCTGACGTGGAAAGTATGAATGTGGAGAAGGCGCGTTGAGACGGTGAGAAAAGACAGTTGGGTGGAATAGGAAATGTTATGATGGCGCCACCTATGTTACAGAATAAAGACGTAAAAAGGCAATGTCCCGGAGCGGGCATTGCCTTTTTGCATATTTGTTCATGTATTGTTCAGTCATTGTGTGCCCGTGGATAATTCTCCGTTGGGCTGCTTGTGTGGCGCGCAGACATGCCGTACGGTTATTTGCCGGCAGCAGCGAGATAGCGCTCAGCCTCAAGAGCGGCTTTGCATCCTGAGCCTGCTGCCACGATGGCCTGACGGTATACGGAGTCGGCGCAGTCGCCTGCAGCGAACACTCCGGGTATCTTTGTGCGCGGTGTGCCGTCGATGGTCTGTATGTATCCGGCCTCGTCGAGGTCGAGCCACTCACGGAACACGTCGGTGTTAGGTTTGTGACCGATGGCGAGGAAGAATCCGTCGATGGGCAGATCGTAGCGCTCTTCGTCAGGCTCGCCTTTGCGTTTCACCACGTGAGCGCCTTCTACGCCGCTTTCGCCGTAGAGACCCACGGTGTTGTGTTCGTAGAGTATTTCTATCTTCTCGTTGTTCTCCACACGGCGCTTCATTGCTTCTGATGCGCGCAGATAAGGTTTGCGCACAATCATATATACCTTGTTGCACATGTGTGAGAGGTAGTCGGCCTCTTCGCATGCGGTATCGCCGCCGCCTACGACAGCCACTGTCTTCTTGCGATAGAAAAATCCGTCGCATGTGGCGCAGGCGCTGACGCCCTGTCCGTTGTATTTTTTCTCGTCGTCGAGACCGAGATATTTTGCGCTCGCTCCTGTAGCAATAATCACTGTGTCGGCCTCAATCTCGTCGCCGCGGTCTGTGGTGAGAAGGTAGGGAGCCTTGGAAAGGTCGGCCTTGACAATTATTCCGTCGCGCACGTCGGCGTCGAAACGCTCTGCCTGGTTGCGCAGATCCAGCATCATCTGGTTGCCGTCAACGCCCTGCGGATAGCCGGGGAAGTTTTCCACCATTGTTGTCTGTGTTAGCTGGCCGCCTGTCTGCAGACCGCAGTAAACCATCGGATGCAGGTTGGCGCGTCCGGCGTAGATGGCCGCAGTGTATCCGGCCGGGCCGCTGCCTATGATGAGACAGCGTGTATGTTCTCTGTTTGCCATAGTCTTAAAGGAGTTCTTCTATTTGTTTTGAAATGTTTTCGATGCTTTCAGTGGGTTCGAAACGTGCCACAACCATGCCTTTCTTGTTTATCAGGAATTTTGTGAAGTTCCATTTGATGTCGGCTTTCTGTTTGTAGTCAGGGTCGGCCTCGGAAAGCAGTTTCTCAAGAACCGGAGTGAGCGGATGGCTCTCGTCCCAACCGGCGAAGCCTTTCTGCTGTTGCAGGAACTTGTAGAGTGGGTCGGCGTCTTCGCCGTTTACCTTGAGTTTCTTGAAACGCGGGAACTCTGTTCCGTATGTCAGTTTGCAGAAGTTGTGTATTGATTCGTCTGTGCCCGGAGCCTGCTGGCCGAACTGGTTGCACGGGAAGTCGAGTATTTCGAAACCTTGTGAGTGGTATTTTTCATAGAGTTTCTCGAGCTCTTCGTATTGTGGAGTGAAACCGCATTTGGTCGCGGTGTTGACAATGAGCAGCACTTCGTTGGCATACTCTTTCAATGATACGTATTTTCCTTTTCTGTCTTTTACTGAGAAATCGTAAACGGTTTTCATTTTTTCTTAGTTGGTTTGTCTTTATGCGACAAAGATAAGGATTTTAAACGAGTAAGAACAACGCTTTGGGCATAAATTAATCTAAATGGTAGGAAAATCCGCATAAACTTTAGGGAAATTCCTATTGACAAATATGAAATTCACCTTTGCGGTGTATCATGAATTTCGATATCTTTGCAGTAGAATAAAATCAATAAAAAAACATACAGCTATGAAACACTTGAAACTCTTTTGGGCGACTCTGGTATTTGGAGTGCTGCCGTTCTCTTTCACAAGTTGTGATGATCCGTGGGGATGGGATTACTACGATTATTACGAAGACTGGTATTATGACTATAACTGGTATGACGATGCGTTCGACTATGGTACGGAGCGTCTGAAGCTCATGGCGAGCACTCTGCGCGGTCATTGGGAAGGAACAATGAGAAATGAATATACCGACGACTTCGGACACCGCGTTTATGTGGACATGTATGTCTACTTTGAGTTTGACCAGTACAACAGCCGCTCGCTGAACGGACGGGGACGTGAGATAGACTATGTAGGCAACGAAAGTCAGGAACTGCGTTTCTCATGGTATATCGATCCTCGGTCGGGAGATATACATATAAGATATGACGGCAGCGGATATACATTCGTTCTGGATTCGCATGGAAACAGTCAGACTTCCGGATTCAGCCTCAGTGACGATTACTTCAATGGAGTGATGGAGGGTGTGAACAACGACGAACTCATCTATTTCGACTGTGTGCGCACCACATGGGCCAAACCTTCACTGCCGTGGACAACGCAGAAAAAGGCTGCAGCGGACAATGACAGCATAAAGCTCAAATATACGGAGAATCTGAAGTTCAGAAGTAGAAAGTAGAGCGCAGACCGGCATGATGCGGGCTGCCGGAGTGCCGAAGAAAAGGCCGTCCGGACGGAAGTCCGGACGCCTGCCGGGAGATAAAGCCCATACGGCGTTCTGAAAGAGCCCGAACGACGGTATGAAACGGCCCGTATCGATGCCTGATAAAGCCCATATCGCACCCTGAAACGGGCTGTATCAGAGCTTAAAACAGACTGTATTGCAGACGAAGAAAACAGTGGTTGATACCGGCTTGATGGATAAAGGCAGTTTGTTATTCTGTCAGGCCTATGCTGAAACAGATGGCATGGCAATATCATAACGGACATAAAAAGCAACAGGCAGGAGCAAATGATGTTCCTGCCTGTTGCTTTTTATATGCCGTCATCGGTTATAATGGATGACAACATGTTGGTATTCATCGTCTGTTAAAGTCCCCATGCCTTGATGGCAATCTTGCTTTCAACCTCGTTTTCGGTTTTGTCGGGAAGATTGCAGAAGAAATCAATGCCGGTCTTCTGTTCCAGTTCGTCTATTGTTATGGCGTAATCGGCAAGGTCATCATACGTTTTCCACTCGTTTTTCTGCTCTGCCCAGAACGCTATGGCACGGTAGCCCTGGCTGTTCTTCAGCAGACATGCCATGAAGAAATATTTGGGAACAATGAGTTTTCCCTGCACTCTCTTGATGATGTTGCTTTCCTTGTCTATGGTGCCTCCCTTGCAGACGTAGAGTGTATCGGTGGTGGCATTGGGCGACCAGCTTCTTACTTTGTCTTCCATTCTCACCCAAAGACCTTCGCCCTGGTCCTGTCCTGACGAGCTGTAACCGTTGAACTTGCGGTATTGCGGCTGCATGTTGGTGAGATAGAATGTCTGTTCATTGGCTTTGTATGAATATTTCCTGTCGGCGTTGGGGCAGATGTGGCCGTGGTCGAATCCAGAACCGTAGAAATAATCTTTGTCGAGATATTGAGAGCTTGAGAGCTTCGGATCGAACAGATAGCCGTCAACCACCCGGCTGTAATTGCCTGTATAGCCGCGGTGCATCTGATAGCACGACCAGCGCTGGGCCTTTTTGTCGCAGTCCCATTCAACGCAATAGTTCACTTCGTCGCGGTCGTACTGCTTGTCGCCGGTTGTTCTGTTTACAAGCACAATGCTGTTTCCGCCTTTCAATTTTGGAAATTCGAGTCTGGCAACCGCGGCATCTGTAGTAACTACATTCCTGTTTGCGTTTACTTCAGTGGGCGCTGTGCCACTGCCACCGTCGCCATTGTTGTCGTCATCGCTGTTGCATGAATACAGTGCAAAAACGAAACTCAACAGATAAATAAGATATTTCAGTTGTTTCATAAATATGGTGTTATGGGGTGAATAATTGTTCTCCTGAAATATAAAGAATAAAAAAAGTGTATTCCTGCGTATATGCAACTACGCATGAACACACTTTCCTTATATAGTTAAATATATATGATATATTTATTTGCGTGTCTTACCGTAACGGCTCATGAACTTATCCACACGACCGGCAGAGTCAACAAGCTTGTTCTTACCTGTGTAGAACGGATGTGATGAACTGGAAATTTCGACTTTTACCACCGGATAAGTCTCACCTTCAAATTCTACTGTCTCTGTAGTCTTGCATGTAGAACGTGTAAGGAACATATCGCCGTTGGACATATCCTTGAATACGACGGGGCGATAGTTTTCTGGATGAATACCTTTTTTCATTTTAGTTTAAATATAATTGTTAGAATATAATATCACGTAACAGGCTGCAAAATTACGAATAATTCTGCAGCCTGCCAAATATTTATGCGATTTTGTTATTCAATGATAGTGGTTTCACCTGTTGTAAGAGTGAAATCATCTATAAGTAAGTCGCCGCCCGGGTTCTTTGAGTTCATTATAAGTACACAGTATGTACCGTCTGCATCAATTGTGAATGTGTGGGTAACTTCGATCCATTCTGTATTTGACAGATTGTTTGAATATTCTCCGTACTTGTAAGAACCTACTTTTCCGTCAGTTACCTGAACATATCCAGGGCAGAGGGATGCGCCGGCAGCGGTAGCAGCCTTAGCATAGAATCTCATAGTGTATTCGCCTGCTTTGAGTTCCATTTCCTTATAAGAAATGCGCTTGTTGGATTTAGAATCACCTTTTACCAGAACTGCATAACTGCCGCTGTGCTTGTCTGTGCTCATGGAAAGAGTTGCATTGCCTGCAGTAGATGTTGTTGACCAGTTGTTTGGAAGTCCTTCAACCCAAGCCTCAAAATCTCCGTTCGGTTTTGTGAGGTCGCCGATGTTGCCGCTAGGAAGGTCTTCAACAGAACCTGCTTTTACGGACAGACTCTTCACTTCCCATGTTGATGATTGTGTATCGTCGCAAGTATGACGGAGAGCTATGACAACTTTGCTGCCCATGAATTCTGCAGGAATGTTTACTTTCTTCTCTTTGAATGTGAAGCTTGAACCCATGCCGTCAGTGTTGTATTCTATTGTCTGCCAAGTTGCGGTTTTTACATCTCCTGTATAGTTCTTGCTGATTACGATAGAGTTGTTGGCATTGATGTCACCTTTTTCGTAGTTGATGGCATGGTTGATTGTGATGTATGCCTCTGTTGCTTTAGTGAAATCAATTTCCGGAGATACGAGGAATGTTACACCAGCCTGGTTCTCTTTGGTTCCGTCACCGTTGAAGTCCTGGAATCCGGTTACCATTGCACTTGAATAGTCATTATACCATTTCAGTGTACCGCTGGCTGATGAAGAAGTGAAATTGCCGAGTGATGAAGAGAAATCCTGGTCGATGAAAGTACCTTCTGGCAGTTCGCCTTCACCGCCACCTTCTTCTTCAACCTTGCCGACCTGTACTTTCAGACTCTTAACCTCCCATGTAGAAGATGATGATTCGTTACATGTGTGACGCAGTGCTATGACAACTTTGCCGCCCATATATTCAGATGGAATGTTCACGCTCTTCTCTGTGAATGTGAAACCTGTGTTGAGGCCTTCCGTATTATAGTTCAGAACCTGCCATGTAGCGGTTGTTACATCACCTGCGTAGTCCTTGCTTATGACGATGGAGTTGTTTGTGTTGATGTCACCTCTTTCGTAGTTCAACGCGTGGTTGATGGTGATATAAGCTTCTGTTACTTCTGTAAGATCGATTTCCGGACCAACGAGGAATGTCACACCTGCCTGATTCTCTTTGTTGCCGTCGCCGTCGAAGTCCTGGAATCCGGTTACCATTGCGCTTGAGTAATCATTGTACCAGTTCAGGTTTCCGCTTGCAGCTTTTGATGTGAATTCACCCAGTGATGATGTGAAGCTCTGGTCGAGGAGCACGCCTTCGGGCAGTTCCTGACCTCCGCCGTTGTTGTTCGGGTCATCGTATGGTGCCGGAACGTCTTCGCAACTTGTGAATGTGAATGCTGCCATTGTAAGGGCAAACACTGAATATAATATCTTTTTCATAATGTTATCTTTTTGTTGTTAGTATAATATTATTCTGTTTATTTTACTTCTTCAACGTCGTCTATCGAGCGGATGATTATCTCCCATGAGTCGTTGTAGCGTTTGAAGATACCTGTTATGTTGCATTTGCCCTGCGGAACTACGCGTCCGGCGAAGTCGCTGTAAGCAGATGTGTATATCATGACGCTGTTCGGCTGTTCGTTGAAGTTGAGACTTACAGACTGGCTTCCGTTAGGATCGGAGAATGTTGTGGTTTCTGATGCGCCCTTGATTGTGACGTTCTTTATCACACCGAGCTTTCCGCTGTCCTTGTCGAAAGTCCATGTTGTCTTTGCACTGCCGTCGGCAAACACCTCAGGTTCAATCACTTTGTATCCGCCTGTGATCTTGAAGTGTTCCTGCCAGAGGAATCTGTTCATGCGGCTCACGTAAGTGTTGCCGTTCTTGTTGGTGTAGAGAGTTCCTATTTCGGCCTGTTTTCCGTAGTTGCCCACATAGAGGTCTTTCAGTTCAACGAGTATTTCGGTTCCCACTGGCAGATAGCCGTTGATGCCACCCTGTGCTATTGCGATGATGATGGCGCCGGTCTCGTCCTGCACTGCAATCTCATTGTAGATGTTGCCCTGCACGTCGTTGCCGGTGACGTAGCCTTTTATCTGCAATGGTTCGGTCACCTTCTCGTAAGAGTAGGATGTGTTTATTTTGTCCTTGTACATCTCTCTCACTTCGGCGATGGTCTTCAGATTGGTTTCTTCTATTGAATTGTTTCCGTAAGGAATGTTTGTTCCGTTTGGATCTTCCCAGTCGTCGTCCATGCATGACGTGAGAGTCATGCCGCAGAGGAGTGCGAGCATTATGAGCTTCAGATATTTCATATTTTTCATAATTGTCGTGTTTTAGAATTTGTAAGCAATGTTCAGCATTCCGTTAGTTCCGTAGGCATAGAATTTCATCGGATTCTTAGAGAAGCGGTATGCTCTGATGTTTCCGGAGTTTGTGTAGTCGCTGCGGCTTTGCTCATATCCACCTGTGCAGATATTCTGGTTGTTCAGAATATTGGTGATCATGAGGTTGATAGAGAGCGATCCGCGTTTGAGATATATGCTGCGGCCGATTGAACCGTCGAGCATGAATCCACCTTTGCCTTTTGCCTGTGCAAGTGCAGACTCGCGTATGTTGCCTTCGTTGTCGAACACTCCGCCTGTTGCGCTCTGACGTGCGTCGAGTGTGCTTTCGTAGCGATAGCACGGAGAGTATGACAGATAGATGCGGTCGTAGTAGTTGCAGTTAAGGTCGAGATACCATCCGCCGCTGTGATAGCTCAGTCCGAGGCTTGCTGCTGTGAGCGGGGTACCTGCGTCGCGCATGTTCTTGTTGTATACGGTCTCGTCGGTGTATGTTGCCTTTGTTGAGTTCATGTAGCGCACGTGTGCGTTGTTGATGATCTTGGCGTCGCTTATTGTACCGATAAGGTTCACGTCGAATGCACTTGTCACCTTGAATTTCAATCCTGCTTCAACTCCGTAGTACTCTTTCTTCATGTCGGTGAGTGACACGTAAGAGAATGAGTTGATATCGTCGAAGTAGTAGTTCTGCCAGTCGGTCACGTTGGTGAGTCGGCTATAGTAGGCGTTGATATTGGCGTGGAGCCATGAGTTCTGCAGCTGATAGCCGAGTTCTGTGCTGAATACGCGTTCGTTCTTGAGATTGAGCACGAAGTCGTTATTGATTTCGGGCGATGCGAAAGCAGTTCTTGCCTGCGGTGCGCGGTGCTCATAGCCTACACCGAGCGTGATTGTGTTGCCGCGTCCGAGGTTGATGTTTGCTCCGAACTTGGCTCCTCCGTCGAGGAACTGTGCGGTCTTGCTCTTGCCGTAAGAGTTGTTTGCGGCCATACCGTTACGCATGTTACCGTTGCGCTGCATTGTGGTGTATCCTATTTTTGCAGCTACTGTATAATGTATCGGGCCGTAGTTCTCGCTGTAGCTTGTCCACAGTTTGCCGTTGTTCACGAGCAGATCGTAGTCGTAACCAAAGCGGTCGCCTTCCTTTACGAGGGCGTCGCGGTGGTTCAGGTCGTACTGTATTTCGTCGGCCTCACGTCCGTATGTACCCAAAGCGTAGGTGTTGATGTTGTGATAGATGGTAGCTCCCAGCATGTCTTCCATTGTCTGGTAGTGCATGCCTTTGTTGGTAGCGGCTATGATTCCGAGGTTCCATGCCTTGTTCTTGTCCAACTGCTTGTTGAGTGTGGACGACAGTGTGAATGTCAGGGCGTCGTTGTGTTTTGCCTGTATGTAGTACATGGCGTCGAGTCCCTGTGCCGAAACCTGTGAGTTGGAGTAATACAGACGGTCCCAGTTTATCTGTCTGTTTGCTTTCGAAGCTGTCCAGTACTGGTAAGCCATATTCCAGTCGGCCAGGTTCTGCTCCGTACGGTTGTTGTAATCGGTCTCATCCCATACGTCGTAATAGCTACTCGGCATGTTCTTCCAGTAGTTGGGGTGGGGATTATCAGCATTGTTGTAGTTGAGTTTTGTGCTCTGATACATGCTGTATTTTCCCATAAGTGACGTAGTGAGCTTTGATTTGTCGTCGATGTTCCAGTCCCATGTGAGGAGTGCAGTGGGCGCGAAGTCGTTCACAATACGTGAGTTACGCTTTTTGCCGTTCTGGTATCCCCAGTAAGGGTTGTAGTACTTGTCGTTAGACAACCAGTACATCTCGTCCGTACCGGCACCCTGTGATGCACGCTCTGTTGGGTTACCCCATGTTGACAATGACAGAGAGTGGCGGCCGTCGCCGAACACCTTCTGCACGCCGAGGAAGTATGAGAGCGAGTTGTAGAAGGTTCCTTCCACATAGCCCTCGTTGGCCCAGCGGTAGGTGATGTTGCCAGAGAAGGCCCATCCCTTGTCGCTCAGTCCGGTGTTGAATGTGTACATACCGCGCAGGGTGTAGTTGCGGTTGGCGCCGCTGAGTGTTATTCTATGCCCTGTCGGCATGTTGGCCGGTCTGAAGTTGTAGTTGTTCGCTCCGCCCATGCCCGGCATTGCGAACGTGTTGCTCTCGAATGGGAGCGATGATTCCATATTGCGGGTCTGCTGGTTCAGACCTCCAACTAGAGAGTAGCGGAACTGGCCGCTTTCCATGTCGTTCATCGGAACGCCGTTGATATAGACATCATTGAATTTCTGATCGAAGGCGCGATAGCGGAAGCGTACGGGAGAGAAGAGGTATCCCACTTCGCTTGCATAGATGTTGGAGTTCGAATTGACGATTGTCACGTTCTGTGACATGTCGTCATCTTCACCCAACTGCGCTTCTGTGAATGTGAATGCCGTTTCGCTTAGCGCTGCGGACTTCAGCCCTATGGAGTCTTGCTGTGCATGTGCCAAAGACGAGCAACAAAGGGCCATCACTGCTAATTTGAGCTTCTTTTGCATGTGTTTGAAAATTATAAATTGTTTGTCTTGCAAAGTAAGAAAATTATTTTTAAAGTCAAAAGATTTTTTTATTAAATTTTCGTGATTTATGTGTTTTGTGATATGATGTATACTCTTTCGGAACAATAATGGTGAATATTCGGAATGCGTTTGTGTCAGAGCGCTTTACATAGCCTTGCCGGCGGTGGTCCGGCGCATGTTGTAACGGGAGAATTAAACCGTCCGGCAGGGTGGTGATTTGGGATTTTTGGACGAAATTAAGGTTACCTGAATGTTAACAGTGTTAACGTCTCTGCTGATGTTTTTTAACATTTCGTTCTTTCAAATCAGATATGTTCCCGTGCGTTTTTTATACCTTTTCACAGCATCATCACCCTTGTCTCCATGTCATAGTCATGCTTAGGTGTGGCTGTAAAGCCTTTTTGGTATCCCAAGAATGCTTTTTTCGTGTGTCGGAATGGGCTTTATGAGGTGATGAAAGAGCCGTTATGGCAGTGTGAAAAGGCCTTTTCTGCAAACCGGATATTGGACGGTCACCGGATGACGGTCGTACGATCAGTTGAATGTCAGAAGGTTGTACTCAAACAGTATTTTATATTGTATTCTGAGTTTTTTAGTCAGTGTTTGTGCAATGTGTGTATTTCTGTGCATTTAAATGTTAAAGGACAGAAGGCTGTGCGAGTTTTTGTGTGCGTATATTTAATTATTATTGTGAGCCGGTCGCGGGGCTTATGTGTGGTTGCGCTAGTGTCTTGCAGTAGTATAATATATAAAAACGTATGGCATTGTGATTAAATTTTTATGAAATATACAATTTATTCAAATTTATTACCGATATTTGCAGAAATTCGCTGTTGCATCAGGCTGTGTCTGAAACGGTGACGCGGGTTCATGGGAGTGAATAGTACATTGTATATAAAGATATGAAAAGATTTAATTTTTTGCTTTTGGCATTGCTGCTGCTCTCGGTCAGTCTCGGAGCGTCAGCACAGAAGAAATACTCGGCATACGCCGTAGGGTTCTACAATCAGGAAAACTTGTTTGACACATGCCACGACGAAGGCAAGAACGATCATGAGTTCCTGCCATCAGGTTCGTATCACTGGAATGGTCTGAAGTACTCCCACAAGTTGCGCAACATGGCTCGTGTGCTTGCCGATATGGGCACCGATGTGCTGCCCGGAGTGGGATGTGCCGTCATCGGTGTGAGCGAGGTGGAGAATGCCAAGGTGCTCACTGACCTTGTTGCACAGAAACCTCTGGCCGAGCGAGGTTATCGCTATGCACACATCGAAGGTCCGGACAAGCGTGGTGTTGACTGCGCCCTGCTTTACAATCCGGCTCTGTTCACCGTGCGCGATGTCAAGTTGGTGCCTTATGTTCCGGAAGGCTCTATGCCAAAAGACTACACAACACGTGGATTCCTCACCGTCAGCGGAACTCTTGCCGACGAACATGTGACGGTCATCGTGTGTCACTGGCCAAGCCGTTTTGCCGGTTCATACTATCGTGAAGTGGCCGGAGGACAGGTCAAGGCTCTCAAGGATTCGCTCATGAAGGACGATCCTGATTGCAAGGTTATTGTGATGGGCGACATGAACGACGACCCGATGAACAAGAGTATGAGTGAGAAACTCTCTGCAAAGGCCGAGATAGACGAGGTAGGCAAGGACGATATGTATAATCCCTGGTACAACATTCTCAAGAAAGAGGGCCGTGGTACTCTCATGTATGGAGGTTCGTGGAATCTGTTTGATCAGATTGTCATGACGCCTAACATGCTAAACAAGAAGGGTAGCAAGGATTTCTCTACTTTGAAATATTGGAAAAACCAGATATTCTCACGTCCGTATCTCTTCCAGACCGAGGGAAAGTACAAGGGACAACCAAAACGTACCACAGCCGGAGGTATATGGCTTGACGGATTCTCCGACCACCTGCCGGTTGTAATATATCTGGTTAAGGAACAGAAATGAGACCTGTCGGTTCAGACATACAGGATTTGCGGTCTGTTGTAGTTCCCGAAGTGGAACGCCATCCGTTTGAACCGTTCCTGCCGGAAGGATGTCGCCTGCTGATGCTCGGCAGTTTCCCTCCGGCAGAAAAACGTTGGGCCATGCGTTTCTATTACCCTAATTTCACCAATGACATGTGGCGCATCTTCGGTCTGTGTTTTCATGGCGACAAGATGCACTTCGTCGATCAGGAGCACAAGACATTTCGTCTGGAGCTGATAGTACCGCTTCTCCGTCGGCTGGGCATTGGACTGTACGACACGGCACAGGCCGTACGCCGTCTCAAGAACACTGCATCGGACAAGGATCTGGAGGTGGTGGAGCCGGTTGATCTGAAGGCCATGCTGCACTCGTTGCCTGACTGTCGGGCCGTGGTGGTCACCGGACAGAAGGCGTGTGATGTGCTTTCAGCATGTTTTGGTATAACCGGTCAGCCTGCCGTAGGAGAGTATGTCGCCTTCGATTTCGAGGGACGTACACTCAGACTCTACCGTATGCCAAGCAGTTCACGTGCCTATCCGATGAAGGTGGAGCAGAAGGCCACATACTACAAACCCATGTTCGAGCGCGAGACTGGGCTCTGACCGCGAAGGCGCACAGCCGCCCGTGCGGACCATAAAGCCGGACAATGATTAACCCCACAGATAAAAATACATTTTATGGACAAAATAACGATTATAGGAATAGCCGGTGGTACTGGCTCTGGAAAAACCACCGTGGTTAAGAAAATAGTGGAGGCATTGCCGCCACATCATGTGGCCGTGGTGCCGCTTGACTCGTATTATAACGACACTTCCCACATGACCGACGAGGAGCGTCACGCCATAAATTTCGATCATCCGGACGCTTTCGACTGGAAACTTCTTATCAAACACATCAACGAACTGCGTGAGGGACGGGCCATCGAACAGCCTACATACTCTTACCTGAAGTGCAACCGTCTGCCTGAAACGGTGCATGTGGAGCCTAAACCGGTGATAATAGTAGAGGGTATTATGACCCTTCTGAACAAGAAATTGAGGGATATGATGGATTTGAAGATATTTGTTGATTGCGATAGCGACGAACGTCTGATACGCAACATTCAGCGCGACATAATCGATCGTGGCCGCACTGTGTCGATGGTTGTGGACAGATATCTGAAGGTTCTCAAACCTATGCACGAACAGTTCATAGAACCTACCAAACGCTATGCCGATGTCATAATACCTCAGGGAGGCGACAATCTGAAAGGCATAGGTATAATCTGCAAGTACATCGAGGGCATTGTGCCTCGTGACTGAAGGGTGAGGCGCACGCGAAAGGCGCGCGCCACACGTCAGTTTTTATCAATATCGGTGGGAAGGACGGTGTCTTTCTCACCTTTTTTTTCGGCTGCTTCCTTCATCTTCTTGCGCAGCAGATAGAACTTGATGGAGTTCACACTTTCAGAAACACCGTAGAGCAGCATGCACCATCCTATGACAAACAGCGGTGCGGAGGCTATGGCTGACGGACGTATCAGTGCGAGAAGACCTATGAGAAGTATCACCGACGGCATAATCCAGAAGTAAATGCCTACACGGAATGTACGTGTTATGGCGGCAAGACTCACAAACTGGCCTATCGCTCCTATGATGAGCATGGCGGCAAGGATGAACATCAGCCACGATATGAATGCGTTTGGCATGAGTGCAAGGATGAGTCCGAGCACAATACTGCCCAGACCTGTCAGCGGGAACGATACCTTGAAGCCGCTCAACTGCCGTCCGTCGGCATCGAAGAGCTGTACGTCGCTCTCGCGGCGGCGTGCCACGAAGTATGCCGCACATGATATCACACCAGACAGAAAGAACAATATGCCGATGACGATGGTAAGCCACGTTACGGTCTGTTCTCTGTATTTTATCAGCAATACGCCCATTATTATAGCGCTGACGGCGCGTGCCAGCGAGCTTTGTATTATTTGCATGATTTTAAGTTTTTATGGTTTCTTTTGTTGTGTTGTAGTTTTTTATCTGGTTCTGATGTTCGTAGGTTCTTTCAGCGCCTGTGCCGTAATCTCCGGTTCCGTGCGTTGTTGGGATGAAATTAAGTCTTGACGGGACATTCTTTACGTCTGACAGATATATCGCTTATCTCCTTTTATTCTTTACGAATGCGGTCATATCCTTGATAATGAGTATTCCTGATATGAATCCGCAAGCAATTCCAGCTGCATTGATTACATTCATAGCGCTATCGTTTTTTATGAAAAGATGGTTAACGGTGAGGGCAATGGCGAAAGAGAAAATATTGTTTTCTCAATTTTTCGATATTGCCGGACCGCCTCCTATCATATGCAAATATAGTGAAAGTTGGGCATACGGCAAGTGCCGGAGAGTGTTTTTTATTTTGTAGTGTCACGCTCTTGGTTTATCTTTGCATTAGATAAGATGCGGTTGGGCAGTATAGGTTATGGCGGAAATTCGTTCTTCCACCTTGCTGCTGCACCCACTTTTTATTATCTCTGCATAAGATATACGACGTCAGGAATACGAAAGTAAATATTCTTTTCCGCTAGTTTGAGTTATCTTTGCATACAGAATTATTTAAAAATAAGAACTATGACAAGACTTTATCTGGTTCGCCATGGCGAGACTGTGGACAATGTCAACTGCATATTGCAGGGACAGACGCAGGGCTGTCTGACGCCTGAAGGCATAAAACAGGCTGAAAGTGTGAGGGACAGAATGGCCGGTGAGAGGATAGACGCGTTTGTGTCGAGCGATCTGAAACGTTCTTACGACACCTGTTCCATTATCGCCGCACCACATGGAATGGATGTTGTGACGACTCCGCTATTGCGTGAGCGAGACTGGGGAGAATTCACAGGAATGTATATTCCCGACCTTAAAGGAAAAGTATGGCCCGACGATGTGGAGACATTGGAGGCCATGAGAGCGCGCGCCGGCCGTTTTCTTGATTTCATACGCAATACATATCCGGACATGACGGTGCTGGCCGTAGGACATGGAATAATAAACAAGGCTGTGCAGAGTGTGTATTGGAACAAGCCGATGAACGAAATAGAAAAAATGACAAACGCAGAGGTGCGTGTCCTTGATTTGTAATTATGCACCTCTGCGGTTTGTCAATCCTTAACCAATTAATGCGTATCTTTTTAGAATGGAAGAGACAGATACTCTTGAAGTTGAATTTTAAATTATGTTGACTTACACTTTTGCTTGATGTCAGAGAGCGGTCATCTTAGCGTCGTCCGCCGAACTTGCCGCTGCTGCGGCTTGAAGATGATGAGCTCTTGCCTGCTCTTGACGAGCTTTTAGGACTTGAGAACGACGGACGGCTGCTGCTGCGCGACACGCTTGAACTGCTTTTAGCACGGTTGCCTCCGAAGGAGCCGGTGCTGCGGTTTGTGCTTTGGGGCGTCTTGTTGCGGAAGTTGTTTATCAGGTCGCGGTTGTTGCTTGCTGATCCGCCTAGGCGTCCGCTGCCGGAGAACGACGAGTTGCTCTTTATAGTTCTTTTGCCGGCGATGCTGTTGCTTCTTGGTGTGAAGGTGTTGCGCGGTTTCTGATTGTCCTTTGATATGCTTCCTCCGCGCAGACCGCCGAAGCTTGAAGCCTTCACCGTTGTCATTTCCTTTCTGTCCGTTACGCTTGCAGGCCGTTTGCCGAAGCTGCCTACGCTGTTGCCCGGACGGTTTGTCACGATAGGCTTGTAGTTGTCCTTTCTGCCTCCGAACACGCCCGTATGGCCTTTGCCGTAGTCGCCGCGCTTGAAGCTGTCGCGCATACCGAAGTGGCGTACTTCGGGTTTCGGTCTGAAGTGATGTCTTTTATACCACGAGTGTCCGCCGTTGTGCCTCCAGCTGTGGCCTCCGCAATATACGGTCACAAAGTGCGGACAGCCGAAGTAGAAGTAGTCTCTGTGCGGATAGCGTGCATATATTCTGAATCGCCAGAAGCCTGCGCTCCAATAGAGAGGACGATAGAAGTAGAGTGCGGCGCAGAACGTGTTGTACTGCCAGTCGAACAGAACGTAGCTCATATCGAGATTGCGCTGCCGCCAGTACATGCCGTAGAGGTCGTCCTGTGTGCGTATGCTCATCAGATAGTCGAGATTTATCTCGTATGCGGCTTCGTACTGCTCTTCGCTCAGATTAAGTTCATACGCCATCTTGTCGGTGAGGAAAAGAGCCTGTTCGCGTGCCTGCTCATAGCTCATTGCATTTGCCGATACTGTTGTGACGAACAGTAGAATAAGGGCTGATACAAACTTTTTCATAATCGTATATTTAAATGTTATACATCCATTATCTCTTTCTCTGATGCAAAGATACAACGACTTTCTTTTACGAAAAGAGGGAATTTTCCTATTATCTCGGGGGATTTCCCTAAAATGTCAGTTGGTTCCGTTTTTTTCAGCAGAAGTATCATGTTGGATAAAATAGAGAGGTTTGACTACTGATATGGCGAAAAATGCCTGTATGTGGGATAAATAATGTAATTTTGCAGTATAAAAAACGTTAATGTAAATATGAGAAGTATATTTGCTATATGTCTGTTGTTTGCAGCTGGGATGACGGCCCGCTCGCAGACGTGGACAGACTATGACAACCCTGGAAAGCTCAATCCTGTGCACGGTCTGAGGTACGGAGTGGAGATGCAAGGCTCGTTCTCTAACAACAAGACGCCGTTGTGGCTCAACGCCAACAAGTACGGACTGAGCTCGCTCGAAAGCAACAACGGGTATGTTAGAGGTATGGTGATGCGCGATCTGGCGCAGGATTCCATAAGACGGTGGGGCATAGGCTACGGAGTTGACGTTGCGGTGCCGGTGAACTATACGAGCAGCGTGGTAGTGCAGCAGGCCTATGCAGAGCTGAGATGGCTCTACGGAGTGCTTACTGTGGGCAGCAAGCAGCAGCCTATGGAACTGAAGAATAACGTGCTGAGCAGCGGATCGCAGACTCTTGGTATCAATGCGCGGCCGGTGCCGCAGGTGCGTCTGGCGCTGCCCGACTATTGGGTGCTGCCTTTCTCGCACGGATGGCTGAGGGTGAAAGGACACATTGCCTATGGAAAGATGACCGACGACAACTGGCAGCACGAGGTGACCTCCTGCAAGTCGAAGTATGCCGACGATGTGCTTTATCACAGTAAGGCTGGTTATATAAAGATAGGCAACGAGGACAGATTCATGCCCTGGTCGCTCGAACTGGGATTGGAGATGGCCGCCATGTTCGGAGGAACGGCATACCGTCCGCAGAAAGACGGTACGATGCTGGCACTGAAAGGTGAGGGCGGACTGAAAGGCATGTGGCACGCCTTCATTCCCGGAGGTGCCGATGCGGGCGAGACACTCTACAAGAACATCGCTGGCAACCAGGTGGGATCGTGGCTCATGCGTGTGAACTACGACGGCGACCGCTGGCGTCTGGGCATTTATGCCGACAAGTATTTTGAAGACCACTCTGCCATGTTCCTGCTCGACTACGACGGCTACGGCAAGGGCGACGAATGGCAGAAGAAGAAAAAGAGCAAGTTCATACTCTATGACCTCAAGGATATGATGCTCGGTGCTGAGGTGAACCTGAAATACGGTACGTGGCTTCGCGACATTGTGTTCGAATATATATACACGAAGTATCAGAGCGGACCGGTATATCACGACCACACACCGAGCATATCCGACCACATCGGCGGCATAGACAATTATTATAATCATTATGTTTACACGGGCTGGCAGCACTGGGGACAGGTGATAGGCAATCCGCTCTACCGCTCGCCGATATACAACGACGACGGCACAATATCGGTGAAGAACTCCCGTTTCATGGCTTTCCATCTCGGCATAGACGGTCGTCCGACGGAGAATCTGTCATACCGCCTGCTCGGTACATGGCAGGAGGGCCTGGGAACGTATGCCATGCCGTACACCAAGAAGCAGTATAACGTAAGTTTCCTGGCTGAGGCCACATACAGTTTCAGACACAACTGGAAGGTGACGGGCGCTTATGCTATGGACTTCGGTCACATACTCGGCAACAACGCCGGTTTCCAGCTCACCATATCTAAGAGCGGATGGTTCTGACATACGGACCGTGTGACATGGATAAGAAAATGAAACAAAAGAAAACTGATAATGAAAATGAACAAGAAAAACATATATATGACAATGGTGGCATGGCTGATAATGGCTGTGTTCGCATCGTGTGATATTGAGACATCGGACAATGGCGACCTCGACGGATTCTGGCATCTCGACAGGGTGGACACTCTCTCGACCGGCGGAAGGGCCGACTTGTCCAACAAATACATATTCTGGTCTGTCCAGAAAGATCTGATAAACACTGTCGACAGACACGACTCTGCCGGTGATTATCTGTTCCGTTTTGAACACAAGGGCAAGACTCTGCGACTGTATGATCCGCATGTCAACGACAGAATGAACGGTGATCCGGCGGTGGAAGATCCGGCAGTGTTGAATCCGTTCGGCGTGAATGCGCTCGACGAAACATTCAATGTGAACAAACTGACGGGTTCGAAGATGGTGTTGTCGACAGATGAACTGAAACTGAGTTTCACAAAACTGTGATGCACTAATATTAACGGTGCAGCAGCGAATACTTCATTCTGCCCATAGCGGAGTGGCCGACAGTGGAACAGAGTAGGGCAGGGCGTGCCCGGTTTGTTACGTTCCGGATGTGCGTGTGATGTTTTGCCGTACATCCGGAATGTTTTTATATCATGCATACCGATGCTTTCAGAAATGATATTTATGTGCGTCTGAAAGTAAATTTGAAGAAAACTCAGACGTCGTACTTACGGATTTTCTTGACTTTATTTTGACAAATGAAATTCGTGAAAGATGTGTAAAGAAATGTTAAATCATGCATTACAAAGTCCATTTCAGTCTGTACCACATCACCATATACCCTGTAGTGCGGTCCGGAATAATGCACATGACATTCCGATTATGCCCGTTTTAGCCTGTGGTTTCGCCCGTTTCAGGGTGAGATATTGCGCATTTCAGTCCCTGAAACGGGCAATATCACATGCCGAAATGGTGCTTATTGCAGGACGGGAAAATGATGCTTGAATATAAGCTGTTGGTATTCAATAACTTGCGCAACGCTCTTATTTTTGAGTATTTGCGTCTGAAGGAGAGCCTGACCGCAAATACGCGCTGTTTTTTTGGGGTAGAACAGAAAACTGAGACGAAAAAATCAAAATCCGGTTATAAATTGAAAGTTGTCCATTTTGTTTCATCCGAGAAGAAAGAAACTGTACCGGTTCGGGATTGATGGCGCAGTCCTTTTTTTGAAACCAATATCTACCGAATCTTGTCCGATACCATATTATGACGTGATAAAGTCCGTATCATGATACGAAAAAGCCTTTCCTGCATGAGCAGGAAAGGCATATGGAAGGATTATTCTTTATAATGTGATGATTATCGCTGTGTTGCGTGAAGTGCGAGAGACTCGCGTATTTGCACGCACATTTGTTTTCGTTGCAGATAACTGCCTTATTCTGAGGTCGTGATGCATAAATATGCGTCATGCTTTAGCGGTTTATGCATAATTGTACATCATGCAAGACTGCCGGCCGTTTGGTTGCCGTGTCCTTGTGGGTATGGCCGGAATGTCATTTACTGATGCAGTCGGCCTCATGCTGCATACCGTGTTCTCTTCTTCTTACAAATACGTCTGTCACAAGCTGGAAGGCAGTGTAGACGATGATGTCTATCAGTACAACCAAGTCGCTCCGCAATTCCGGGCGCATGGCAGTGTTGATTACTACGAACGCTACAGCCAGAAGCAGTATGGTCACAAGAGCCTGGTGCTGTGTCATTCCGGCACGCATCAGCTTGTGGTGTATGTGATTCTTGTCGGCTTTGAATATGGGATAGTGGTTTTTCAGACGTGTTATGATAACTCTCACAACGTCGAAACACGGCACGATGAGCAGCGTGTAGGTTATCAACAGGCTGTTGTTGCGGTAGGGCATGACGTTGGGATTGTGCATGGCGAACTTGATAAGGAGAAATCCGAGTATGAAACCCAGCGTCAGACTTCCTGAGTCGCCCATGAATATTTTGTGTCCTTTCTCGGCCTTTCCCCATATGTTGAAGTAAAGATATGCCGTGAGCACACCCATGAGTCCGGCTATCAGAATGGCGTAGGTGTAGATGCCCTCGTGTATGAAGCATAGAAGAAATCCTGTCAATGATAGCAGGGCAAGTCCGCCGGAGAGCCCGTCGATGCCGTCGATGAGGTTCATTGCGTTGTCTATGAACACGAGTGCGAACACCGTGAGCGGTGCGCCTATCCAGAACGGCACTTCATATATGCCGAACATTCCGTAGAAATTGTTTATGTAGAGGCCGGAGATGGGCAGCAGCGAGGCTGCTATAATCTGTACTGCGAATTTTGTTCTCGGTCTGACTCCCACAATGTCGTCCACTATTCCTATGATGTATATCAGTGAAAGGCTTATGAGAAACATCACCGACCATGTGCCTACCGTAAACTGCTGGCGGCCTGTGAGATAATCGAGCATGGATATGCCGAAGATAAACGCTATCAGTGTGCATGGCAGAAAGCAAATTCCGCCAAGTCGCGGTATCACGTTTTTATGTATTTTCCTGGCGTTGGGAATGTCGTAGAGCTTCTTCCTTATGCAGAAGTTTATTATGTACGGTATGATGATGAATCCGCACACAGTGCTTATGATGAAAGCAGACAATACCAGAATAATGTGATTCTCCATAATAAAGTCAGTTTATATTATAACTGATATGTTGGGTTATTATTGCATGAGAGATGACAGATATGTTGTAATAACATGAAAAAGATGTCCTGTTCTGGATGTTTGCGCCAGTGGTACGGATGACGGATGGATTGGGAAGATTAAAAATCGGCAGATGTACAGTGCGATAGCAGTTTTGTCGTTTTTATGGTGTGTGTAACAGAAAAAATAATTACCTTTGCCACAATTTATAAAATGCAATAGATATTAGGTATGAGAATATTGGTTACCGGTGCAGCCGGATTCATTGGCTCGAAGGTATTGTATGAGTTGGCAAGACGAGGAGATTTTGTTGTCGGGATAGATAATATAAACGATTATTATGACGTAAGACTGAAATATGGACGTCTTGTGGAATGTGGCTTTGACAATCCGGAATCAATAGAATTTAATAAGGTTGTAAGAAACTCCAGATTTGAAAATTGTCTGTTCATCCGTATGTCTATAGACGATAAGGAGATGATGGACAGAATATTCGAGGAATACCGTTTCGATAAAGTGATGAATCTTGCCGCGCAGGCAGGAGTGCGTTATTCCATAACAAATCCTTACTCTTATCTGCAAAGTAATATGGCCGGATTTCTCAATGTGCTTGAAGCGTGCCGCAACTACAATGTGCGCCATCTCATATTCGCTTCGTCCAGCTCGATCTATGGTCTGAATACGGAGACTCCATATAAGGAAGATGATAAGGTGGATACACCGGTGAGCCTGTATGCGGCGACAAAGAAGGCCGACGAACTGATGGCTCATTGTTACAGCAAGCTATATGGATTTACAACTACAGGTCTGCGTTATTTCACTGTTTACGGACCCTGGGGACGTCCGGATATGTCGCCCTCGTTGTTTGCCGGTGCTATATTGAGAGGAGAGCCGATAAAGGTATTCAACAATGGTGACATGATGCGTGACTTCACTTATATAGACGACATTGTGGATGGAACAATCTCTGTCATCGACACTCCGGAGGAAAATATCAAACGCGACAATGGTGTTCCTTATCGTATATATAACATCGGTTGTTCACATCCGGTGAAGCTGATGGATTTTATCAGTGAGATAGAGAATGCACTTGGTAAAGAGGCTGCCAAAAATTATCTTCCGATGCAACCGGGTGATGTGTATAGCACAAATGCGGACACTTCGCGGTTGGAAAACGAGATAGGTTACAGACCGCATGTTTCATTACATGAAGGAATAACACGTTTTATAGAATGGTTCGTGTCTGACAGCAATCCTTTGAAATAGATTTTCTGGTAACATCAGATCAGATGTTATATAATACAAAAGACGCGTAATGAGAATTCTTATTACGCGTCTTTTGATTTCTTGTCTACTACATAATGTCTTATCTTGCTGCCATAGATAAACTTCACAACACTCAATGGCATCAGTCTGAAAATAAGACGGCTTATCGGAAATACGTATTTGAGCGAAAACAGACCGTAGACTCTTCTTACTCCGTTCATGTATATGCGGAACTCATTCCAAGCCTTTGCACGGCTGCGGCGTCTGAACATTTCATCATCGCGGCGGAAATACAATGTTATGTCGTCAATGTTTCCTATCTTGTATCCTGCACATATAGCGTCGAACCATAGAGCAATGTCCTGGCTCGTGCGATAGCGCTCGTCATATTTAAGTCCGTTTCTGAATATCTCGCTGCGCATCATTACCGTGGGGTGGGCGAGAGGGCTGGCCTTGTATATGGTGTGCATCACTTCCTCGTTGTTTCTCGGATAGTGTCGTACGTTTAGTTTCGGATTGCTGTTGTTAAACTCCTGCATGGCTCCGCCTACTATTGCCACGTCCGGATGAGTTTCAAGATATTTTGTCTGACGTTCGAAACGCTTCGGGTCGGATATGTCATCGCTGTCCATACGGGCGATGAAGTCGGACGACGCGATTTGCAGACCTATGTTGAGAGATTTTGTAAGTCCGAGATTTTTTACATTTTTATGTATTATCAGTTTATTGCCGATAAGTTCTTTCCATCGGTTTATTGTATGTTCAAGTTTGTCTGGCAGTGGCCCGTCTTCAATTAATATTATTTCTGTAGGTTGTACTGTTTGGTCGGTCCATATACTGTTTATCGATTTGTCAAGATATTCCGGACGTTCGTTTTTATAAACCGACATTAGAACGGATATACTCATTTATGAATTTCTGTTAAGTTGAAGTATTTACCAAGTTCGAAGTCAAATGTGTCCGGACTATATTTTACATAGCCGCTACATGGATAGAATGTTATTTCTCCAAAATATATTCTTTTTTTGATATTATATAAATCTATTCTTGCAAAAGGGAAACCTTTTGATAGCTTTTCTGCTAAAGCAATCATTTCCTTTATGTTCTCAGGTAAAACTGGAGGGGTATCAAAGGTTGGATAATCACTTCTTACATTATATAGAAATTCAAGATTTTCATTCCAGAATCCTCTTAGATGATGAGAATATCTTCCTTTGTCAACCCATAAAAAACGAAATTTTCCGTCATAACACATAAATTTATAATCATCTATGGAACAATCTTCGTTATTATCATCTTCAAGGAATTGTTCAATGATTATTTGAGATTTTCTTGCCCCTTTATAAGCCCATTCACGACTTATAATGTCATATCGTTTATTTCTCCAGCTATTTATTAGAGTTATTACATTATCAATATTTATATTATCTTTATCTTTACAAATAAAGATATTGTCACCGTTACCGCCATCTGTTGTTTTTATGACAAATTTTTGAGGTAATTTGGTGAAGTTGATTTCTTCTGCTTTATCACATACCTGATATAGTTTGTTGAGATAAATGTCAGTACCGGTTTTTTCCTTTACATATTCTCTGACATGAAATTTATCTGTACATCTAAGCATTTCCGGATTACGATAAAAAACTTTATAACATTGTACGTATTCCGTAAAACGTTTTGGATGTTTAAAACTAATTAGTCTGTGGTGTTTTATTGCGTAGTGGATACGCAGTATTGTTTTGTCTGGGACAAATGCCAATACATTTGCCAGAATGTATTTTATCCGTTTCTTATTCATAAATTTACTTTTGTGTAAGTCCATCAAGTATCCCGTTAAATATATTTTTTATATATGCTTTGCGCTTGTTTGAGAATAATGAATAATATATTATTTTATAAATAAGTTTTTTTATGTTTGTTTTTTTCCAATATAATGGTACATAATCTCTTTTTCTAAGCCAAAGTAAATTTCTTGTTTGGAAATATATTCTAAATGGACTTGATATACTTATTCTTTTTCCCAAGAATTTTTTTGATATTCCTAGTTCATGGGTTATTGTTATATCGGGAACAAGAATACATGTCATGTTATTAAAGTAATGTGCTCGCCAACACCATTCCTGATCAACAAAATCTATAAACAGATGCTCTTCCATTAATCCGACTGTGTTGAAGTTTTTTATGGGAATAAGCGAATATGAAGAGATTATACTGTGCATTTTATAGTATTCATACTCTTCGTTTTTTTCTTTTGTTATTATATATTGTTTATTTAAGTACGGTTTACCGCTTTTTCTGTTTATTGGCATTGGCCCTATAGCGGAAATATTAATTTTATCTTTTAGATGTAGATAGGTATCATATAACTTCTTTACTAATCCATTTGGTGATACACTGTCTTGGTCGCTGAATAGAATAAAGTCAAATTTTTGTTCAATAAAATATTTTATGCCAATATTTTGAGCAGCTGCAATGCCGATGTTTTTGTATAATGGTTTGTATTTAATTTTGTCGCTTTTGATAATGTAATTATAATAATCTGTTTCTGAATTATCAATTAAATATGCACAATCAACTTGAGGCAGTAGATTCTTTAATGCTTCGTTTATGAGTTGTATATTCGGATTATATAATACTATGATAGCTCCGATCGTCATTTTATATACCTTTTAGAATACCTTTGATCATGTTTTTCCAACATTCATATCCTCCCTTTATGAATAATGGAAAGTAAATGAGTCGCATAGAAAACTTTATACCTATAGCAATTTTCCATTGCAAAGGTACATATTTTCGACGTAAAAGCCAAAGATAGTTGCGGTATTGATAAAAGTAGCGGAATGGTTTGGATATTATTACAATTTGTCTGCCTATCTTTATTTCTCTTTGTCCGACTTTATGGACAATGCTTATATTCGGGGTTATTCCGCAAACCAGCCCCTTTGATTCAGCTCTCCAGCACCATTCGTAATCAACATAATCTATAAACAGACGATCGTCGTAAATGCCTACGGTTCTGATGGCATCAGCAGATATGCAGCATCCGGATGATATCACATCGCGTCGGGGAATGAAATTTTCGCTTACATATTTGTCCTTGTGTATTGCAGACTTGTATTCCTTGCCGTTGTTCTTACGTTTCACGGTAGGTCCGAGCATGGCGAGATTCAGGTGTTCTGTCCTAGCCTTTATGAAAGCTTCTACTATGCGCGAGGGATAATCTTCTTCAGTGCGGCTGTCTTGGTCAAAGAATACAAAATAGTCCGTCCCTTTCTGCATCATTATTCGTATTCCTGTATTCTGTGCTTCTGCAATTCCCTTGTTTGCTTTGTTACAGATATAATACATCCTCTCTATTTTCCTGTCTGAAGTGATTGGCTTTTCTGAGTTGTCCACAATGACTCCACGATAATGTTTTGCAACGTTTCTTACATTACATATATCGTCTTCAGATGGATTGTATAGTACAATTATAATTGAAATATCGTTATTCATCATTCAAATTTTTTATAACTTTTGCAGGAATACCAATAGCAATACAATATGGAGGTATATCTTTTGATACAACAGCATTTGCCCCAATTATAGCACCATCTCCAATTGTGACATTTGGCAATATTGTTACTTTATCTCCAATCCAAACATTTTTTCCAATATGTACTGGTCCTTTGGAAACAACAATCCTATCTGGAATATATTTTTTCATGTCTTTTAATGTGGTCGTTCCGTGTGCATTATCTGTAATGGTAACTAATCGACCTGTTGTGGTTCCCTTTCCTATTGAAATATTGCTGATTGAAGTAATAAAGCAGGATTCTCCTAAATCCACATTGTCTTCAATTATTATATTGGGGCGAAATTTTTGTTTGTGATATTTTATTTGTGCTGCAATTATGGAATGTTTTCTTATGATAACATTATTGCCAATAGAGATACAATCTCCACCAATAATTTTTATATTTGGAACTACTTTAAGATTCTTGCCGCATTGTTTAACGAGATAGTGGATAAAGAGTGTATAAATGCTTTTATATATTCGATATATAAATTTAAAGAAAACATATATAAATTTTATTATTTGTCCCATATTCCTTTTGCTTTGTTTTGTGATATCTTTTTAAACTGAATGTAATTAATGGATGCGCATATTATAGTTGCAATAATAAGTGTTATAACTAGTCCATTTGTTCCATAATAATGACATGTTATAAATTCTATTGGAATGAAAACGATTGTCTCACAAATCGCTAAAATTGTCATAAGTTTTATTTTACCAATTCCGAATAAAATATATGAATAGCAATTGCTTATTACCATAATATAACTGTATATTGCCATTAATACAGATAAGTAAGTGTTTATGTTAACTTTATTTCCAACCCATATTTTATAAAAAATTGGAGAAAATAGGAACATTATAATTATAACAGGGATACATACAAGTAGGAGTCTATTGATATTTTTTATAACATTATTAATCCATTTCCAATCATTTTTTGTATATGCGTCAGTTGTAGCAGACCATAAAGGTGAAACAATTATGGTAAAGATTAAATATAGAATGTTAAAATATCTGTATGAGACTTGATAAGGTGTTACTTCGGCAGGATTTAATACTTTTGTTATAATAAAATTAGATGACATAAATAGTAATAGTCCTGATATTTGTATTATGAAGAATGATAATCCTAACGAAAGAAGATCTTTACAAATTTTTTTATTAATGAATATTATAGATGGTGATAGATATCTGTATTTCCATTTGAAAGTAATAGGATATGCTATTAAATAAATAAATAAAGGTGATGCTGTGAATGCAATAACAACAGTAGTGAGATTACTTTTCCCTGATATGGAGATTATGTACAGGATTAATAGTGATACCGTTTGACCTAATACTACAAGTAGGTTATTTATTGCAGGTAGTTGTAATCCAAGATAAATGTTTCCAATAAATTTAAATATAAAGGTAGCTCCCATAATTGTGAGTGATGCTATAAGTATTTCTTTTAGATGTGGAACCAAAATGGGATCTACATTCATTAATTTGTAGCAATCGATTATTGAAATGATGGATGATAAAATAAATATTAATGGAATAATACTTATTATGAGCATTCCAAATGTGCTACTAACAAGTTTTTTGGCTGTTAATTTATCATTTTTTGCTAATGCTTCAGCTAATTTATTTCTAAGTCCATTTCCTAATCCTATATCGATGGCATCGATACTCATGAATATAGAGTTAATTGTAAGCCATAATCCATATTCATAGCTTGAAAGACAATTTAATGATAAAGGAACTATAAGAAATTGTATGATACAACTCCATCCTTTAATTAATAAAGAACCGGCAATATTTTTCTTTACCAGTGAAGTTCGTTTATCTCCTTTGAATATATGGTTAATATTCATAATTATTATGGATGTAAAAATTCAGCGTAAAATGCATTTATCATAAACATTGCAATACCAACTATACTTACGACAGATTTTGCAAGCCATTTCGGTTTTATTGTGTAATATATGTTTGCAAATATAAATATCTCTACAATACCGTAAAGTTCACTTACTCGAAAAGCTAAAACAGGTAGAAACGATAGTAATAGGAAAGATAATATCGACACACCTGTAAGTTTTAACATAATAGGAAGATATTTGTTGTATTTTATTACTGTATCATAAAAATATAATATATATAAATATGTAAACCAAGTTACTACAAAAACAGCGTTAAATATATTTATCTCACTACCTTTTATTCCACGTTCGCTAAGTTCCTGGTATGATGAAATCTTTTCTCCAATATAAGGAATCGGTATTTCTGTCATTAAATTTACATTTGCTATACATAAAATATATCCTATGGGAACTAACATTGCCCATAACAATCTTGAGCGTTTGTTCATATCATTATTATTAAGAAGCAGGGCTGGAAACAGAGCTAATGTTGAGTAATGGAAAAAACAAGCAATGAGTAATAATATTGCAACTAATCCCTTTTTATTTTCTGCCAGAGGAATGATGGCTATTAAGAATATTCCGGATACGATACACGCTCTTATCTGGGTAAGATCATGTAAGATATAATAATTTCCCATATATACGAGCATTGGTAAGAACCAAAGTTCAGATAACCTTTTTATGGCAGTCATTTTTAATAAAATGCCAATACCTGAATATATGAAGAATATAGAATGAACGTCCTCTGTAAAATAATTTAGTATGCGTGATATTAATAGATAAGAATATTCAACTGCGAGTTGCACATATGGATCATCGTAGTTGTAAAAGAAAAATTCATAGTTCTCAGAATCGTTGTCAAAACCTATTTCTTTAAAAGCTGCGCATAAAAATAAAATAATACCAGATGATATGTATATCGTTTTATTGTATCGTTTCAATCTTTCTTCAAAGATTGAAACGATATAAATCAGCAAATAGATAGACAACAATATGTATATCATATATTTTCTTTATATAATATTTTTATTGTTGTTCCAATAAAAGTAAGAAGTGTTATTACTGCAACGAATATCATTCTTTTAGGTCCTGCCGGCTTAAGTGGCACAGACGCAGACTGTAGAGTTGTAAATGCAGGTGTTCGCTCCTGAACTTTTGCTCTTGCTGCCTGAAGTTGGTTGGACATCATTGTGTATGTGTTAAAGTTAAGCTGCATTTCATTTTCCAAATCTTCCAACTTTGATTTATAACTTTCCAAAATTAGACCTTCATTTGCATCTGCAAATGAAGCATATGTTTGTCTCGATTTTACATATCTTGATTTTGCGTCATTATAAAGCTTTTCTGTATAAGCGAGATCGTTACGTGCTTTGCTTGTGCGATAGTCGGTTATGAAATATTGTAATTTATTTTTTACAGAATCGGCCATTGTTGCACAAATTAAAGGATCTTGATCCTCAATGATAATTGCTATCACATTATTTTTTTTGTCAACACTGCAGGTTATTTTGTTTTCCAGTGTCATTAAAATGCTATTCTGTTGTTTGGTAAGACGGAATGGATCAATCTTATTATTGCTCTGTTTCTCTTCTTCTTTTTTGCTAAATAGATTTTTACACCAATTTATGACTGTGGTCCACCACGGTGTTTTTTGATGATTTAATAAATAATCATAGTATGTGGTTTTTAAACAGCCATCGTCTGTTTTTACCATTATATGGAAAAGACTTGTTCGGAAATTTACAGAATTAACCAAATCAGGATATAATTCTGGTAGTATGGCATCACCGCTTACACCAGAAGCTGATGAGATGTCGAAACCGAAAGATGAGGCTACTTGACTCAGAGAACTCGAACTTAAATTTGACATCTCAGGTGCTAGTGTTACTGTACAACGGTAGTAGCGTGGAACGCATATTATCAGCAAGCATGACAGGATGAACGCAGTCGGTAGTGATATTGCGTAAGTTTTTAGATGTTTTCGTATTGTTTTGGCAATCTTTACAAAATCAATTTGTTTTATATCTTCCATCTTATTACAATGTCTTTTGTTGATATTTGACCTTCTTATTTCAACAGATTCACCATTGTCGCAATCATCGTTGCAATCGAAGCTGTGGAGCTTCCTATAGCAAGCCATTGTGCGAGCGATTTGCCGTCGCTCTTAGGTTTGCTCGGGACCACAATCTCGCAGCCCGGGCGCACCTTCGTGCCGTGGCCCACTTTGGCTACAGTTCCGTTCATGTATATGATGTAGGTCTGGCTCTTCTTTGCGCGGTTGCCCCATCCGCCGGCCTGGTCGATGTAGTAGGACACCTTCTTGCCTTTTTCATACGACACTGTGTTGGGGAAGAGAACGTCGCCGCTTATCTTCACCGTTCCGTTGTATTCCGGTATGATGATGCGGTCGCCTTCGCGCAGCACGAGGTCGGCATCACCGCCCGGTTCCTTCAGAGCCTTATCAAGTTCTATACCCACAGGGTATGTAGTGCCGATGTCGAGTTTCTTCACGTCGATGGTGTCGCCGCTCTGTGCCTTGGCCAGTTTGAGCAGAGTCTCGTCTCTCATCTGCTCTTCCGGTGTGCGTTTACGTTCTATTCGTGCTCCTTCGGCATATGCACGGTCGTTCAGTCCGCCGGCTTTCTTGATGATGTCAGACAGACGTTCGTTCTTCGATGTGAGGGTGTAGGTTCCGGCGAACATCACGTTGCCTTCCACCTCAACATTCTGCTGCTGGTTGTATCCGGGGCTCTTGCGCACGTACACCTCGTCGAACGGCATGAGTGTGAAGCCCGGCTGGCCGTCGATGACGAAACCGTCTTTCAGAGCCATTGTGAAGGTCTGCGATATTACGCTGTCAGGTCGCAGGGCCTTCGGGTTGTTGATGCGTCGTGCCACGTCCACCTTCACTGTGGATGCTGCGTCCTTCAGTCCTCCGGCCTGCAGTACGAAGTCTTCTATCGTCTCGTTGTCTGCATACTGATATATGCCGGGATAGTTCACCTCGCCGTGTATGGTTATGGTGCGTTGCATCTGTCTTTCAGACTTGGTAGGTATGAAGAGCACATCGTTCTCTCTGAGCGGCACGTCCGGGGCGGTGCCTTTCATTATTCCGTCCACGTCGACACTCAGCACCTCCAGCGTGCGGTCTTCCTTCATGCGGTGCATCACGGCGCGCGCAGTGAATGCGTCTTCCTTCAGTCCTTCAGCGTGTTCGATGAGTGATCTGACGCTTGTTATGTCGCCGCCCACCTGATACATGCCGGGACGGAACACCGCACCTTTCACCTCAACCATGTTGGAGAAGCGGTTGAGTATTGAGTCCACGCTTACCGAGTCGCCGTCGGCCACGTGGAATGTGTTCATGTCGAACTCAGTGATGTTGAACACCGAGTAGTCGCGTCCGGTCTTGCGCACCAGTCGTACGGCCTTGCGGTAGGCGTCACCGGCGAATCCTCCGGCATACTTGAGCAGTGTGCCGACGCTTTCGTTCTTCTTCATTTCGTAGTACATCGGACGTTTCACCTTACCGGTGATGTTCACCAGGCAGTCGTACGGTTCTACGGTTATCACGTCGCCGTCGGCCAATCTGACGTTGCCGGTCAGTTTGCCGTTGAGTATGTAGTCGTATATGTCGACTGTGCTCACCAGTTTGTTGTTGCGGTAAACCTTGATGTTGCGCAGCGTACCTATGTCGTTGGTTCCGCCGGCCATGTAAAGTGCGTGGAACACAGAGGCGAATGCCGACAGTGTGTATGTGCCCGGGAGCGCCACCTCACCCATTACGTTTACGGTGATGGTGCGTGTCTGGCCGAGCGTCAGTCTCACCTTGCTACTGCTGTATCGGGCTCCGAGCTGCGACTTTATGCGGGCGTTGGCCTGCTGCACGGTGAGTCCGCTCACCTGTATCGGGCCGAAGCCTTCTATTGTCACATCGCCGTCGGGCGACACTGTTGAGTTTATCACCTTCTGCGAAGCTCCGTATACGTCTATTATCACTGCATCGCCCGGTCCGAGAATATAGTTCTGCGGAGTGGCGATGTTCATGTTAGGTTCGAACGTGAGGTTCTTGTTGTTGAATATGTCGCGTCCGAACACGCGTTTCTTCATCTTCTCGCGTTCGGCTATGAGTTGCTTGAGCATTGTCGCCGTATCGGTGGGCAGAATGAGTCCCAGCTCGTTCTGGAACTGCAGGAACGTAGGGTCGCTCTCGTCATACTGCTGCACGGGCGCCATTTCGTCGTATATTCTGTAGTTCGAATAGTTGTCCTGCTGGTTCAGCCCGGTCTTGTTGTTGTCGGCGGAGTTCTTGGTCTTGCCGTTGGCTGTGCGCATCCTGTTCTCCGTCTCGTTCATGGCTTTGTCGGCCACGTAGCCCAGCCCCTGGCTGTTTATCTGGTTTTCATATTTGCTTCTAACGCGGCGTATCTGCTGTATGTCCACACCGCGCTGTATCAGTTTTGTTACTATCTGCTGTTGGGAGGTTCCCTTTTCATGCTCCTGCACCACAAATTCGAGCACCTGGTCGTCGGTCATTGTCGACTGTGCCGATGCGCATACGGGTATGAGCATGATAAGAAAGACAAATGCGATAAGTTTCTTCATATATATATGTTAGAATTTTTTTCCTGTTACGATGCATATCACGGTTTTGGCCGCAATCTTGAAGTCGAGCCATACCGAACGCCGGCGGTAGTAGTCGATGTCCATGTGCAGGCGCCGTATCATTTTCTCCATCGTGTCGGTGTAGCCGTTGTACAGTGTGGCTTCCGATGTGAGGCCCGGCCGCATGCGGTAGATTATCCTGTAACTGTCGTCCACCGCCATTATCTGGTCTATGAAATACTTGCGTTCGGGACGCGGGCCCACAAGCGACATGTCGCCGCGCAGAACATTCCATATCTGTGGAAGCTCGTCGAGATGATGGCCGCGTAGAAACTGCTCCAAAGGTGTGGAGTTGGTGTTGTCGCAGCGTGCCACGAGCTGTGGCCCGTTCTCCTCAATCACGCTGCTCATGGTACGGAATTTGAATATCACGAACGGTTTGGCTCCGTATCCTATTCTGATCTGTCGGAAGAAGATAGGACCGTTTTTCTGACATTTCATCAGAATCATGATAACCAGAAAAACCGGCGACAACACCACCAGTCCTATGGCCGAGCAAACGATATCCGTGGCTCTCTTTATGGCGCGCTGCGTTCTGCCCATACCGTCCTGCAGTGTTTCTTCAATCATTGGTTACCTTTGTTTCTTTTAATGTTCTGATAATATAACTCCGTTTGTCCTATTTTGTTGCAAAGGTACGTAATTTTTATCAAGAAATAATAAGGTGGATATGTTAATGACACGAAAAAGCCCAAAAATCATTGTCGTGAACGAAATAATTAGTATCTTTGCACGCATGGAATTATGGCTTCCTGCCGTTGTTCCGCCTTGTGCACGGCCGTTGTGGCGGCGCACACAAACCGGGGCTGACCGGATTTGACAGCGGGCAGAAATGGTATGTAAGCACGCGGAGCTTCGTCTGCCGGCTCCATAATATCAGCAGTCGAAAATTTATCTGGCGAAAACAATTACGCTCTCGCTGCCTAATCGAAGTACAGTAGATTACTGGCTTAATCCAGTCACAAGGTGACAGGACGAGACATCGCCCGGAAGCTCTTGTCCCGAAGCATTCCGAACCGGCGGTGCGGTTAAATCGGGAATAGTCGGCGCGGGCCCCACCGCGACGGCGAAATTTTAGGGGATAAGGTTGTGGTTGGTGGTCCGGGTCTTGCCACAGCACGAAAACCGAAGGCCGGAATAAGCGTGTAGAAAGCGTATGGTTTCCCTGTTTGGACGAGGGTTCAACTCCCTCCAGCTCCACGATTCCAGAGAAAAAGTCCTCAGACCAGAGCGGTCCGGGGACTTTTTTTGTATGCATGTCCTTCTGTTTCGGTGGTTTACAGCTCTGTGTAAATCCATCAGCGACTGTTTTTTATTCACGAAGTACCATGTATTGGCGCAAAATTTCCAGACAACGAGGTATGGCATAAACCGTGACGGCGCGGTTCGTCGCGTAACGACAAATCAGCGTTTATCCAACCGGTAAATCATTTTCTCAAAACCGGTGCATACATCCCTTACTTCTTTTCATGCCTCATGTCTGTATATTTTATGAAAACTCAGACGACGGAGTTACGGATTTTCTTGACTTTTTTTTGACAAAATAAAATCGCAAAAGAGATGTGAAGGAATGTTAAATCAGACACAACAAAGGCCATATCTGCCCGTACCTCATTGCCACATACCCTGTAATGCAATCCGGAATGATTCATCCGGCATTCCGTTTATGCCCGTTTTAGCCTGTGGTTCCGTCCATTTCAGGGTGTGATATTGCGCATTTCAGGCCCTGAAACAGGCAATATCACATGCTGAAATGGTGCTTATTGCAGGACGAAAAAATGGTACCTGTATATAAGTTGCTGGTGTTCAATAATTTGCGTAACGTCCTTATTTTTCGAGTATTTGCGTCCGAAGGTGAGTCGGTCCGCAAATACTCGCTTAATTTTTGGGGTAGAACTGAAAACTCAGACGGAAAAATCAAAATCCGGTTACAATTAGAAAGTCGCCCATATTGTTTCATCCAAGCCGAAAGAAACAATGCCGATTCGTGTCTGATGTCGCAGGCTTTTTCTCTAAACCAATCCTCACTTGATTTCCGCAGATATGTAGTTTCTTTGTCTTTGAGTGAGACAGCGGGTTGTTTTGCCATAGTTCGGGTTCATCATACGAGTGCAAATTTATATAATCATTCCCAATAGATACTGACCGGACGGCTGCGTGGCATGAAAAATTTGTGTTCTTTTTTTGTCGCAGCGCCGGTCTTTCATTATATTTGTATAACACAGGCTGCGGCTCGTCAATGTCGTTTCGTAAAGCTATATTGCTTTCCGTCCGCCGTTGCGCTCGCCTTTCGCTGTGTTTGTATAACACAGGTTTTCGGTCCGTCAATGACCGATTTTAAGGATGTGGCTTTGACAACAGGCTGTCGGCGAAGGACGAAGGCTGTGGCATGTATGCCGGAATTGTCTGCATATATGTTGCTGACTGCGCGCTTATGGCCGGTGTATGGTTGTTGTATATTATGAAGATTATTATATGGACAAGGATTTTTCTCTTTTGAGTGTCAGGCAGGCTGTGGCGGCGGACATCCCGGCTCTGCTCGATGTTTTTGCACAAGCACGGCGCTTCATGGCCGAAAACGGCAATCCTACTCAGTGGGCCGACGGCTATCCGGACGCATTGCAGGTGGAGTCTGATGTGGCGGCGGGCCATTGTTTTGTGGTGGAACATGACGGTCTGGGAGTTGTCGGCACGTTCTGTCTTGTAGAAGGTGATGATCTCACTTATGCCGTGATAGAAGACGGTAACTGGCTCGACGACGATGCCTACGCCACCATCCACCGGCTGGCTTCGCGTGGCGTATGTGGAGGGGTGGCGCGTACGGCGGTGGAGTGGAGCATGACGCGGTGTGCTAATCTGCGCATAGACACTCATGCTGACAATGCGCCCATGCTCGGTTTTCTACAGAAGGCGGGATTCACAAGATGTGGCATTATATATTGTCGTGACGAAACGCCACGTGTGGCTTTCCAGCGTCACGACCGCCAATGAATCGGACATGGAGCTGTCGCACCCTGAACAAAATGATGTCAGGGGGCTTTGTGCTTCGTCATATAATTGCTATATTTGCATAATATAGGATTCGGCTCGGCAATGTCAAATCTGAAGAAACTCGGTTTCTCCTCTTTACCGTTGCTCTCGCCTTTCTCTATATTTGCATAAAACTAAAAATCTGAATCATTATGAGGAAAATATGGCTTTGTCTTCCGGTGGCATTTTGTATGGCCGGTGTGCTGACGTTTGTTGCGTGCGAGCAGCCTGTGACCGACGGTGACGACAGCCCTGACGGAGGTGACCAGCAGATGGAAGGAGGAATAAAGGTGGAGTTCAACGTTTGCAATGTTGAGATGATGCCTTTCGGTGACGGTATGTATTCTGCCCGAAATGTGACGGATGTGAGCAAGGTGTGCACGCGTCTTGAGCTTGCTGTATTCGACGGCGACAACAGAGTGGCCATAGTGAGGCAGGCGAAAGACGACAGCGGATTCGGGCATGTCACGGTGGCGCTGGCCGAGGGTGAGTACACAGTGGTGGTGATAGCCCACAATGGCGACGGAGCGGCCACCATAACTTCGCCTGAAGAAATAAAGTTCAAGGACAACAAAGTCACGGATACGTTCTATTATTGCGGCGACATAACAGTGGGGGATGAGTCTTCTTACGATCTGACGCTCGGACGTGCGGTGGCTATGGTGAGGCTTGTGGTGGAAGACAATGTTCCGGCTGCAGTGAACAGGATGAAGTTTTATTATACCGGAGGCAGCAGCACTTTCGACGCTGTGAGCGGATATGGCTGTGTGAACTCCCGTCAGACAGAGGTGCGTGATGTGCCGGCTGCTGCACACAGTGCACCGTCGTCGTATGAGATATATACTTTTCCGCACAGCGACGGACGTTCGCTCGACATCACGGTTACGGCTCTCAATTCTTCGGATGGAGTGGTGGACGAGCGTGAATTTGATGATGTGCCGGTCGAACGGAATCAGGTGACTCAGTATTCCGGTGTTTTCTTCGGAGCATCTCCGGGCTCGGGACGCAGTTTTACGTTCACTGTAGATGATGAATGGTCGCAGGTAGATTATGAGTATTGAGCTATGATGTCCTGTGATACGGTTTTTCTTCGGGCTGCATCACGTCATTATATCTATGCCGTGTAACATCTTACGGATATTATAAGATAGCAAACAGAAATCCCCGGAACTGCTTTGGGCTGTTCCGGGGATTTTTTCAGGTAGTCCGGCATGCTTCCTGCCGGCATTGCGGTTAATATAGACTATGTTTTGGCATCTTGCGGCGATTGCCGCAAGATGTTTTTTTGCGCAGTCTGTCGCTTAGTTCCAACCTGGGTTCTGGTGACCTTCCAATGCCGGGTTTCTCTGCATTTCATCCAGCGGGATCGGCCATAACAGTACGTACTCAGGCAGTGCGCCCACCTTAGTACTGCCATCAGGCTTATTCTGTATGGTTGCATTGGTCAGCGGAGTCCATTTCAGTTTGCCTGAGTTCACACCGTCTGCTTCCGGATAGAGGCGTGTACGGCGGATGTCGTCCCAAACCTTGAACTCGAGCGGGAACTCATGCAGGCGTTCTGTAAGGATTGACTGTATCAGCGCATCTCCTGTTGCTGTCTCGTCAGGCAGACCTGCACGTTTGCGTACCTGGTTCAGATAGTAGAGTGCTCCACCTTCTGTGTTTGCCTCATGTCCTGTGCGTGCCAGACCTTCGGCTGCGATGAGCAGTACCTCTGAGTAGCGCATGATGGGAACATTATAGTCGCCGTCATGACCTTCTGTTAATGCTTTCTCGTCAAACCACATCCAATTCGCTATATTATTGAATTCATGGCTGATTCCGGTTGCATCAGTGTACTCTTTAAAGAAAAATTGTTTCTCATGACCACGGATATCTTCAGGAGCATAGCTGTTTATTATCATATTGCATGGAAGATAAGCATTATACATAACGTTGTTGTTAGGATTAAATACAGACTCATTGTTTGCATCTTTCCATAGAGTAGCTTCTGTTCCCGCAGAACGACAAGCATAAGGATTTCCAATACTGTAGCTGGCGTAATTGTACTCTTTTGCAAATATTATCTCATCAGAGGATTTCGTCGTCTTTATTACGTTGAAGGCGGAATTTAAATCATCACTACTTCCTGAAGCCTGCTCCAGATGATGTGTGCCGCTATTGATGACTTTGAGCGCCATTTTGGCTGCCTTGTCATAATATTCGTTGCCACCATTGATAGGAGCACCTGCCCATTGTAGGTAAACTTCTGCAAGGAGAGTTTCTGCCATTGCTCGGGTTACGTATCCACCATTGTTGTAGAATGTAACATCGGGCAGAGCGTTATTGTTTATTATGTCAAGTAAATCGGTTTCTATATATTTATAGATATCTGCGGCCGGTGTCGGTTCCACGTACATGTTTTCTGGAGATGTGTACGGTTCTGTGATATAAGGCACATCACCGAAATCTTTTATCAGATTAAAATAACCGTAAGCGCGGAAAAATTTTCCCTGTGCTAAATAGTTGTTTATTTCATCCTGAGACAGAACATTTGTCATTCTGGGAATGTTTGCCAATACAAAGTTGGCACGAGAAATGCCTTTATAATATTCATGCCACAGGCTGAATGCAGGATCGTCGAATGATTCAATATTGAATGTACAACCTTCGGATGCATTGGTGAGTGTACGGTCCTTGCGTTTGTCAACATAAAGTCCGGATATAATACCTGGCCACATTGTTGCATTTGGGGTCCATCCTGTTCCTAAGTTTGTATCATGCAGATATAAAACGCCGCCATAATATAGGGCGTCAACACCTGATTGTGCATCGGCTTTTGTCTTCCAAAATTTGTTGGAAGGTTTCATGTCCTTGGGGTCTTCATCCAGGAAACTGTCGCATGAGCTGAAGCTGAAGGCTGCGACAAGTACGCCGAGCATTAATATATATTTATGCTTTTTCATATTCTGTAGTTCTTTTAGGTTTTACAATGTTATTGTTGGGTTTATCAGAAGGTAAGGTTCACACCAAGAGTGAATGTTCTTGGACGCGGATAAGAGAAGAACTGACGGCTTGCACCCCAGTTGTTGTCACCCAGACGTGTTGAGTTGTCAGGATCGTATCCGAGATAATCGCTTGATGTAATGAGGAACAGGTTGTTCACGTTGGCATAGATACGCAGTGCAGACAGACCGAGTTTCTCGATTGTTTTCTTGTCGAATGTGTAACCGAGCTGTATCATGTTGCAGCGCAGATATGAAGCGTCGCATACCCAGTCGTCATCGGCCTGGTTGTTGGCGCCTTGTCCGAAGTTGTTCAGACGGATAGCCTGTTCAACGCCACCAGGATTGAGGGTCGGATGCCATGCTTCTTCATAGAGGCGGTCAAGACCGTTTGTAAGGAAGCGGGCAACTGTAGAGTGGTAGTATTCCTGCATGACCTCAGCACCCCAAGAGAACTGGAAGTCGATTGTCATGTCGAAGTTCTTGTAGTTGAATGTATTGATGAAAGAACCTGTCCAGTCTGGAAGACCGTTACCGATGATCTGGCGCTCTTTGTAAGTAACCTTTTCTCCGATTGTTGACGGAATGTTCATTGTCTCAGGATCCCAGTTCTCAGGATGTCCGTCGTATATACCGGCACGTTTGTAACCATAGAAAGAAGAAAGTGGTTCTCCCTCTCTGATAAGCATGTCGTAGCCAACAAATCCGTCGACTGTAATCTGACGCTTGCCAGAAATTGGATCTACTGTAGCGGCTTCGTCCAGTTTTTCGACACGGTTTTTGTTAAAGCCCATATTAAGAGTTGAGGTCCACTGGAAGTCAGCTGTTTGGATTGGGTAGGCTGTTACGAGAATGTCGAGACCTTGGTTGGAAACTGCACCGATGTTGTCCATGATTGATGAGAAACCTGTTGACTCAGGAACAGGACGATTGAGCAGAAGGTCTGATGTGTACTTATAGTAATAAGAGATGTCGAAGTTAAGTCTGTTGTTGAACAAACCAAGCTCAAATCCGAAGTCCCACTGTGCTGTCTTTTCCCATTTCAGGTTCGGGTTAGGCATATTGTCAAGATAAGAAACAAGATGGAGTTCATCGCCGATGATTACATTTGACTGGCTCACTGTTGCCAATGAACGGTATGTACCGATTTCTGAGTTACCGGTAAGACCGAATGAGGTGTGTAGTTTCAGCTTGCTTATGGTCTTGTTGTCTCTGAGGAATGCTTCGTTTGAAGCCATCCAGCCGAGACCTACAGATGGGAAGAACGCGTATTTGTTGTTCTCACCGAACTTGGATGAACCATCATAACGCGCGGTAACTGTTGCCAGATATGTGTCATCGTAGTTGTAAGCTACACGCAGGAAGTATGAATTCATAGCCCATTTATCGTAGTCGCTTCCTACAGACGGACGATTACTTCCAGAACCGAGGTTGTAAATTCCGTAGTAATCATCAACAAATTTGCTGTCAGACGCGCTGAAATAAGTGTATTTGCGTGCTTGCCATGACATACCGGCCATTGCGTTGATGTGATGCTTGTCAAAATCTTTTAACCATGTCAGATATGTTTCTTCCTGCCAGTATAGTGTGTTGGAGTTTGATGCAGAAGCATATCCTTCATTTGCACCTTGATCAAGAATAGCATGAGGAGTGAATGGGATATAACTTGATGCACGGTTATTATGATAGTCAATACCAAGTTGTGTTTTTAGTTCGAGACCTTTCATCAAATGGAATGTAAGAGCTGCATTTCCAAAAATTTGAGTGTTGTAACTCATCGATTTAATGCGCTTTAACATTTCAACAGGGTTTCCAACACCTTCCGGTGAGAAACTTTGGTAGCCGCTTGATGGATCGTCTTTATCATTTAAAATAGCAGTTGTTATTAAATCATTATTTTGTATATAAACTCCATCAAGTGAAACAGGTAAGAAAGGTAATTGCTCGATCATTGTACGTAGCGGTCCTTGGTTATACGGCCCGTCACTTGTTCTGTTTCCCCATGTGTGGTTTACTAGGAGGTTGACAGATGTTGACAACCACTTTGTCGGTTTGTCATCATAAGAAAGTTTACCGTTTACACGTTTGTAGTAAGAATTCAGAAGAATACCTTGTTGGTCTGTATAGTTGAGGAATGCACCTACAGAGCTATCCTCACCGGTACGCTGGATGCTCAACTGATGGTTGTGGGATATAGCTGTACGAGTTGCTTCATCCTGCCAGTCTGTGTCATAAATAGGTGTTCCGTCTGCACGGAAGAATCTTTCATCTGTGAAGATCTTGGACAGATCAGTGTCAAAGTTTTTGCCCTGCCATGCGTTGGCGTTTTCAAGTCCCTGCTTGAAAGCTGCCATCCATTCGGCAGAGTTCATGACATCCATCTTTCTCTGCATGTGGCTTATAGATACAGAACCGTCATAAGAAATATGAACTCCTTGGCCTGCATTTCCACGTTTTGTTGTAACCATGATTACACCGTTGGCTCCACGTGCTCCGTAGATAGCTGCTGCGGATGCGTCCTTCAATACCTCGATAGACTCGATGTCGTTCGGGTTGAGGAGGTTGAAGTCTGACATTGCAACACCGTCCACGATGTAAAGCGGGCTGGCTGATGCGTTGATGGTGGATATACCACGGATGATTACACGCATTTCACCACCGGGCTGACCTGAGTTTGTGAAGATGTTCACACCAGCGGCCTTACCTTTAAGTCCTTCAAGTGCACTGAACGACTGCTGTTTGATAATATCCTTACCTTTTGTGGTGGATACCGAACCGGTCAAGTCTGACTTACGCATCGTACCGTAACCAACGACTACGAGTTCGTCAAGCATGTTGCTTTCTTCTTGTAACACAACGTCAAGGGTGTTGCCGGAGATGGAAGAAACCGGTATTTCCTGTGTAGTGTAACCAAGATAAGAGAATACAAGAATACCGTTTGTCGGTGCCGATATCTTGTATTTACCGTTGATATCGGTGATTGTTGCGGTCATTGAATCTTTCACCTTTACGGTTCCGCTAATAACAAGTTCTCCTTTGGAATCTGTAACCGTTCCTGAGATTTCCTTTGCATTTTGGGCTTTGACTTGCCCACCTCCCCCTATTAGAAGGCATAGCATCAAGCCAATAAGGGTAACAATGCTTACTCTACCTGATTTTTGCATAGTCTTAGAAAGTTAGTTAGTAATTGAAGTTTAATTAAATATTGATTGTTGATTTTTGATTTATTTCAGTTATGTGTTCTGTTATGTGTATTTTGAAAGTATTTAAATATTGGTTATATTGTTGTAGTAATGTTTTATGAGTTTTTCCAAAAGTCTGTATCGAAAGGTACATGAGATGATTTGGTTACCGTCTTTTAGGGCGGTAATGTAGGTTAGCTGCCGTGTTTGTCAAAGTTAAACAGATATTTCATTACCCATTTTGTTTGTTTATCTATTCGCGAATATAGTTAAAAGAATGAATATATATGTAAATTTTTTAGATAAAAAACGTTAACGGGAGTATATATTAAATAATTTTTCTGAAACAGACTGATGTCTCCAGGCAATGTATTTGTGTGTTATTGAGCCTCTTATCAGAGATTTATATCTAAAAAAACAAGCGGAGATTTCTTTTTTAATGAAATCTCCGCTGGGGTGGCCGGTGGGGCTCGAACCCACGACATTCAGAACCACAATCTGACGCTCTAACCAACTGAACTACGGCCACCATTTGTTTTGTCCGTGCCTTCGTTTCCGAAAGCGAGTGCAAAGATACAGCATTTATTTGAATTGCGCAAATAAATGCTGCACTTTTTTATCACTTAATATTATTTTGCAGGTGTAGCCGGTGCTTTCGGGGCAGCTTTCTGTGCGCCGTTTCCAGCCGGAGTCTGCTGCTGACTTGCTCCGAATCCCTGTGTGTTGGTCGGGTTTGTTGTCTGTGTTTCAGTAGCTGTCTTCTCGAGAACGCTCTGATCGCTTGTTGCTACAGGCGCTGTGTAAGAGCAGATAACGCTGAATACAACCATTGCTGCAGCAAGAGTCCAAGTTGCCTTTTCTACGACGTCTGTTGTCTTGCGTACGCCCATAATGGCGTTAGAGGAGGAAAAGTTTGATGCCAGACCGCCGCCTTTTGACTCCTGGATAAGCACGATGCCGATCATCAGCAACGATGCTATAATAATTAAAATTACGAATAATGTATAAACCATTTTATTTGTTGTTATTTTTGTTATTTATTATCAATTTCTTTAAAAATCGGATTTGGTCTGCAAAGTAAGCATTTTTTTTTGGATAATTCAAATTTAATCGTTGAATTATTTCAAGAGCTTTGGTATATCTTCCTTGTTTGATGTATATTTTTGCCAGTGTCTCTGTGAAATAGCCTTCGTCCATTTCTTTTTTGTCATCGTCCTGGTTTTCAATGTGTGGGAGATATTCCGGCTCATCCTTAAGCTGTATCTTGCCTCCTTCGTTGTTTATGAAATCGTCGATAAGATTCTGTCCGCGCAGCTGCGGTTCCTCTTTTTCGTTGTTCTTCTCGTCCTCGCTTTCGGTTTCAAGCAGATAGGATACATAGTCGATGGCGGCATCGGCAGGTGTAGGTTTTCTCTTTTGTTTCTTTTCTTCCTTGTCGTCCGGTATGGAGTCGAGGAAAGAATTGATGAGCGATATTGTACGGTTTTCGTTTTTCTCCTCTTTCTTTTCTTCCTGCTGTACCGGCTCTTTGGCGCGCTGGTTTTTCAGTTTGTAATGCGCAGCCTCCACCAGTTCGAATATCTTCTTTCTGTCGGTTATGTATATGGCGGCACGTCTTAGTTCTTCGTCAAACGACGAGTCGTGCAGCAGATACATGTTCTGCAGCATCAGCAGTCGTGCTGTCTGGTAGTAGGGATACAACGCGGTGAGACTCCGGAGCTCGTAAAGAGTTTCCTTGTTCATTTGTTCCGGATGCTCAATAAGACGCGTCAGATCCATATACCTTATTTATATTATATATTGTTAGAATTATTCCGGTGTCGTGTTTGATGTTCCGGAGATTACCAGTTGGCCACTGTTGCGTTGAATATCTGGTCAACAATGTCCTCTATCATCTGTGTGACGAGTTCTTCCTGCACGGCAGTCAGACTCTGTGTTGTTTCGTATGATGATGTTGCTGTGAACTGTCTTTCGAAGTCCTCCTCGTGGTTCGCATTGTTGGTGAATCTTACGTTCACGGTGATAGACAGTTCTGTCTGTGCCGAGTGTCCGTCACTCGAAACCGACTTGTTGCGCTGTGAGTATTGTGTTATCTCGCCTTCGATCTTCAGGTCGCCGTTGCGTTTCACCTGTATCAGTCGTGTGTTGTTGGCAAACTCATCCTTCAGCTTGTTGTTGAACATCGGTCCCATCGGTCCCCAGACATAACTTGAACGTATGGGGAAGTCGGCTATCTGTATTGTTTTTGTTTTGGAGTAGTCTATGCTTGCGCCGTTGAACTTATACGAAACGGAGCATGACGCACAGAATGCGATAATACATGCGATGGTTGCAAAGACAGCAGCTCTGTGTCTTTCCATAAACCGGATGTGTCTTTCCGGTGAATTCTGTATAGTTTGGCGTTTGTTTTTATTTTTCAAGACCATATTGTTTTATTCTTCGATAGAGCGTTCTGTCTGAAATGCCCAGTTCCTGTGCGGCTTTCTTTCTGTTGCCGCCGTTCCGTTCGAGGGCTTTCTCGACTGTCTGGCGCCCTATGTCGTTGAGGTTGAGACTTTCGGCCTCGCTTATCTCTTCAGCTTCCACGTCTTCTATCGACGGTTGTCTTTGCGGTTGCGTGTTCACGGCGTCGTAGTGGTTGTTACCAGCCAGTGCCGGCAGGTTGCTGCCGTATGTCGTCACGCTGTCTATCTTTCTGTTGTCGTCTATCTGTTTGCGCAGGTTGTTCATTTCCCTCCGCAGGTCGCTGATGTTGCCTCTCAGCTCATATAATATTTTGTAAAGTATGTCCCGTTCGCTTTCGTATGAGTGTGAGCCCGAACCTGCTATCTTTGCCAGCTGTGTGCTTTCCGGATCCTGCGGGATGAACTGCTGCAGTGTCACTGCGTCTACCTCGCGCGTCTTGCAGAGTATCGACATCTGCTCGGTGATGTTTTTCAGCTGTCTCACATTGCCCGGCCATTTGTATTTAAGCATCAGAGCCTTAGCCTCGTCTGTGAGTGTTATTTTCGGTATTCTGTACTTCTCGGCCATCTGCATCGTGAACAGCCGGAACAGCAGCAGAATGTCTTCGCCTCTGTCGCGCAATGGCGGAATCTGCACAGGAATGGTGTTCAGTCGATAATACAGGTCTTCGCGGAAACGTCCTTCGCTTATGGCCTTGCGCATGTTCACGTTGGTCGCAGCCACTATTCGCACGTTTGTCTTCATTATCTTCTGCCCGCCCACGCGTATGTATTCGCCGGTCTCAAGCACTCGCAGCAGTCTTGCCTGTGTAGCCATGGGCAGTTCGCCCACCTCGTCGAGGAATATTGTGCCTTTATCGGCTGTTCCGAAGTAACCCTCGCTTTCGCCTATGGCACCCGTGAACGAGCCTTTCTCGTGTCCGAACAGTTCGCTGTCGATTGTTCCTTCCGGTATGGAGCCGCAGTTGATTGCGAAATACTTCTCACGCCGGCGTGGCGAATTGTCGTGTATGAGTCGCGGAATGATTTCCTTTCCCACGCCACTTTCTCCGATTATGAGCACGGAAAGGTCGGTCGGTGCCACCTGAAGGGCGACATCCAACGCATGGTTCAACGCATCGCAGTTGCCCACGATGTTGTAGCGTTGCTTTATCTTCTGAAGTTCAGACGTGTTCATTGGATGACAAAATTACGCAATTTCTTCGAAATAAGTGCAATACTTACTGATTTTTAAGTGATTTTTAGCTATACTCTTCCGTTGTGCGCCGTCTGTCAGCTCCGGCCTTTTCTTTCGGCCTTCATCAGCAGCAGACCAATTCCTGTCCACGCCAGTTCGCGCAGTCTCACTATCAGTGCCGTAAATATTCCTGCTCCGGCACCCAGTCCGAGGTTTGCCGCCGACATGAGAAATCCGCCTTCGCGTCCGCCTATCTGTAACGGCATGAAGAACAGCAGGTTGGCAAACAGGCTTGTGAAAGCCAGTATCAGGATGCACTGCACATAGGTCACGTCAGGCGCCATCAATGTCATGATGATGTAAATTTCGGCCACTGAGCAGAAGCGGCACGCAAGTTCCAGCAGCACTGCAGCCGCAAAGCGGCTCTTGCTCTGTGTGTGAAGGGCGGCAGTCTGTCTGTCGATGTTCTCTATCTTCTCACGGTTGTGCTCGGCGAAGGTGTTTATCCGCTTTTTCAGCAGGGGCATGCGCCGTGTCAGGTTTATCAGTTTGGAGGCCAGGCCTGTGCGGTAGCACGATATGAAAAAACACAGGCCGAGCACACAGAACGCTGTTGAGGCAGCCAGCACCCATGCTGTCAGAGTGTCTACAGACTGAGTCAGCAGACAGATGAACACCGAAAGCAGCCAGAACCAGAAATGGCTGAAGATGTGCGTCATCACGTACAGGATGACCGACGACGATGCTCTCTCCACGCCGATGTGCGGTGTCAGTTCCATGACACGATATGGCTCGCCTCCCATCAGTCCGCCAGGCGTGGCATAGTTGAGCGCAAATCCGCTCACCGTCACCTTATACAGCCATCCGAACTTTATGCCGCTGCGTCCTCCGGCGTTTATTATCAGATACCATGCGGCAGTGTTGAAGATGTAGAGCAGGGCCCAGAGCACAATGATGACAGGAAATCTGTAGCTTGCACTTCTGAGCGCCTTGAGTGCCTCGTCCATGTCGATGCCGGCAGTCATTAGTATGAGTGCCGCAATGCCGAAGACGAAGAAGATGTTGTTCCACTTACGGCTCATCCTACTGCTTTCCCTTTTCCGTGTTCTCGTGTTTCGGAACAGAGAAGCGCACCTTGTCGCTGTCGTCGCGCTTTTCGTGATACAGTTTCTTCAACGGATTGGCCAAAGGCTCATCGTATGTGTGGCGGTTGCGCAGCACATCCATTGCCTCGAATATTGCATGTCTGAACGGATTTTCGTCAGCCTGCCATGTTCCGGCTATGTCGTGACATGCTCCGTGTGCCGTAGTGGTGCACACCAGCGGCAGTCCTGCCACATAGTTTGTGCCGCATTCTGTGGCAAGTGTCTTGAACGGAATGAGGCCCTGGTCGTCATACATGGCCACGATGCCGTCGAACGATTCATAAAGTGTGTTGCCGAAAAATTCGTTTGCAGGATACGGTCCGAACACATACACTCCTTCGTTGTACAGTTTCTCCACAACTGGAGCTATCACTTCGCTTTCCTCCTGTCCGTCGGCTGCCGGATTGAGAGCCAGCACGGCTATGCGCGGATTGTAGAGTCTGAAGTCGCGTTTGAGACTTTCGTAGAAGTCTCTCATCAGTTTTTCCAGTCTGTCGGCGGTTATTCTGCCTGCCACATCCTTTATCTGCAGTCCGGCAGTTGCCGTTGTGATGCGCATTGAGTCGTTTGTGAGAATGCAGTATGGAGTGTGTTCGTGTCCGAAGTGTGCAGCCAGACGCTCCTTTAGCATCTCATGACATCCGTCGCCGTTGCCCACAGGGCCTGCCACAAGCACGTCGAAGCATCCCTTGTCAAAGTCCTCCAGTGCTCTTTCCATGGCCATTCTGGCCGCTCTGAGCGAGTCGGCTGTCTCGTTGCCCATGTCCACCTTTATCTCCTCATCGAAGCATGCCAGCATGTTTATGCGTCCCTCGCATGCTTCCTCGGCGCTGTTTATAATGCTGAAGTTCGCCTGAATGTCGAGCGCCTTGCGGTGATATGCCGCAGTCTTAGGCGAACCGTAAATTATAGGAATGCACAGGTCGAACATCTGCGGTTCGGCGAAAGCCTTGAAAATAAGTTCGTATCCTATGCCGTTAGTGTCACCGTGCGTTATGGCAACGCGTATTTTTTTATTTTCCATATCTGTATAGTTGTATGTAAAAGTGAGTCAATCCATGACTGTCAGTCCAGCGTCAGCAGCGCCGCTTTCAGTCTTTTCATCATGTTTCTTTTCTTTTTCCCCGGGGCGTAGGCGAAGGCTGCGGCTACTATTGTGCACCTTTTGGCGCTGTCATCGGTCATAAGTGCAGCGAACGGTCCGCCCATAGCGTCGCCCTCCATCTGCCATAATCCTCTCATCATGGCCTGCTTTCCGCCGCTTCTGTTCATCCGTGCCACAGTCAGAGTGCCCGTGCACAATCTGAAATTCATGCCGTCGCGCTCTCCCGGTATGTTGGCTTTCATAGCGCTGTCGCACATCTCCGCCCAGCGTGCCGGACTGTCCTGTGGTATGGTGAACACGCAGATGTTCTGCATCTGTTCGGCTCCGTTGTCCGAAATCCAGACAAAGTCCTTGCCCTTCTTCATGCTCTTCAGCTCTGTCGGCACGTTCATTGTCCGTCCGCACACTTCTTTCACGGCTTCCGCAGCCTTACTTCCGGCGGCTGATTTCATTGCAGCCGTGTAACGCGAGCGTTCAGCCAGATTGAGCAGACCGGCTATTGATGTAAGCCGTCCGGCGTTGTCGGCCAGACTTCTGAGCGACGGTGCGCTGACGTATATCATCATCTGCGGTTGTGCATACACGTTGCGTTCGTATTTTATGCTTACGTCCGTGCATGTCTTCGGGTCGATGTCCACTATCACTATGTTGCGCATCATTCGCAGTGATCGTCTGTCGTCCAGACTGCCGCATGCCGTGACGTCAAACATCGGTTCCGTTTGGGGCAGCCCCTCTACGGGTTTTGACAACAGACTACACACAACGCTGTCGGTGTCGCCTGCCACTACCACCTCGTATGGAGCGCCTCCGCTCTCCGGCTTTCCGCCTATGCGTCTGTCGCCACACGCTGTGAGTGAGGCCGCCGCGAGTGCCGTCATGGCTATGATGAGTTTATTTCTCAATTTTCTCTTTCTTCTCCAGACCCTTTCTGTGGGCGGTGTTCAGCAGTCCGCATGCCGCGAATATGTCCTGTCCGCGGCTTGCCCTGATGGTTGTGAACACGCCGTGCGCCGTGAGATAGTCGCGGAACGACTCCATCTTGCGCTCGTCGCATCCTCTCAGGTCGACGTCGGGTATCTTGTGAAATCTTATCAGATTCACCCTGCAGCTCAATCCTCGGGTGAGTCTTATTATCTCCTTGGCATGCTCGGTAGAGTCGTTCACTCCGCCGAACATGATGTATTCGAACGACAGACGGCGCTGGTGGCTGAAGTTGTAGTTACGCAGTAGTTCCACGACGCTCTCAATGGGCATGGCCCGTTCGGCCGGCATGAGCTGCATGCGCTGCTCGTGGAAAGGTGAGTGCATGCTTATGGCCACGTGACATTCGCTCTCGTCGAGAAAGCGTTTCAGCTTTGTCTTCACGCCCACACTGCTCACAGTGATTCGCTTCGGACTCCATGCGTAGCCGTAAGGAGCGGTGAGAACCTCGGTCGCGCGCAGCACATTGTCGAGGTTGTCCATAGGTTCGCCCTGGCCCATGAACACAATATTGGTGAGTCTTTCGCGCTCCGGCAGCGAGTATATCTGATTCAGGATGTCGCTTGCAGGCAGACTTCCTTCAAATCCCTGCTTGCCCGTCTGGCAGAAAAGACAGTTCATCTTGCATCCCACCTGCGACGATACACACAGCGTCGCCCTGTCCTTGTCGGGAATGAACACAGTCTCCACGCTCTTGCCCGAGGTGGTGGGGAAGAGATATTTTACGGTCCCGTCTTTCGATTCCAGCCTCTCCAGATGCGGCATGCATCCGATGACGTAAGCCTCTTTCAGCTTCTCGCGGCCGGCTTTCGATATGTTCGACATGTCGTCGATGCTTTTCACGTGCTGTGTGTAGATCCATTTTGCAATCTGTCCGCCTGCAAAGGCCGGCAGTCCGATGGCTTTTGCCACTTCTTTCAGCTCGTAGAGCGACATGCCCAATAACGGTTTTCTGATGTCTGACATTTTATTGTGTTTTTGATGGCAAAGTTACGGAAAATCAGCGTAACAAACGAAAAAAAACATATAAATACGGTGTGTCGTGTCAACGTATGCGTGTTGTGAGGCATGCATAAGGGTTTTGCATTATTATGCAAGAATAGCCTCGGATTTCTGTATATTTATACATTCCGTTGCAGGGTAGGGCAGACGTCAACTCGTCAGGAGTCGATTTTTTTCGAGCAAGAGGACATCCGGCCGCAAATACGCGAGTTTTGAGAGGGTTGGTTAATTTGTTGTTACACAGTGGCTTATGCAAAATCGACGTGCAGGATGCTTAATCCGGGCTTGCGAAACAGGCTTTATTACACCCTGATTAAGCCCATTTCGTGTGGTAATAAATGCTTAATCAGGGTGTGAAACAGGCCCCGTCAGACTCCCGAACAGGCTTTATCGCAACGGGGTGGAGATTTTTTCAGTTCCGCGATTGTATTTTTGTACCGGTTTTATACGGTTTTGATGCCTCTCCGTTTTCTATTTTGCGAAAAATTTTTGTCAAAAAAAAGTCAAAGCAAAAAGCGTATATTTATTCATTTCTCTCATTGCAGTCTTACGAGAACCGAGCCCTTTGTGCCGTCCTCATGACCGTCTGTCTGCACCACATATACTCCGTCCTTCAGCGTGTCCATGCGCTCGCTCAGACGTGTTGTGCCACATGGCATGACGCGTTTTGCTGCCAGTCGTCCGTCAGTGGTGTATATGCGTACCTCGGCCGGCTGCGTCAGCGGAGTGTCGGTCTCGATGTTCAGAGTCCTGTCTGTGCCCGGCCATATCTTCAAGGCAGTGGGATGCTTGTGCGATATGCCCTCTATGCCGTCGATGCCCAGTATGTCGAGCAGCCCGCGGTAGGCGTCTATCTGACCGTAACCGTATCTGTTGTCCTTCGTGCCCTCCATTTCGTCGTAGCGCCGGCTGGTGCGTTCTATCACGCCCATTATGTCCTGTGGAGTCAGGTCTGGCTGTGCCTGGAGCCACAGGGCTATCACTCCTGCTGCGGCAGGCGACGACATCGATGTGCCTGAACAGCTCATCCAGCCGTAGCTGCGGCCGTTGAAGTCGGAGTAGTCTACAACGGTCTCCCTGCCGTCCTCGTTGTTCTCGAAATAGTAGCTGCTCGTCGATGTCAGGATGTTTGTGCCCGGTGCCAGCACGTCGGGTTTGGTGCGTCCGTCGTATGTCGGCCCTATCGACGAGTAGAACGCCCATTCGCAGTTGCTGCCGCAGTCGTATACCTGCAGCTCGCCTTCGCTGTTTATGTAATGGGTGCGGTATGATGTCGCTCCTACGCAGATTATTCCAGGCGCGCTCGAAGGCGAGTTGATGCCGTGGGAACGGTCGCCGTCGTTCAGCTTCGGGTTCTTTGCGTTCTCGCACATTTCGCTGTTGCCGCGGAAAAATTCTATGTTTGCGTCAGTGCCGGTCATCTCTACAGACAGCGGCACGGCCACTCCTATGTGCTCAGGACCGGACAGATAGACGTCGTAGGCCGTTTCGCGGCTGTCGTAACACGACGGATAGGCCATTATATCGAGCGTATAGGTCTGTCCGTTCACGGTTCTTTCAAATATCAGGGTAGAGTCGGTCGCGGCGGTCACGTCGGCGGTGTTCACATTGATGGTGTCGTTGCTGTTGCCGTATATCACCAGACGCATGTCGAACTCTTCGGCCGACTTCATCGTGAAGTGCAGCTGGTTGTGATGCCACAACCGCAGGAATGTTCCGGCCGAAGGTTTTCCCGCGGGCTTCATAATGTAGTTTTTTACGTGTCCGGTGTTTCCGGCCGACGACACAATGATGCGTCCCGGACCGGTAAGTCGTTCGAGCATCTCGTAGTAGAGCAGGTCGTCGCCGTGGAAATCCTGGCTCGAACCCTCGCTGAACGATATGACGCACGGTTGTCCTACGGCCTCTGCGTAGTCCATGATATATTTGAATCCGAGCGCATCGGTGGCGTAAGTGTATTTGTAAATGTCGTCTTCTTCGATGAATTCAAGGTCGTCCGTCACGGCGTTGCTCACCAGGCAGAGGTCGCTCTCGTAGGCCATGCCTCTGAACTTCGTGTCGTATCCGCTGCCTGCGGCTATGCCGGCTGTCAGTGTTCCGTGGAAAAGTTTCAGGCCGTCGCGTGAGTGGGCGTGGCCGAGTATGTCGTCCTGAGTCTCATAAGTCCTGCCCACGTACATCTCAGCTCCGTCAGATGTGTTGGCCAGCTGGTCCCAGAAGCGTTTTATTCTGTATTCTTTTGCCGTTGCGTCGTAAAAATTGGGGTGGGTTAGGTCGAACCCCACGTCCTGTATACCCATCACCACTCCGCGTCCGGTATATGCCTGCGGAAGGGCGCGGCCTTCGTATACAGGTGTGGCGTTCAGATTTATTGCCATTGAGTCCATGCTCACCGTGTTGCTGCGGTTGGCTTCGATGCGGCTCACTTCTTTTGCCGCTGCCAGTGTGTTCAGTCTGTCGAGCGGAATGTCCGCAATGCAGATGTCACCTTCCTTAGCCAGAAGACGGCAGCCGTTGGCCGTGAGCAGACTGTCGGCATTGCCTGCCGCACGCACAAATGCGCATATGCTGCCTTTGCCCTTGGCGTGTGCGGCCATTACGCCCCGGGCTTCACCTGCGTTTCCGCGGGCTATTGCCAGACGCCTTACCAGTGGCGACATTTTTGAAAGATTGTCTGTTATGGCTTCTGTCGGACACGACATGAAGACTGCCAGTGACAGCGTTAAGAGTGTTTTAAGCATGATTACGTGTTTTGGTCTCTACAAAATAAGGCAAAATATTCTACATATACAAGTGTGTGAATAATAAATTGTGTGACACCCTGATATGCAGAATGAATTAAAATTATTAACTTTGCGAGCATAATTAAAAATAATACGGACAAATGGACAAGAAAGCAAACAAATATGTGGCCGTCGCTTATAAGCTGTATGCCACTGCCGACGGTAACACCGAACTTGTGGAGGAAGCTACCGAGGAGAAACCGTTTCAGTTTATAACAGGCTTCGGAATAACGCTCGACGAGTTCGAAAACCAGATATATGCGCTCGAACAGGGTGCGGCGTTCGACTTCGTTCTGCCGAAGGAACAGGCTTACGGCGAATATGAGGAAGCCCGCGTTCTGAAGCTGGACAAAAGCATGTTCAGCATCAACGGACACTTCGACCACGACAATATATACAAGGACGCCATCGTGCCACTGCAGAACGAGGACGGCAACCGCTTCCTCGGACATGTGCTCGAGGTGACCGACGACACTGTGACAATGGACCTCAACCATCCGCTTGCAGGCATGGAGCTCAACTTCAAAGGCAAGGTGGTGGAGAGCCGCGAGGCAACCAACCAGGAGATAGAGGGCATGGTGAACCGTCTGAGCGGTGAAGGATGCAGCTGCGGTTGCGGAGGCGGATGTGGCGGCGGATGCGGTCACGACCATGAACATGGCCACGATCACGAATGTTGCGGTCATGGCCACGGTGAGTGTCACGGTGAGCATGAACACGGACATGGCGGATGTCATGGCGGACATGGTCACGGACACGGCGGCGAAGGCGGTTGCTGCCACAACAAGCACTGAACAGAAACGGCTGCCCAGACGGCTGCCGGAACATATAACACAACGAAATGAGAAATACATTCGGCAACATATTCAGGCTCACCACTTTCGGCGAAAGCCACGGTGAGGCCGTAGGAGGTGTGGTGGACGGTATGCCTGCCGGCATAAGTATCGATGTGGAGTTCATCCGCAGCGAACTGCGTCGCAGGCGGCCCGGACAAAGTCGCATCACCACAGGACGCAACGAACCCGACGAAGTGGAGTTGCTCAGTGGTGTGTTCGAGGGTCGCTCTACCGGTGCGCCCATCGGTTTCATTGTTCGTAATACCAATCAGCACTCCAATGATTACGACAACCTGCGCGACGTGTTCCGTCCGTCGCATGCCGATTACACTTATTTCGAGAAATACGGAGTGCGCGACCACAGGGGCGGAGGCCGTACGTCGGCGCGCATAACGATAGCCCGTTGTGTGGGCGGCGCGCTTGCCAAGACCGTGCTCCGGCAGATGGGCATAAGCATTACAGCCTATACTTCGCAGGTGGGTGATATTGCCATCGACCGCGACTATCGCAAGTACGACCTTGCCACAGCCGAGAACAATATAGTGAGATGTCCTGACGCAGAGGCTGCAGAGCGTATGATCGAGTTGATAAGTCGCGTGAAGGCCGAGGGCGACACCGTTGGTGGTGTCATCACATGTGTGATAAAAGGTTGTCCGGCCGGGCTTGGTGAGCCGGAGTTCGGAAAACTGCACGCCATGTTGGGAGGGGCCATGCTTGGCATCAACGCCGTGAAAGGTTTTGAGTATGGCGACGGATTCGACTGTGTGACGGGCCGTGGCAGTGAGCAGAACGATGTGTTCGATACTGATGATGAAGGCCGCGTTGTGACGCTTACCAATCACAGCGGAGGCATACAGGGTGGTATCAGCAATGGCAACGACATCTATTTCCGCGTTGCTTTCAAACCGGTGGCCACCATATTGCAGCCCCAGCGTACGATAGATATCAACGGAAAGCGCACCGAAGTTACGGCGCGCGGACGACACGATCCATGTGTGCTGCCGCGTGCGGTACCTGTGGTGGAAGCCATGGCTGCCATGGTTATTCTCGACTGCTGTCTGTTGGACAGGACTGTGAGAATGTAGCGTTCTGGTAGAAACGAGCCTCATGTCATTTCGTTGAGGCACAGAAAAACAAGGAAAAGAGTTTTTCTTTCCTTTCAGAGGAAGTAAAGATATAAAAGAAAAGCCGTTTCGCATTACTTGATACATTGCGAAACGGCTTTCTTTTTTGTTGATATATTAGTCTGATCTGATGTCTTACGGCATTGCGGAGCACTGTCGCTCCGTGACGGTTCATACGTTGAGTGCGCCTATTATCTCGCTTACGGAAGCACAGCCGTGACGGTCGAGCCATTCGTTAATGCCGTCTCTCACTTTCACTGTAACTGCCGGATCGAGGAAGTTTGCCGTACCAATCTGTATTGCAGTGGCTCCTGCCATGAGGAATTCTATGGCGTCGGCGGCGTTGCAGATGCCTCCCAAACCTATAACCGGTATCTTGACGGCTTTGGCAACCTGCCATACCATTCTCACGGCAACGGGTTTCACGGCCGGACCGCTGAGTCCTCCTGTGGCTATACTGAGCATAGGCTGACGCTTCTCAATGTCGATAGCCATTCCCATGAGCGTGTTGATGAGCGACACGCTGTCGGCACCTTCGGCCTCACATGCCTTTGCTATTTCGGCTATGTCAGTGACGTTGGGCGACAGTTTCACTATAAGTGTCTTGTTGTAGCACTGTCTCACGGCTTTCACCACGCTTGCCGCGCCGGCACATGTAGTTCCGAATGCCATACCGCCCTGCTTCACGTTGGGGCATGAGATGTTGAGTTCTATTGCCGGAATCTTGTCGAGTTTGTCGATACGTGCCGCACATTCGGCGTATGTTTCTGGCGACGAACCGCTCACGTTGACAATCATGTTGGTGTCGATATCCTTTATCTGAGGATATATATGCTCGCAAAAATAGTCCACACCTTTGTTCTGCAGACCCACACAGTTGAGCATGCCCGACGGTGTTTCGGCCATTCTGGGATAGTCGTTGCCCTCTCGCGGCTGTAGGGTTGTGCCTTTTACGATGATACCGCCTATCTGGTCGAGGCTCACAAAATCGGCATATTCCAGTCCGTAACCGAATGTGCCGGAAGCTGTCATCACGGGATTCTTCAGCTTGAGCCTGTTTATTCTTACACTTAAATCTGCCATAACAATTTCTTGATGTTAATAACCGGACCTTCCTTACATACACACACATTGCCTTCGGTGGTCTTTTCCACACAGCAGAGACATGCTCCCACGCCGCACGCCATCTTGTTTTCGAGCGACGCTTCACACTCTATACCGTTCTTGTAGGCATAGCGTGCCATTGCCACCATCATGGGTTTGGGGCCGCACATGGATATCTGATCGAATTTTTCAGAGGAAAGGGCGGAGTGGTTTGTCACAAATCCTTTCTCGCCGAAAGAACCGTCTTCGGTAGTCACAAGTACGCGGCCTGTCTGGCAGAACATGTCGTACTCGAGCAGATCAGCAGCCGAGCGCGCACCGAGAAGGAATGTCGGCGTTATGCCTGAAGCCTTGAGCTGCTGGCCGAAGAACAGCAGCGGAGCTACTCCTACGCCGCCGCCGACAAGTAATACCTTGTCTGACGGATTGGCGGGCATGGTGAAACTGTTGCCCAAGGGAAGAACGCAGTTGAGTGTGTCGCCGGCTTCGAGTCGGGCGAGAGCTCGTGTGCCGTCGCCGATGGCTGCCACGAGAAGCCACATTTCGTTGCGTTCGGTGTCTACATAATTTATGGAAATGGGGCGTCGCAGGAATGTTGTGGGCGAGCCGTCGACTCTCACTTCGACAAACTGGCCGGGCATCATCTGCGGCAACGGTTTCTCGTCGGTGAGCTTGATGAGCGTGTATTTGCTGTTGAGATGCTCTACGGCGGAAACCTTAAGGTCAAGAACATATTTCTTCATATTCTCCTTCTATGTGAATAAATGGTTTTGCTTGATGAAATATATCAGTGTGGCATGTGTTTGACATGCATCCACAAAGGTAATCAAAATTATGTTTTCGTGCAAAAATATCATTGTTTTCTTTCATCAGTAACCGCCTTGCCGTGATGCAGGGAAGGGGCGTGCGGAATGTGAAAACACCGCAGCCGGACAATCTGAAATACGGGTCAGACGGATATTCGGATTTTTCTTCATATATTTGCAGTTGGAACCAAAAATGTAGTTTTATGACCGAAACAGACAAAAGAAAATATATACTCCCCGCAGAATGGTACGAACAGAGCGGCGTGCAGCTCACTTGGCCGCACGAAGACACCGACTGGCGGCCCTATCTGGACGAGATAACAGAAGTGTGTCTTAACCTTGTCAGGGTGATAGCCGGGCATGAGAAGGTACTCGTTGCGGCACGCGACGCGGAGAAGGTGAGGCAGCTGATAGAGTCGGCGACAGCTGAAAGTATGCACGACAACATCAGAGTGTATCAGTGTGAGAACAATGATACATGGGCGCGCGACCATGCTTTCATAACGCTTGTGCCGGAACAGGATGGCGCTGACGGCGAATGCCGGTTGCTGGATTTCCGTTTCAACGGATGGGGATGCAAGTTCCCGGCCGATATGGACAACCGCATCAATGCGTCGCTTTATGCGGCAGGCGCGTTCAACGGTGTGCGTGTGGACAACGACGACTTCGTGCTCGAGGGCGGATCGATAGAAAGCGATGGCCGCGGTACGGTCTTCACAACGAGCATCTGTCTGCTTGCGCCAAACCGTAACCAGCCGATGACGCGTGAGGAAATAGAATGTCGGTTGAAGAAAGAACTGGGTGCCGACCGCGTGGTGTGGCTCGAGTATGGCAGTCTGGTGGGCGATGATACCGACGGACACATCGATACAACAGTGCGCACGGCACCTGACGACACTCTGGTTTACGTGGGATGTGACAACAAGGAAGACGAACAGTACGAGGATTTCAGAATGCTCGAAGAGCAGTTGCGCGGCTTGCGGACAACCGACGGCCTACCTTACAGACTGTTGCGCCTGCCTATGCCCGACGCCGTTTACTACGACGGCGAGCGTCTGCCTGCCACTTACGCCAACTTCCTTATAATAAACGGTGCGGTGATAGTGCCCGAATACGACCAGCCGGAGAACGACGCCGAGGCGCGCAGAGTGATTGCCGAGGCGTTCCCCGACAGAGAGATAGTAGGCGTGAATGCGCTTGCCGTGGTGCGCCAGCACGGTTCGCTGCACTGTATGACGATGCAGTTCCCGAAGGGATGCATGCGTTGACAGCCGGCAGGTGCGAATATATGTAAACAAGAACAATAACGAAAAGGAAACGATTATGAAGATAGGAATACTCCAACAGTGTGTCAGCGATAATGTGAAAGCCAACATGCAGCATATAGCCGAAGGCATAGAGAAGCTGGCGAAAGACGGTGCGCAGCTCATAGTGTTGCAGGAATTGCACAACTCTCTTTATTTCTGTCAGACGGAGAATGTGGATAATTTCGACCTGGCAGAGCCGATACCGGGTCCATCAACCGAGTTTTACGGCGACCTGGCACGCCGCCTTGGTGTGGTGATTGTCACATCTCTGTTTGAGAAACGCGCCGCAGGACTTTATCATAACACGGCAGTTGTGATGGAGCGCGATGGCAGCATAGCCGGCAAGTACCGCAAGATGCACATACCGGACGATCCGGCTTATTACGAGAAATTCTATTTCACGCCCGGCGACTTAGGTTTCCATCCGATAGACACAAGCGTAGGACGGCTCGGCGTATTGGTATGCTGGGACCAGTGGTATCCGGAGGCAGCAAGACTGATGGCGCTTCAAGGTGCGGAGCTCTTGATTTATCCGACAGCCATAGGTTATGCCGACAGCGACACGCCCGACGAACAGGAGCGTCAGAGAGAGGCGTGGACAACTGTTCAGCGCGGTCATGCCGTGGCAAATGGCGTGCCGGTGATAACGGCCAACCGTGTGGGATTTGAGCCTGACCCGAGCGGTCAGACAAAGGGAATCAGCTTCTGGGGCAGCTCAATGGCTGTAGGTCCGCAGGGTGAGATGTTGTGGCGCGCCGGACGCGACGAAGAGGAAAGCGTGGTGATAGACGTTGATATGTCGCGCTGCGAGCAGGTGCGTCGCTGGTGGCCTTTCCTCCGCGACCGCCGCATAGACAAATACGGAGATATCCTCAAAAGGTTTATTGACTAATGAGGATGTCGTGCAGGTGGGGCAGAAAACGGGACGGCAGCAATCCGGCAGCAATCGGTTGCGGGAAAAGGATGCGCATCCGATTCCGAAACGGCGCCGTTTCTTTCCGTTTGGATGAAACAAAATGGGCGACTTTCAAATTGTAACCGGATTTTGATTTTTCCGTCCAAGTTTTATGTTCTACCCCAAAAATTAAGCGAGTATTTGCGGACCGACTTTCCTTCGGACGCAAATACTCGAAAAATAAAAGCATTACGCAAGTTGTTGAACACCAATAGCTTATATTCAGGTACCATTTTTTTGTCCTGCAATAAGCACTATTTCGGCATGCGATATTGCCTGTTTCAGGGCCTGAAATGCATAATATTACACCCTCAAATGGGCGGAACCACAGGCTAAAACGGGCATAAACGGAATGTCTGATGAATCATTCCGGATCGCACTACATGGTATGTGGTAATGTGGTACGGGCTGAAATGACCTTTGTTGTGCCTGATTTAACATTCCTTCACATCTCTTTTGCGATTTTATTTTGTCAAAATAAAGTCAAGAAAATCCGTAAATCCGACGTCTGAGTTTTCATTAAAAACACTGACATGAGGCGTAAATAAAAACACGGAAAATGTGTGCCGTGCTTGCGTTGCAGATTTATCGGTTGTGACAACATGAGTTTGTCATTACGTGGGGAGATGACTGTCGCGGTTTATATGGCTCTGCACTGTCTGGAAGTGTTCTGAAATTCCGTGGTAATTCACGAATAAAAACAATCTTCGGATAATTTCCATTGACCCCTGGGAAACTGTCTGATGTGGGATAAAAACAAAACCGCCATGGCGCCGTAATAATTTTCAAAGTCGGCGATATGGCGGTTTTTATTATATTGCTATGCTGTTCCGGTCGGGCGTCATTCCTCCTGTTTCTTTCCGAAGTCGGAGTCAATCTTGAGGAACCACGACACAACGAACGTGATGGCGCAGCTTGCCATGACTATGTTGAAGAACATGCGGTAGCCCACGGCCTCCTGGAGCGCACCGGCGAAGAGTCCCGGAATCATCATCGAACATGCCATGAAGGCTGTGCAGATGGCGTAGTGGCTTGTCTTGTACTGTCCCTGGCTGTAATAAATAAGGTAGAGCATGTAGGCCGTGAATCCGAATCCGTAGCCGAACTGCTCGAAGAACACGCACACGTTTATCACCGCAAGGCTTGACGGCAGGGCGTAGCTCATGTACACATAAACTATGTCAGGCAGCGTGATGGCGCACACCATGGGCCACAGCCAGCGCTTCAGTCCGTCCCTTCCGACAACCATTCCGCCGAGTATTCCGCCCAGTGTAAGACCTATAATGCCCACTGTGCCCTGCACAAGACCGTATTCCTGTGGCGACAGACCTATGCCTCCGTTGCTCGGGGCGTCTATAAGGAAGAGGGCGGAAACCTTTGCCAGCAGTCCTTCGGGCATACGGTAGAATATCATGAAGAGCAGACCTGTGATGACAAACGGTTTCTGGAAGAATGTCTTTATGGTGTGGATAAGATTTATCCAGATGGTTCCGGCATTGATGCCGGAGCGTTTGCTGTCGTCCTTAGGCCGCGGAAGGATGTATCCGTGCCACAGACACAGGGCGATGAAAAGGCCCGTCATGCCGTAGAACGTGAGGCTCCAGGAGAATGAAATGCTGTTTCTGAATATCACCTGAAGGTTTCCCGCTATCATCACGAGCACTCCCTGACCGAATATTGTCGCCAGACGGTAGAAGGTGGAACGTATTCCCACAAACAGCGCCTGGTTGTGTTCGTCGAGTCCGAGCATGTAGAATCCGTCGGCGGAGATGTCGTGTGTGGCGCTTGCAAACGCCATTACCCAGAAGAAGAAAAGCGATCCTTGCAGCCAGAACTCAGTAGGTATGGTGAAGGCGACGCCTCCCAGAGCCGCACCAATGAGCTGTTGCATCGCGATGATCCACCATCGTTTTGTCTTTATAAGGTCAACGAAAGGACTCCACAACGGCTTTATCACCCACGGCAGATACAGCCATGAGGTGTAGAAAGTGATTTCGGCGTTGCTCAGTCCCAGCTGTTTATAAAGCACGAGCGATATTGTCATCACCGTGACATAAGGTATTCCTTCCGCGAAATAGAGCGTGGGCACCCACGCCCATGGATTCTTCTGCTTCATCATCAGATTGTTTTAGTGGTTACAAGTGTTTTGTTTTATTGTGTCTTACGGTCGTTCTATTCGTATATCTTCTTTATTTCGGCGTTGTGGTAGTAGTGCAGCAGTATCTTGTCATAGCTGTATCCTTTTTCTCCCATCACTGCGGCGCCTATCTGGCAAAGACCTACGCCGTGACCCCATCCGGCTCCGGTGAGTTCGAATGTCTGCGGAATGCCGTCTCTGACGTCTTTCTTGTCCACAACGAAAGCGCTGCTGTAAAGATGTGTGTTGCTGAGCGCGCGTCTTATCTCAAGTTCCTTTCCGATGGTGAAAGTATGTTTTGAGCCGACTATCTTCAGGCGGCATATACGTCCGCTCTTGCCGCGTTCCAGAGGTATAAGGTCTATGATGTCGCCGAAGTCCATCTTCAGTTTCTCACGTATGAGGTCTGCCAGCTGTTCCTGTGTGTAGGTGACGTGCCAGCGGTAGAAGTCTTTTGTCTCGCGGTCGTAGTCGTTGAGCACCTGCGAGAGTATCTTCTCGTCGTCGGTATTGCAGAATGCATCAGGCGAAGACATTATCCACCGGCGTGCGTTTTCCTCTATGGTAAGGTCGGGCAAAGCCTCTTCCGTGCCGTCGGCATTGTCGCGCACTGCCGTGAGATACTCCATGTTCTTGTTCTCCCAGCAGTATTTGTATTCTTCGCTCACACCGCCGCAGCACTTGCTGAAGCGTGCGTCGCATATATCGTTGTCGGACATCAGTATTTCTCCGCGTGTCTCTTTCACGGCCTGTGCCACATGTACGCTCGACGCTTTTGTTATGCCCTGATAGCGCTGGCAGTGGTCGTCGGCGCAGACATCGAATATGGCGTGGTCGCCTCTGTCGTACCAGCGTATGAGTTCGTCGTCCTTCTTTATGAATGAGAAGAAGTTGTCGCTGCGTCCCTGCTGCTTGTTTCTGCGCTCTATCTGTGCGAGCAGCCAGCTGCGCGATATCACAGCGTGGGCCTTCAGCAGCTCTATGCTCGACGTGGCGCACATCTCGCTGGATATGACACTTTCGAGATAGCTTTCCACCGGCAGCTCGTTTATGGCACACATACTGTCTGCCTCGACAACGAGATGCAGTGTTCCGAGGAACGTCTGTGTCTCTGTGCGTTCCCAGTGGAAGTTCACTCCGATTGTGACATTGTGCAGGGAGAACGATGCGTCGGGCGATTGCGGATGGAACGTAAGCTCACGATATTGGTTGCCGTTCCACAGTATGCCGCCTTCAAAGAACTCCACAGTCTGCTCGCCTTCTATCAGTTTGCCTTTGGCAGAGTAGGGCTTGTTGAGTGAGAAGCATATTTTCGCACCGCTTACTATTCCAACCGAAACGAATGGTTGCTTGCCGTCGAAGTGCGGACAGCTGCTGTTCTCTTTCATATTGAGCTTTTCGAGAGCCTTCACCGTTTGTGTTATCATCTCCTCGGTAGCGCCACATTCGCTTATTATGGCGGCGGCCTGTTGCGGTGTTATGCGTTCGAAGTCCTCGTGACGCGGTGTTATGAGCAGTCCTGCCATGTCGAGTGCGCCCGGGCTTACAAGCATACGTACGTTCTCGTCATCGGCTGTGTAGCAGTCAGGACGATGCTTGGTGCGTGGGATTATCACCGTGCAGAAAGTGTCGTCTTCGGTCCATGCCAGAATATTCATCATCGGTTCGGTGTTGCCATCGTTCACAGGCATTGCGTCATACAGTTTTGCAAATAGTGCCTCTCCCTTTGCCGCATCGTTTGATTTTATGACGAATGCCGGACAGATGAAGCTTCTCATCAGAGCCAGCCAGTTGTCGTCATCGCATGACACCATCGGTTTCAGGTCGTGGCTCAGGCGTTGCCAGTCGTTCATCAGTGGCAGTATGCCGCCCATTCCGGCCTGGAAGTGCATGTGGTCGGGTGCGGACGCTCCGCATCGCGGCCCGTTGTAGAACACCGTAACGGTAGGGTATGCGCTGAGTATTCTGTATATCTCACCGTAATTGCCGCGTATGTTCTGCGGTTCGTGGCTTTTCATCGGAATGGTGAAATGCACGGGTAATATCGGGAAAGGATTTACAAGAATCTGGAAATTGTCGTCCATAGACTTGGCGAACTGTTCCTCCGGCCTGTTCTCCTGACACAGGAAGCACGGCCGTTTGGCTATTGATTTTCTGGAAATGTCGGCACCTGTCGACACGATGCGTGCCGGATTGTGCTGTACCATTATTATATTGTCGCCGCAAGGCAGTTCGCGTGTCCTTACGTTCTTCATATCGTTGTAGCGCATTCTTGTGTCGTCCCATTTTTCGAGCTGACGGTTGAAGAATCTCAATAGCGAATTGTCGGATGCTATGTCGGCGCGTCCCTCTCCCAGAAGTTTTCTTGCCGATATCTCCATTGTGCGCAGCCTGTCTTTGTAGAGGTTGTTCGCGTTCACTTTCTCAATGCTCAGTGCTGCGTCGCTGTTGCCTCCCCAGCGGCGGCAAAGATACAGTTCCTCATATATGCGTCCTATGCGATACTTGCGGCTGAATATCAGTCCGAGTGCATAATCTTCGCCGTAGCTTGTGTTGGGAAAGGTTATCTGGCGCAGCAGCGGAGTGAAGAACGCACGCGGTGCTCCCAGTCCGTTTATGCGCAAAGCGTTGTTAGGACCGTTGTTGTCGGTCCACTCCTTATGGTCGATTATTCCGGGCGGCAGTGTGTTGAGCTCAAAATCACACATGCGGTAGCTGCCGATTATCATGGCCGCCTGCTGTCTGTAGAAAGCGTCAACAATGCGTTGCAGCGTGTGAGGCGAAGAGTACAGATCGTCGCTGTCGAGCTGTACGGCGAAGCGTCCGCAACGGTCGTCGGCCACGGCAGTGTTCCAGCATCCGCCTATTCCGAGGTCGCGACGTTCCGGAATGATGTGTATCAGTCTGCTGTTTTCTTTTGACAGTTCGTTCAGAATGTGTGTTGTGTCGTCTGTTGAGTGGTTGTCCACTACGATGACGTTATATTCGAACGATGTGTCCTGCTTCAGTGCCGAGCGTACGGCGTCGGCTATTGTCTTCTCACGGTTGAATACCGGAATTATGACAGAGGCTTCTACGCTGAACTCCTGTTCGTCAAAGTCGGGGCTTTTATATTCGGATGTGTCCACAAGTGCGCCGATACACTCGAGATGATGAGTCACGGCGTGCTCCATTTCTTTCTGTACCTCGCGGTTGCGCGGGTTCACGTAGTCGAACTGTTTTACACCGCTCTTCCTGTTGTCGGTTTCCTTTTCTGTGTACAGATATTCGTTTATGTGGAATATTCCGCCCTTGCGGCTTATGAAAAGCCGGAGGTCGTAGAGTCCTGCCCATGTGTAGTCGGGGTGGGGATCAGCCGCATATTCGTGTAGCAATGCAGACTTTATGAGCATCAGCTGTCCGAAGTCGAAATCGTCTCTGACGCTTCCCTCCTGGTAGTCAATGGCCGGATGAGGCACAGTCTGTCCTTCGGCAATACTGTAACGGTCACTGTAAACCAGGGCTGTATCAGTGTCCGACGCCACGCGCAGAAATCTTTCGGGCGCATTCTGTCCGAGTATGAATGGTGTGGCTTTTGTGCTCAGCAGCACATATTCAGACTCCGTGTAGCGTTCTATTTCGGATATTGTCTGTACCGAAGCCGGATTGTCTGTCACTATCACATTGCAGTCCTCCGGCAGTTCCTCATTATGTATGAAGTCTCTGTTTACTATCAGATTTATGTTGCTTATGGTCTTGTTGTGGCGAAGAGTCTCGAGCGTGCCGCTCATTTCCGCCAAATCAAGGCAAGGCAGGAAACAGTCTATTTTTCCTCTCATTTTTTTACGGTATTATTTTAATCCAATCAAATGACATGCAAATATAATATAAAAAACGAACTTAAATAATAAAACCGTCTATGATTTTATTCCCCGTAAGGTCTGTCGGGCGGACATGTCATGTTTCCGTGCTGCGAAGTTGTGCCGACGTCGCGATATTCCGTATGCCGCATCCTTTGTATTAACTGTCTGTTGCGTCGGATGTAGCTTGTCATGATGCCTCTTTTCATATGTATCATGCCTGCATGGCTGTTTTTGGTGTTTTCAGTACGTATGAAGGAAATATGCTTTACGCAAAGCCGATTGTGAGCGTCCGTATATAGGTCAACCGTGATATTTGCGCTTTTAGATGTATATTTTGATATCATTGTGTATGAGGACATACACTGACGGCAGTCCATACGGATTATTTGCATACCTTTGTCTTCGGCCGTTATTATGATGCCCGCTTATATTTCTCTGAATTTTAATAGTATAAAGAGGTGTGAGTCGGAACATCATTACGCCGTTTGATATTTACCTGAGATACTTGGAATTTACATTAAAACTTAATTATTTATACTAACTTGTTATGAAAAAAAAGTGTTTGACCTTTGTTGTGCTGTTCATGGCATGCGTCATTAATACACTGGCACAGTCGGAACCGATGAGTCTTTCCGGATTTTCTGCTCCGTCGATGACGTGGCGTCCGGTCCCGCTTTGGTTCTGGAACAATACTGAAGTGAAGGAAGACGTCCTGCAGTCGCAACTCAATGACATTCTGACAAAAGACAATTATGGCGGTTGTGCCATACTGCCGTTCGGTCAGTCATTCCGTCCCGGATATCTTTCTGAGGAATATTTTCAGCTTTACGGCAAGGCTATCGAGACAGCCAAAGCCCATGGTGCCAAGATGTCGCTGTACGATGAGTACGGTTTCCCGAGCGGAAGTATGGGCGCGATAAACGGTTCGGGCGAAACAACATTCAAGAACAACCACCCAGGAATGACTATAAGACGTCTGGACAAGTCGGAATATATCACAACGCCCGGACAGTCGCTGCGCCGCAGAATAAATGCCAGCGGCACAATAATGGCCGTTGTCGCTATGGAGACAGACACTAAAGAAATAATATCACTGAGGGATCATGTCAATGGAAACATACTTACATGGGATGTACCGGAAGAAGGAAAATGGAAGGTTATGTCCTTTGTGTGCGTGGAAGACGGCGATCCTAACGTGAACTATCTGTCTCCGGAGGCAGTCAGTCTGTTTGTGCAGGATACCCATGAAGCCTACTACAAACGTTTCCCGGAGGCATTCGGAACAACCATCACCACCACGTTCTTTGACGAACCCACAATGTATCGTGCCAATGGACGCATGTGGACTGATGACTTCAACGAGAAATTTACAGAGCGTTTTGGTTTTTCGCCAGAAACAATCTATCCGGCTTTGTGGTATGATATAGGCCCTAAGACCGCAGCGGCACGCAATTGTCTTTTTGGTCTGCGTGCGGCTCTCTACGCCGAAGGATTCATGAAGACCATCAGCGACTGGGCTGAGGCACACGGCATAATATCTACCGGACATCAGGATCAGGAGGAAATTGTAAATACCGTGAGTGTTTCCGGTGACCTCATGCTCGACGGAAAGTATATGGGAATGCCTGGTATCGACAAGATCGGCGGCAACCGTCCGGCAGAACATTTCTATAAGGTTGTGTCGTCGTCGGCCAACAACTGGGACAAGACATACGTAATGTCCGAGACCTACGGAGACATGGGCAACATAACGATGGAGACAATGTATCGCATTGCTACGGAACAATACACCAAAGGTATCAACCAGCTCATACCTCATGCCGTGTGGTATGATAACGGCAATGTGACGTTCCGTCCGGAACTGTCTTACCGTAATCCGCTCTACAATTATGGTCTTGCTGACTTCAACACATTCCTTGCACGTCTCAACTACATGCTTGCGCGTCCGGGACGTCATGTGGCTGATGTGGCGATGGTGTATCCTATAACCACCATGCAGGCCGGACATTATCTTGACGGACCGAAAGGTTACTATCAGGGAGGAGTGGACATACCGGGCATAGACTACAACGTGGTGTCGGAAATACTTACCGACCAACTCGGCGTTGACTTCACATACGTTCACCCAGAAGTGATTGACGACCGCTGTGACGTAACGGGCGGACGCTTCGTGATGAGCAACAAAACCAACAGCGAGTCGTTCTCCGTTATCATTGTACCGGGCTGCAAGGTCATGACTATGAGCAACATGAAGAAGATAGAGAAGGCTTGGGAGAACGGAGTGAGAATAATCTTCACCACACAGCTGCCGCAGCAGACTGCCGATATGAACGGCTCGGACGACGATATTGCGTCGATTGTGAACCGTATGCTTGTCACAGAGAAAGAAAAGGGTAGTGCCGTGTTTGTGGAAAATCCTACCAACGAAACTCTCCGTGAGGCACTTGCCGGAGCAGAACTCGACGTAAGATTCAGTAACGCGCAGCAACCGTTCAACTATATACATAAAGTTATTTCGGGCGGCAACGTATATTACTTCGGCAACATAGACAATGCGACTGCCGAAAACAAGATAACACTTAAGGGTGAACTGTCTGCCTGCACTTTGCTCGACCCGCGTACGGGCAAGAGCGAAGCGGCAGAGATAAGTCATGAAGGCGGTAACACCGTGATCACTCTGAAACTTGCGCCCGAACAGTCGGTCTTCCTTGTGGAGAATAAGATACTCGATACCACCGAACCGCCTGCTGTTGAGGAAAAGGGTTACACCGTGGAGATGAAGGTGAAGATAGACCAGCTCTCTGCAGGTGTGTGTCTTGCAGGCCGCAATACCAACAACTATTATATGTGGCAGATCAATCTTGAGAATCCATCGGAACCAAAACTTCGTCCTCACCGCTGGTTTGACGGACGTGTGGAACTGCTCGGAGAGGTTGACCTGAAGGACAAGGTGACAATCGGTACAGATGCCGCTTTCGATTTGAAGATAGAGATTGTTGACGAGAAACTCGCCCGTACATACATCAACGGTGTGCTTGTCGATGAGCGTTATGGTCAGTTCGCATATGGCTTGATAGGTTTCCGTCAGACCCACAGCGACGCTGCCGGATGCGAGGAGATAGCACGTTTTGATGACATAAAGGTTAGTTCGCAGGACGGCAAGGTACTTTTTGCCGAAGATTTCTCCGGTGACAACACGTTCTCGGAAGGCAGCGTGGAGGATGGATGGCTCTGTGTGACAGGTGCGATGGCGCGCGACGTGTATGCTTGGCCGCTTGGATTCAGAAAGCTTTGGTACACCGTTGAGGCCGACCTCACACTTCTTCGCGACGACGCATGCCTGGTGTTCTCTTCCATAGACGACAATAACTACTACATGTGGGCTGTAAACATATTCGACGGCAACCTGCCGCGCATACGCCGACATGTGTATAACGGAGGTAATCTGACATGGAGTGACACTGAGTTCGACTCGTTCTCGAAAAGTGATATTGAGGGACAGGAGCGCCGGGTAAAGATAGAAGTGAAGGGCTCGCTCATAAAGACATACATCGACGGTGTTCTTGTGGATACGTTTGTGGATTTCTCCGACAATCTCGTGATGGGCGACATAGGTTTCAGAATAGACGCCAGCGGTCCGCAGAAGGATGAGGCTTATTTCGACAATGTAGTAGTGACGCAGTATGCCGAGGACGGAACTCCAAAGGTTGTGCTTGAAGACGACTTCGAACCTGGCGGTCCGACATGGTTCAGCAAGGGCGAGACAGTGGATGTGGATGGCAACCGCAAACTGTGGATGCACTCCACCGGTCTTTACAAACTCATGCAGGACGAAAGCCCTACGACCGGGATTGGCGACGTGACTGCCGACAACAAGTCCGGCAACGACAATGTTTATACTCTTGGTGGTGTTCGTGTTGACAAGTCGAATATGACTTCGGGCATATACATAAGCAATGGTAGAAAGGTAATCGTGAAGTAAGAATATAGTTTTAAAGTAGTTTTTTTGAGGTTCGGATGCCGTGGTGGCATTCGGACCTTTTTTATTCTTTGTATGGCGCATGATACTGCTGTAAGTTTGTATAAACATAGTGTTTTGACAGGTTATACCGGCATATATTGTGCTGTACGCTATCGTATCATGGGATGATATGCGTTATGTATAATTATGCATTTTCTGTCGTGATATTCTGAATTTTCATATATCGTACTCTCGTGAGAGTAGCGTATTTGCGCAGAAAAGTATTGCCGGTCGCAAATACTCGATTCTTAGAGCGTTTTGTTATATTGTTGACAGATTACGGTTTGTCTTTCTCTGCGATGCTGTATGTATCTTTTTGCACTGCGGAACAGTCTGTTTTGCAGTGCAGAAAAGGCTTTTTCGTAGTGTATTATGGGCCGTTTCGTGCAGTGAAAAAAGCTTTTTCATGGCTCGAAACGGGCTTTTCTGAAATCCGGATGAGTATAAAGTATGTCTCTGGTAATTTCCGTACGTTGTGAAAAAGACTCTGATGCAGCGGTCTGTCCGATTTTCCTTGTTTTCTTTTTTCTATTTTGCAGAATTATTCTGACAAGATATTTTACTGTCGGAATTGTATAAATATACGTTCCGAAGTTCTTTTCCCGTTATTCATAGTGCATTGTCCGATGGTCTTCACATGCGGTTACGGCAGGATGTCGTGCTTTCCGCGTTTGTTTATATACCGTTGCTATGTTTATGTATGTTAAATATTTCTGCGCATAAAAATAAAATACTAACTTTGAGAAATAATTATAACCAAAACAAAAGAGTATTACGTATATGTCATTTATAGCTGAAAACCTGTGGTTGTTCTGGACCATTGTGGCTGTTGTATGCCTCGTACTGGAGATGACATCCGGCGATTTCTTCATAACATGTTTCGCTGTCGGTGCTCTGTGTGGCATGGGAGTATCTCTCATTGACGCACCGTTCTGGCTTCAGGTGTTGGTGTTTGCCGTGTTCTCCATGCTCTCGTTGAGACTTCTCAGGCCGAGGCTTGTAAAACTCATAAGGCGCAATGCAGACAATCGTGTGAGCAATGCCGACGCCCTGATAGGACGCATCGGTGAGGTGAGCGAGACGATAAAGGCCGATGGATATGGTCGCGTGAAGATAGACGGTGACGACTGGAAGGCCGAGACCGACGACGAAGACGACATCGCTGTGGGCGAGAAGGTGAGAGTGACAGACCGCGAGAGCATCATCATCAAGGTGAGAAGGATATAGAGTTCCGCCGTTTCGTACATGCCGGTGCGGTTAGTATACGCGGTGTGGTGATTGTTTTAGAATATTAACCAAAAGAAAAACAGAATATGTTTACAGCTACAACATGGTTTCTTATCGCGGTGGTAGTGCTTGCGATATTGTTTGTTAAGATGGCGGTTGTTATAATCCCGCAGAGTGAGACGAGAATTATTGAACGGCTCGGACGCTATCATGCTACGCTGCAACCGGGTGTGAACATCATCATTCCGTTCATCGACAAGGCGAAAACCGTGATTGCTGTTGTGCGCGGACGCTATGTCTACACAAGCGTGATAGACCTGCGCGAACAGGTGTACGATTTCGACAAGCAGAACGTCATCACGAAGGACAACATCCAGATGCAGATCAACGCACTTCTGTATTTCCAGATCATGGATCCGTTTAAGGCTGCATACGAGATAAACAACCTGCCCAACGCCATCGAGAAACTCACGCAGACAACATTGCGTAACATCATAGGTGAGATGGAGCTCGACCAGACGCTTACCTCACGCGACACCATCAATACCAAGTTGCGCGCTGTGCTCGACGATGCAACCAACAAGTGGGGAATCAAGGTGAACCGTGTTGAATTGCAGGACATCACTCCTCCGGCAAGCGTACTGCAGGCCATGGAGAAGCAGATGCAGGCCGAGCGAAACAAACGTGCGACCATTCTGCAGTCGGAAGGACAGAAACAGTCGGCAATACTTCAGTCAGAAGGTGAGAAGACCAGTATGATCAACCGTGCCGAGGCAGCCAAGCAGCAGGAGATTCTGCGTGCCGAAGGTGAGGCTCAGGCACGCATACGCAAGGCTGAGGCTGAGGCCATCGCCATAGAGAAGATAACCGAGGCCGTTGGCAAGAGTACTAACCCGGCCAATTATCTGCTCGCCCAGAAGTATATACAGATGCTTGAGGAACTGGCACAGGGCGACAAGACAAAGACCGTATATCTGCCGTACGAGGCCACAAACCTCATGGGCAGCATAGGAGGAATAAAGGAATTGTTCAAAAATGCAGACTAAATGTCTGACAAGATGTGGCGAGACGCAACGCAGAGACGGGCGTCACGCCACATTGCATGATAATTAACAATAAGGTAAAAGGATAATGGAAATATGTATCGTAGCGGGCGCAAGACCCAATTTCATAAAGCTTGCTCCAATCGTAAGAGCCATTGACAGTGCGCGCGACGGCGGCAAGGACATTAGTCATCATCTTGTATACACGGGCCGTAAGGACGACCCTACACTGGAAGCGTCGCTTTTCGACGATTTACAGATGCCTCAGCCTGAGGTGTATCTTGGTGTGGACTGTGAGAATCTTAATGAACTTACGGGACAGGTGATGTCGAGTTTCGAGCTGTATCTGCGTCAGCACAAGACCGATGCCGTCATTGTTGTGGACGATCTTGCCTCGACAATGGCAGCCGCCATCGTGGCGAAGAAGCAGGGACTTACGCTTGCTCATCTTGTGGCCGGCACACGCTCGTTCGACATCAACATGCCGAAAGAAATCAATCGTCTTGTTATTGACGGACTGTCCGACCTGCTCTTTACAGCCGGATACAAAGGTACCAGCGCTGCGACGCGTGAGGGTGCGGAGCAGTCTAAGATATACATGGTTGGCAATATTCTGATGGACACGTTGCGGTTCAATCATCCACGTCTGTCGCGTCCGGCTCTGTTTGACAGCCTCGGACTGAAAGAGCGTGGCTATATTGTGTTCACTCTCAACCGCAAGGCGCTGCTGGCCAATCGTGATAATTTGGAGGCAATGGTCTGTATGATGCTTGAGAAAGCTGGTGATGTGCCTGTGGTGGCTCCACTGAGAAAAGCTGCTGCAGCTGTAGTTGGCGACATTCTGAAGAATCATCCAGCGGAGGCCGGACGTATGCATGTGGTGGACTCGCTGTCGTATCTCGACTTCGGATATCTCACGGCCAACGCTCTCGGAGTGGTTACCGATTCTGGCAATGTGGCTGAAGAGGCTACATTCAACGGTGTGCCGTGCATCACGCTTAACAATTATACCGAACATATAGAGACCGTAACCATCGGCTCCAACGTCCTTGTGGGCGAGGATGCCGGAGCACTCGGCGAGGAACTCGAACGCATGACGGCCGGAGAATGGAAGAAGAGCAGTGTGCCTGAGCGTTGGGATGGCCGTTCAGCCGAACGTATCGTGCGGATATTGATGGAAAGGGGAAACGTTATATGAAAAGAAAAATAGCAATGATAACAGGCGCCACAAGCGGAATAGGAGAGGCTTGTGCGCGTCGTTTTGCAGCATCCGGCTACGACTTGATACTTACAGGACGCAATACGGAGAAACTTGATAGTCTGAAAAGCACTCTTGAAGGTGAGACAGATGTTCTCACTCTGACTTTCGACGTGCGTGATGCTGAGGCTGCCGCTGCGGCTGTAGGCTCGTTGCAGGGAAAATGGAGCGAGGTGGATGTGCTCGTGAACAATGCCGGACTGGCTCTCGGACTGGAAAAGGAATATGAGGGCGACACCGAAGACTGGTGGACGATGATTGATACCAACATTAAGGGATTGCTCACAATGACTCGCCTTGTGGTGCCGGGTATGGTGGAGCGCAACTGCGGCCACGTGATAAATATAGGCAGTGTGGCCGGCGATCAGGCTTATGCCGGAGGCAATGTCTATTGTGCCACAAAAGCAGCCGTGAAGACTCTGACCGACGGTCTGCGCATAGACCTTGTGGACACATGTGTGCGTGTGACAAACATAAAGCCCGGACTGGTGGAGACAAACTTCAGTGTGACACGCTTCCATGGTGACAAGGAAAGAGCCGACAATGTGTACAAAGGCATAAAACCGCTTACTGGCGACGACATAGCCGACGTTGCTGTTTATGCAGCCAACGCGCCGCAGCATGTCCAGATAGCCGAAGTGCTGGTGCTTGCGACACATCAGGCCAACGGATACACCATAAGCAGAAAAGACAGCTGAAGATAAGAGCCGGAGCATAACGCCGAATACCGTTTCTTCATAGTCTGATATTGCCGGACCGTATCCTGTCTTATTGCAAGATAACAACATTAAATAACCAAATTAAAGAAAGGATTGCTGTTATGAAATGGAACACGAACGGGCGCATAGCCGAAGCTGCGCTTCTGGCCCTGAGCATCGTGGTGCTGGGCTTGTGCATCAAGTGGGGGATTGACGATTTTGTCGATAAGGACAGAAAAGTCACTGTGAAAGGACTTGCTGAAAAGGAGGTCGATGCCGACAAGGTGACCTGGCCTATCCTTTCGAAAGAACTGGGCAACAATCTGCCTGACCTGTATGATAAGATAGAACAGACGCAAGGCAAGATCAAGAGATTTCTTGTGGAGAACGGTATAAAGGAAAGCGAGATAAACGTGAACGCTCCGGTGGTGATCGATCTGAATGCAGAGAGATATCTGAACAACCAGAGTCAGTACAGATACAACATAACTTCGATAATCACTGTTACTTCGCGTAATGTAAAACTTGTAAGGAGTATCATAGCACGTCAGGGCGAACTGCTGAGAGAGGGAGTCGCCATAGTTGACGGAGGTTATGAGAATCCGGTGAAATATGAGTATGTATCGTTCACGGCAATGAAGCCTGCGATGATGCAGGAGGCCATAGCCAATGCCGAGAAGACAGCAAAACAGTTTGCCGACAACAGCCACAGCCGGTTGGACAAGATACTGACTGCCGACCAGGGGCAGTTCTCGATAGACGACCGCGACTCAAACACACCATACGTGAAGAAGGTGCGTGTTGTGACGACGGTGACTTATTCACTTAAAGACTGATGACGCACAGACATACCGATAATTACACATTTCTCACGCAGGCACCTGCCCACAGAGTGATTCTGACCATGGCCGTGCCGACGATAATCACAATGCTCGTGACGAGTTTGTACAATATCGCCGACACCTTCTTCGTAGGACAGCTCGATACTCAGTCGACAGCAGCCGTGGGAATAGTGTTTCCGGTGATGTTCTTCATACAGGCTTTCGGGTTCTTTTTCGGACACGGAAGCGGCAACTACATATCACGCGAGCTTGGAGCCAAGCGTCACGGCAATGCCGAGACGATGGCTTCAACCGGTTTTGTATATTCTCTTGTGATGGGAAGCCTTGCTATGATAGCAGGGCTTCTCATGATAAAACCACTTGCAGTATGGCTTGGCAGCACACCGACAATATTGCCTTATACCGAGCGTTACATGTCAATCATACTGCTGGGAGCGCCTTTCATGACGGCTTCGCTCACCATCAACAACCAGATGCGCCTGCAAGGCAATGCGTCGTATGCTATGTATGGCATCATAAGCGGAGCGGTGTTGAATGTTGTTCTTGATCCGATATTCATCTTTGTTTTCGATATGGGTGTGGCCGGAGCGGCCGCAGCTACTGTCACCGGTCAGATTGTCGGCTTCTGTGTGCTGTTTGCCATGAGCCGCAGAGGGGAGAACATACGTCTGAGTATAAGACGTTTCTCGCCGCGTCTCACCTTTTTAAAGGAGATTGTCTACGGTGGCTCGCCTTCACTTTCGAGGCAGGGACTTGCGTGCATTGCCGTGATGATGCTGAATGTTGCGGCGAGTGAATATGGCGATGCAGCCATTGCGGCCATGTCTATCGTAAGCCGCATCACAATGTTCATCATGTCGGCAGTCCTCGGTTTGGGGCAGGGATTCCAGCCTTTCTGCGGATTCTGCTATGGTGCGGGGCTTTATTCGCGTCTGCGCGAAGGTTTTTCCTTTACCGTGAAAGTGGGCACAGTGTTCCTTCTTGTGTTTTCTTTCGCAGGTATATTTTTCTGTAACGACGCTATCGGCATATTCCGTGACGACCCGGATGTGATAAGGATTGGCACCGCGGCATTGTGCTGGCAGCTGGCAAGCTATCCGTTCAACGCTTTCACTATGGTCGGAAACATGATGCTTCAGACCACGCGCAAGCCCTTGCGTGCAAACATTCTTTCGGCTGCAAGACAGGGATTGTTCTTCATTCCGCTCATTATTATTCTTCCATACTTTTTCGGTCTCACCGGAATAGTTATCTGTCAGTCGTGCAGCGACGTGCTGAGCTTCTGCATAGCCATTCCTATTGTGCTCGGCGCTTTCAGGGAAATGGGAGAAAACGTATAAATATACAGACATTCAGACAAACAAAAATATTATTGCTAAATAATGATAAAAAGTAGATAAATTGTTTTGTTTTGTCGAATATAATTTATAATTTTATTGCGAAAACAAGAGTTTTCAATGTGTGGCATAAGAGTTCTGCAACAATTATGATTCAATCAAAAGGGATGGTGTCTCACATCCTTTAATAATAATACATTTAAAAGCGGACTGAGGCGGTCTGTTAGAGAGGAGGAACTATGAAGCCGGTTAAGAGATCTTATGACGAAGAGTCTTATGAGTTAGACAATGTCTATAATGAGACTGACGATCGTTATTATTACGTTGCAGTGGATTCATCCATTTGGTACAATTGAAATAATATCTGAACAGCATGGCTGGGTATATATTGCCGGAAAAGGAATATATACCCAGTTTTGTGTCCGAGGCGTTATGATTCGGAAGCCGATGCACGGTTCTGCAGAAATAGAGTGGAAACAGGTTTTGTCCGTGAAATATCATAGAATAGCGGTAAACGCCCCGGCGACGAAGGACGGTATAAACCGTGACAGCATTTTCCTTACATGATGACAGATTCATGTTGCCACAACCGATAAATCATCGCCACAAGTCTGGCGCATATTTCCCGTGTCTTTCATCACGCCTATTCTCAGTGTTTTTTAAGAAAACTCAGACGACTGACTTACGGATTTTCTTGACTTTTTTTTGACAAAATAAAATCGCAAAAGAGATGTGGGGGAATGTTAAATCTGACACAATAAAGGCCATATCTGCCTGTACCTCATTGCCACATACCCTGTAGTGTAATCCGGAATGACTCATATGACATTCCGATTATGCCGGTTTTAGCCTGTGGTTCCGCCCATTTCAGGGTGTGATATTACGCATTTCATGCTCTGAAACGGGCAATATCACATGCCGAAATGGTGCTTATTGCAGGACGAAAAAATGGTACCTGAATATAAGTTGTTGGTGTTCAATAATTTGCGTAACGTCCTTATTTTTCGCGTATTTGCGTCCGAAGGTGAGTCTGTGCGCAAATTCTCGCTTAATTTTTGGGGTAGAACAGAAAACTCAGATGGAAAAGTCACGCGATACTGAAAATCTGTAAGTGGCCCATATTGTTTTCATTTCAGCAGAAAAAACAGTGCTGTTTCGGGATTGAATCCACTGCTTCTTTATTCAAACCTGTCCGCACATAATTTCTATTTACTCCATGCAATGTTAAAGAAATTCCTGTGTGATGTTTTTTTTGTAATTTTGCGGGACAGTTTATTTATACGAAACGATAACATGACCGTATGGAATCATTACGGAAAAAGGAAAATGAAGCAATGGAAAAAAGAACAATACCTGTAATAGGAATGATGTGTGCCGGATGTGCGGCGAATGTTGAGAAAAAGATTAATTCGCTCGATGGTGTGGCGGAGGCTTCCGTTTCGCTGCCTGGACGTACGGTACTGGTGGAATATGATCCGGATGTAATCACGCCCGGCAAGATGCAGGAGGCGTTGAGAAGCATCGGTTATGACCTTGTGACGGAGGAGTATCGCAATGTGGAGGAGATAGAACGCAAGGCTTACGCCGTGTTGCGCAGGAAGACAGTGATGGCATGGGTGTTCTCCGTGTTGACCATGTGTCTTTCCATGGGATGGGTGCATACAGGCGGCAGGATGGTGTCTAATGTCATCATGCTTGCGGTTGCGTTGTGCGTAATGGTTTTGTGTGGGTCGCAGTTCTACCGAAGCGCATGTTCGCAACTGCGGCACGGCATGGCCAACATGGACACGCTCGTGGCTATGAGTACGTTTGTGTCGTTCGTCTTCAGCGTGTTCAATACGTTCTGGGGCGATAGCGTATGGGGCGCGTACGGTATGGAGTGGCACACGTATTATGATGCTACGGTGATGATAATAGCTTTTGTGCTGACAGGACGTATGCTTGAGGAAAAAGCCAAAAACAGCACATCGTCGGCCATACGTTCGCTTATGGGACTTGCACCGAAGATGGCACGTGTGGTAAGTGGTGGCGAAATAAACGAAGTGCCGGTGGCTACGCTTGAGAAGGGTGACGTGATTGAAGTGAAGGCAGGAGAGAAAATACCTGTTGACGGATGTCTTACCGGCGGCGAGGCTTATGTGGATGAGTCGATGATATCGGGTGAACCTATGCCTGTATTGAAGAAAGCGGGCGACAAGGTGCTTGCCGGAACGGTGACAAAACGCGGTGAATTCAGATTCAAGGCAGAAGAAGTGGGGCAGAAGACGGTGCTTGCCGGCATAATAAGAATGGTGCAGGAAGCACAAGGATCAAAAGCTCCCGTGCAGAGGGTTGTTGACAAGATTGCCATGGTTTTCGTGCCCTGTGTGTTCGGTATATCGCTGCTCACTTTTGCTGTATGGATTATTGCCGGTGGAACACAGTCGCTGCCTGACGCCATATTGTCGGCTGTGGCGGTGCTGGTCATAGCCTGTCCGTGTGCCCTCGGACTTGCCACGCCTACTGCATTGATGGTGGGCATAGGAAAGGCGGCGCAGGAGAACATACTGATAAAGGATGCGTCGGCACTTGAAAACATGCGTATGACGGATGCCGTAGTTATCGATAAGACCGGAACTCTGACTGAACCTTTCAAGGATGTGGATTTCACAAAGGCGTCATCTCTGAAACCCGAAGAGAGGGAACAGCTCAAACCTCATGCCGCAGAGGCTATGGCGATGCTTGCAGACAATGGCATAGAGGTGTATCTGATGAGCGGCGACAATGATGAAGCTGTGGCTTATTGGGCGGAAAAGGCAGGAATCAGACATTATCAGAGCAAGGTGACACCGCAGGACAAGGAGGACATCGTAAGAAAATTACAGGGCGAAGGACGGCACGTGGCCATGGTGGGCGACGGCATAAACGACAGTCAGGCACTTGCGGCTGCCGACGTGAGCATTGCCATGGGGCATGGTACGGATATTGCAATGGATGTGGCACAGGTGACACTCATGGGCACTGACCTGAGAAAAATAGCCGGTGCGTTCAGACTGTCAAGAAAGACTGTCGGTATGATACGGCAGAATCTGTTCTGGGCTTTTATATACAATGTTGTCTGTATTCCGCTTGCTGCAGGACTGCCTCATGCTTTCGGCATCGACTTCGCCATAACCCCGACATGGGCAAGTGCCATGATGGCGTTCTCAAGTGTGAGCGTCGTGCTGAACAGTCTGCGCCTGAAATATGTAGGTTAAGGGCGCGGACCAGGTGCGACCGGAGGTTCAAGAAATCTTGGTTTGCGGTTTGGCATCGATACACTTTCAACCGAAATCTGTATGCTCGTGCTCTCATTGAAATTGTATTTCACGGCAGCACCGATGCGATCACCAACAGAATTCATGTCGTATAGACAATAAGGCATGCGGTGGTTGTCCACAAGTGATTTGTGGCCGTAAAGGTATGCTTCCCAATGTTCGTCAAACTTGTAGCCGATGACGGCTGAAAGTCCGGCGTCACGGTAAGCGTCGTGGCCCCAATATATGTTGTTGAGATATCCTCCTAAGGCTACCGAAAGTTTGTTGTTCACCGGTATTGCGTACATGGCGGAGATGTTTTGGCTGAATCCTGCGCCGTGACGTGCGTTCTTGCCGAACTGTGCGAATACGGATGCTCCGGCACTTATGTTCAGTCCGGGATGCAGTTCCCACGAGCTCCATCCTCCGTAATAAAGCGGATAAAGATTGAATGGTGTCACGCGGCCCTGTGAATCTAGAACCGGCAGATGCAGGCTGTCCTGTGCTGTCAATGGTGCCGCTGACATCATGGATGGTGTGGAATATTCGAAATTATACGGCTGTTCGCTTTCTGATTGCACCGTTAGTGTGGAGTCGGCATCAGACAGTATGGTGTTTTCTTTGCTGTTGCCGGTTTCTTTGTTTATCTCCTGTGCATTCAGTATGGAAGAAACAAAAACTAATATGATAACTGATAAGAATCTCGTCATAAATCCAAACATATCTTATGCAAACATAATCATTAATCGTGAAAGATTTGAATATTTCATTCAACTTTAACTATTGATAATTTTTTTGCATCTTGATTTTAAGTTATCTTTGCAGACAAAAATACCATAATGAATATATTTAAAGCTTTGTTCGGGGGAAAAGAAGAAACCCGTGAGGAAAGAAAAAAAGAAGAGCAGGCACGTAACTTCGATGTGCTTAAATACGACGGCGTGAAGGCTCTGAAGATGCGTCAGCCGGCTTATGCCGTACAGTGTTTCACACATGCGCTCGATTTGAAAGACGATCTGGAGTGCAGGGATTATCTGTCGCAGGCGTTGATTCAGAACAATGAGTTGCCAAAGGCTTACGAACAGTTGCAGAAACTGTCTGAGGCTCAACCTGACAATCCGAGAATCCTTATGCGTATGGCCGAGGTGGCTTATATGATGGAGGACTATAATGTTATGGCTGACGCATGCGAGAAGGCTCTGATGATAGATAATGAAAATCCTCTGACATATTTCTTCTATGCTCGTGCATGCCGCGGACAGGGCGATGACAACAACGCTGTGGCCATGCTCACAAAAGCAATATCACTGAAGGAGGATTATTATGACGCGTATCTGTTGAGAGGAGAGATATTGTTTGAAACGGGAGATGTGGAAAGCGCCGATGAAGACGTGGCATATCTTCAGGAACATGTTGACGGTAATGAAGACATAGTGTTGCTGAAGGCGAGAATAGAAGTGGCTAAAGGTAACAATGAACAGGCCATTGACATATATAATAAGGTGATAGAACTTAATCCTTTCTGTGTGTCAGCTTTCCGTGAAAGAGGTAAAGCCAGAATGGCAGTGGGTGACGAGAACGGAGCTGCAGAAGACATGAAGATGGCGGATGAACTCGAACCAGACCAGGACAAAGACGGTGATGCGAACGCACAGAACATGGAACAGCAGGTAAAACAAATATATAAGAACAATGATCCGTACGGAGTTTTTAGCAATAACTGAATAATTTGACGGCATTTTGATTAATAAGTGAACATTTTATTGCAAAAATTTTGGAATTAAAAGTTTTTTGTTATATATTTGCACACAACAAAAACAATTGAAAGTTATGAACATGTCTTACGCATCTTTTTTTAGCTTTTACTTTTACTTTACAAGGAATTGTGAAGCGGGAAGATGCGTGTAAATTTCTAGACAAGACATAAACGAGAATACAGCCCCGCTTCACTTAGGTGACAGCGGGGCTTTTTTTATTAATACAAAAACAAAGATGAAAAGAATAGCGATACAAGGCGCGCACGGATCATTCCATGACATTGCGGCACATCAGTATTTCAAGGGCGAACAGATACAGCTTATATGCTGTTCAACATTCGAGCAGGTGTTTGCTGAAATGGAGCATGATCCTACTGTTATCGGAATGCTTGCAATAGAAAATACGATTGCCGGCAGCCTGCTCCACAACTATGAACTGTTGCGGGCTTCAGGTGCGACGGTGGTGGGAGAGCATAAACTCCATATACAGCATTCCATTTGTTGTCTGCCGCAGGACGACTGGGACACAATAACGGAGGTGCACTCTCATCCGGTGGCATTGATGCAGTGCAACAAGTGGCTGGCCAATCATCCAAGACTGAAGATGGTTGAGGCTGAGGACACTGCTGGTTCGGCAGAATATATCATGAAGCATCAGTGTCGTGGATGGGCTGCTATTTGTAATGCATCGGCCGCAGAAATGTATGGTATGAAGGTTCTTGAGGATCAGATAGAAGACAACAAACACAATTTCACACGCTTTCTTGTGGTCTCCAATCCGAACAAAGCCGATTTCCTCAGACCTTTGGAAAAAGCCGACAAAGCGAGTCTTGTATTCCTTGTGCCTCATGAGGAAGGAAGTCTTTCAAAGGTTCTTACAATACTTTCTTTTTACAATATCAATCTCACGAAGATACAGTCATTGCCTGTCATAGGACATGAATGGGAATATCTTTTCTATGTGGATGTATCGTTCGACAACCTTACCCGATATCGTCAGAGCATTGATGCGATAATGCCTCTAACACGTTCGTTGAAGATATTGGGAGAATATATAGAAGTAAAATAGAATTAATATGGCAACAACAGTGAATCCGGCCGACAGACTCTCGGCCGTACAGGAATATTATTTCAGTCGTAAGCTGAAAGAGGTGGCAAAGCTCAATGCAGAGGGAAAGGATATTATCTCGCTTGCAATCGGTTCGCCTGACATGCCGCCGTCAGACCAGACAATAGACAGACTCTGCGCAGTTGCACGTGATGCCGGCGCTCATGGCTATCAGCCTACAATGGGAACACCGGAGCTGCGTCAGGCCATGGCTTCGTTCTATAACCGATGGTATGGTGTCGAACTCAATCCGTCAGACGAGATATTGCCGCTTATCGGTTCGAAGGAAGGCATTCTTCATATAACTCTTGCCTTTGTCAATCCGGGCGAGAAAGTGCTTGTTCCCAATCCTGGTTATCCGACCTATACATCGTTGAGCAGAATTCTCGGTGCAGAGATTGTGAATTACAATCTGAAGGAGGACAATGCATGGCAGCCTGATTTTGACGAACTGAACCGCATGGATCTGTCAGGCGTGAAACTGATGTGGACCAACTATCCAAACATGCCTACCGGCGGAAATGCCCGACGAGAGACATACGAGCGCTTGGTAGAGTTTGCCCGTACCAACAATATCGTGGTTGTGAATGACAATCCTTACTCGCTCATCCTCAATGAAAATCCGATGTCTTTGCTTCAGATACCTGGTGCGAAAGATTGTTGCATCGAACTCAACTCAATGTCCAAGAGCCATAACATGCCGGGATGGCGTGTGGGAATGTGCGCTTCAAACTCTACATTCATATCGTGGATACTGAAAATAAAGAGCAACATCGATTCCGGAACATTCCGTGGCATACAGCTTGCTGCAGCAGAGGCTTATTCCACCAATACGCCGGAATGGCACCGCGAGGCCAATATAGAAACTTACCGCCGCCGTCGAGCTATAGCCGAACAGATAATGACCGAGCTTGGATGCACTTATGACGCATCGCAGGTGGGAATGTTCCTTTGGGGACGTATTCCCGACAAGTATTCCGATGTAGAACAACTCACCGAGCGCGTATTGCATGAAGCACGTGTTTTCATCACGCCGGGTTTCATTTTCGGTTCCAACGGTTCGCGTTATGTACGTATAAGTCTGTGTGCTAAGGACGAGAAGATGAAAGAAGCGTTGCAGCGGATCAAGAATATAAGTCTATAACATTTATAAATATACAAGTGCCGCATCCGTGACAGAATAATCAATATAGGAAATCCTATTCGGTGACAACGGCCGGCATGAATTATTAACCAGAAACTTAAAACACAATTACTATGGCATTGAATTTAGAACCATTACGCTTGCCGAGTGACAACAACGAACGCCCCTTGGTCATAGCAGGCCCATGCTCGGCCGAATCAGAAGAACAAGTGATGACAACCGCACGCCAGCTGGCTGACAAAGGCTGCCGTATGTTCCGTGCCGGAGTGTGGAAACCACGTACCAAACCGGGTGGTTTCGAAGGGCAGGGCGAGACTGCATTGCCGTGGTTGCAGAATGTCAAGAAGGCTACAGGAATGCTTGTTGCTACAGAAGTGGCAACGCCCGAACACGTCGAACTGGCTTTGAAATACGATATAGACATCCTTTGGGTGGGTGCACGAACTTCTGCCAATCCGTTCGCAATGCAGGCACTGGCCGACAGTCTTAAGGGTGTTGACGTTCCGGTTTTGGTGAAAAATCCTGTAAATCCCGACCTCGAGCTGTGGATTGGAGCGCTCGAACGCATCAATCAGGCTGGTATCACACGTCTTGCGGCCATCCATCGCGGATTCTCAAGCTATGATAAGAAAATCTACCGCAACCTTCCCATGTGGCAGATTCCTATCGAGTTGCGCCGTCGTTTCCCCTCTCTGCCGATACTCTGCGATCCAAGTCATATCGGAGGAACACGCGAACTGATTGCTCCTCTCTGCCAGCAGGCAATGGACCTTGGTTTCGACGGACTAATCGTAGAGAGCCATTGCTCACCCGACTGTGCATGGAGTGATGCCAAGCAGCAGGTTACACCAGACGTTCTCGATTACATTCTGAGCCTTCTGGTAATCCGTGATGAGAAAGTGACGACCGAAGGTATACACACGCTGCGCAAGCAGATTGACGAACTGGACAATCAGCTTATTGAGCTCCTTGCAAAGCGTATGAGAGTCTGCCGTGAGATTGGACAGTACAAGAAAGAACATAACATGACAGTGCTTCAGACATCGCGCTACAATGAAATTCTCGATAAGCGTGGCGCGCAGGGAGCCTTGTGTGGTATGAGTTCTGACTTCATACGTTCTGTCTTTGAGGAAGTGCACGAAGAGTCAGTAAGACAACAGATGGAGATAATCAATCAGTGATGGTCTGAATCTCTTATAAAACACCCCTTTAAACATTTTTGTCATAAAATAATAGAAATCATGCTTGTGTATGATTTTTATGTAGTAATTTTGAACAACGATGAGAATATTGGTAATGGGAGCAGGTAAGATGGGAAGTTTTTTTCTCGACCTGCTCAGTTTCAGTCATGAAACGGCAGTCTACGAGAAAGATCCTCTCCGCATGCGTTTCACATATAATTGCCGGCGTTTCACCAGTCCGGAAGAGATACGGGAGTTTTCTCCAGAACTGGTCATCAATGCTGTGACAGTGAAATACACTATTCCCGCATTTGAGGAAATCATTCCTTATCTTCCTTCTCAGTGTATGCTGAGCGACATTTCGTCCGTAAAGACCGGGTTGCAGGCATTCTATGAGCAGTGTGGTCATCCTTATGTGTCAACCCATCCCATGTTCGGTCCTACGTTCGCAAACCTGAGCCAGCTCAGCCACGAGAACGCAATAATCATCAGCGAAGGCTGTGCTGAGGGGCAATCTTTCTTCAGAAAGCTTTACGCCTCGCTTGGACTGAATATCTACGATTACACTTTTGATGAACACGACCGCACTGTGGCCTATTCGCTCAGTATTCCTTTCGTCAGCACATTTGTATTCGCAGCCGTCATGAAGCATCAGGATGCGCCCGGTACAACGTTCAAACGCCATATGTCGATAGCACGTGGAGTGCTCGGCGAGGACGACTATCTGTTACAGGAGATACTGTTCAATCCTTACACCCACGATCAGGTGTCACAAATACGCGACGAACTTAAAGAGCTTCTCAATATCATTGACAGTAAGGACTCTGAAGGAATGAAAGCCTATCTCACCAAGATTCGCAACAATGTCAAGCCCGACATTGACAAGATAAAATAATAAAAACAATTCATGGCAAGCATACTTATTGTAGAAGACGACATAACATTTGCCACGATGATCAATTCGTGGTTGCGCAGAAAAGGTTTTGTTTCGGAAAAGGTGAGTTCCGTATCGGCTGCAAAGTCAAAGATGCAGGATTCCGGTAACGCATACGACTTGATACTGTCCGACCTGCGTCTGCCCGACCACGACGGCCTTGTGCTGCTCGAGTGGATGCGTCAGTGCGACATAGACATACCTTTTATCGTCATGACGAGTTATGCTGAAGTACAGAATGCTGTGCTTGCCATGAAGTCGGGGGCTGCCGACTATATTGCAAAACCGCTTCAGCCAGACATCCTTCTTCAGAAAATCAACGACGCGCTTGCCAAACGTCAGCCTGTAGTCAGGCCAGTGTCAGAAGCCGCTCCTGCACCGATCGCATCGCAGTCGGTGCCGCGTCATATAGAAGGAAACGACCGTGCTTCCAAACAACTTTATGAATATATCTCGCTCGTGGCGCCGACGCCAATGTCCGTTCTCATTCTCGGAGCGAGCGGCACGGGCAAGGAATACGCTGCCCGTCGCATACATGAGTTGAGTCGTAGGGCCGGCAAGAGATTTCTTGCCATCGATTGTGGAGCCATACCTAAGGATGTTGCGGCATCCGAGTTCTTCGGACATGTGAAGGGTGCCTACACAGGCGCCGTGACCGACAAGAAGGGAGCTTTCGAAGAAGCCGACGGAGGAACATTGTTCCTTGACGAAGTTGGCAATCTCGCTTACGATGTCCAGGTGCAGCTTTTGCGTGCCTTGCAGGAACGGCGCATACGTCCACTGGGTTCGACAAAGGAAATAGAAGTTGACATCCGCCTTATTTGTGCCACAAATGAAAATCTTGCAGAACGTGTCACTGACGGTGGATTCCGCGAAGACCTCTACCACCGTATAAGCGAGTTCACCATCCACATGCCAGAGCTCAAGGAGCGTGGCAATGACCTTTTCCTCTTTGCAGACCTTTTCGTCAAGCAGGCCAACGAGGAGCTGGGGCGCAATGTGCTCGGCTTTGACGACAAAGCCTCCGAGATGCTGGCACGATACGACTGGCCGGGCAACCTGCGCGAGCTTAACAATGTGGTGAAGCGCGCCACGCTACTCACGCGCGGACAATATATAGGTGTTGACGAACTGTCGCAGTCGCTTGGTCCTGTCAATCATGAGAACATGGCTCTGCGCGATGAGAATGACGAACTACAGCGCATCAAGGCTGCCTTGCGTGCTACGGGAGGCAATAAAAGCAAGACGGCACGTCTGCTTGCCATAGATCGCAAGACTCTTTACAACAAAATGCAGAAATACGGCATCGAATTGTAGACGATTCCACAAAAAGGTGTGGAATTTTTCCACACCATCTCCACACTTTCCCCAATATTGTTTTTAGTTGTTATTTTACGTATTATCCTCATTATCAGTGTGATACAATTATTTGGCACGTTTTGGCACGCACGTTGCATTATTACTTAGCGGATAAACGAGAATAATATTCACAAAATTAAAAACAATAAGATTATGAAAAAGTTATTTTTTGCAGCTCTTGTAGCAACAATGGTAGTTTCAGTAAGCAACGCATTTGCAGGTTATGAATCTTCAGTATCGGCTCCTGTTTCTCTTCAGGACGAACCGGACAGCGTAGCAACCCCGGTTGTGCCGGCCGACAGCAGCGTCGTAAGCGACAGCACTGCACAGACAGCGCCAGCTACCATCGTTCTGCAGTAAGCTGAATGAAATCAGGCACTATTTAAAAACATTTTTCTGACATGACGGTTTTGAGAAAGCATTAGCAGAGGACGGTTCCGGTTGTTGACATTGTCGACGGCCGGAACTTTTCTTTTTTACCAGTCGTGTTTGTCCTTCCTCTGCCGGCATTGTCTTTTTTTAATAACGTATTTTGCTGCTGTTATTCATTATATTGCTATTTTTGCAACAGTAAACAAGAAGCCGATACGAGATGAGAAGAATCAGCGTTCCGCTCAAGGTAGCCCTGGGGTATATATTTGTTGTGTTCATTCTGGGCCTGTCCGCATGGCTGGTCTATGGCAATACACGTTCGTTCATCAGTATGAATGAGGCCGAGCGCACGTTCATGCAAAGACGCAATGTGGCCGACAGTCTTATCTACAGTTTTCTCGAAATGAACAACAACGAGCATTCTGTCTATTTCGGCATAGAAGGTAGTTGGCCTGCGTTCGACCGCTCGGTGACTGTCACGCAGAACATTGCCGACACTCTCAGTACGCTGGTCGCTGATTCTCTGCTGCGTGTGAAGATTGAACAGCTTGTTCTGCTGCTCGAACGCAAACGCGAAAACACACGCACCATGATGGGCGTGATGTCACGCAGTGGCGGCGGAACCTATCTAAACAGCAAGCTGCACAATCTGCATACCGGCCGCGACTCGCTCGTCATTCATCCCGAAGGGGCCGAGCTGCGAGAGAAACGGGAGACGGTGTATGAGGTGGTGAAGACCAAAAAGAACTTCTTCGGTCGTCTGGCCGACGCTTTCCGCAAGTCGCGCAACGACACGGTGAGCGTGCGTTCCAACCGCGGTACTCTCAAGGCTGACAGCGTGAAGCGCAGTCTCAACATCGGCGATACGGTGGCCGGCGTGCTTGCCGAGATAAAGAAGGCTGAGGCAGAAGACCGGCTCGAACGAATGGCCGACATGGACCGCAGTGAGAAAGACATGCAGCTTGTGGGCGTACAGCTTGCCCAGCGCATAGACCAGTTGCTCAAAGACATACGCACCGACGCCTATTTGTCTGTTCAGGCATCCTTCGAACGCGATGTGGCCGAGCGCCGTGCCGTGATGAACAAGATAATACTTCTCTCGGCCGTGGTGCTTCTCTCGGCCGTGGTCTTGCTCGTGAACATACGTCGCGACGTGCAACGCGACAAGGAATATAGTGAGAATCTGGAGAAGGCAAAGAACCGCAGCGAGCAGCTCCTGCAGCAACGTGAGAGACTGTTGCTTACCATCACTCACGACATAAAGGCCCCCGCGGCCTCCATTTCCGGATTCATCGGGCTATTGGGCGAGTATGTTGATGGCGGCAAACCGGCCCTCTATCTGAAGAATATACGCAACTCAGCTGCTCATCTGCTGCGTCTTGTGGGCGCTCTGCTCGACTACCATCAGTTGGAGAAGGGTCGTGTGGAAGTGAAGAACATAAGTTTCCGCCCGTCGCAGCTTGTGGCCGATTGTGTGGATGAGATGCGACCGCAGGCCGATTCGAAGGGACTGAAGCTTGTCTGTGTCACGTCCGACTGTGGTTCCAGCGTGTGTCTGGGCGACGCTTTCCGCATACGTCAGATACTGGACAATCTGCTCAGTAACGCTCTGAAATACACATTCGTCGGCGAGGTGCGCGTCACGGCCGGTGTGAGCAACGGCCGTCTGCTGCTCAAGGTGGCCGACACGGGACAGGGCATGACGCCGGAGGAGAGCCGCCGCGTGTTTGATGCCTTCACACGTCTGGACGGTGCACAGGGCATAGAGGGCGTCGGACTCGGTCTTTCCATCACTCGTGAGCTCGTCAGTCTGCTTGGTGGTAATGTGTCGCTGAAGTCTGTGAAGGGGCAGGGCACCACGTTCTTCGTCACACTTCCGGTGGAAGTTTCGCAGACAGCAGACGAACCTGCGGAACAGCCTTTTGCTAAAGAAGTGCCTGTGCTGCCTCCGTGCGAAAGTCTTAACATCATCATCATCGACGACGACAAACTGCAGTTGCAGCTTCTCACGGAGATGCTCTCGCGGCTTTCCGGCGGTAGATGGCATCTTACGGTGTGCCACCGCATAGCGGAAGTGCGCCGCCAGCTCGCGTCGTCTACGTTCGATATACTGATAACCGACATCGAGATGCCCGAGATGAACGGTGCCGACTTCATTCGTTCCATAGACCGCACCCACATGGCCGTGGTAGCTATGACCGCTCACGACAAGGGTGCGCGCCCGCAACTCGAGGAGGCCGGATTCGACGCATGCCTGTTCAAGCCGTTCGATATGGATACTCTGGCAGGTGTCATCATGTCGGTTACGGGTCGCAAGGTGGATGCCGCCACAGCCGGACCGAAGGCCGACGAGGGTCGCTTCGCACCGCTCACGGCTTTTGCCGCAGGCGATGAGGAGGCCGAACGCGAGATTCTCACAAGCTTCTATGGTGAACTGACGACCCATGAGGATGCCCTGCGTGCAGCTGCCGAAGGTTGCGACCGCAAGGCTGCCGCACGCGTATCGCACAAGGCTTTGCCCGTGCTCACTATGATTAAGGCCGACGTTGTTGCCGAACTCGACAGATTGTCGGCCGCAAAGGTAGATTCTCTTTCCGAACAGGATTTCAAGGAATGCTGTTTGGCTGCGATAGAAGGGATGGAGAAAATACGCCTTGAGCTGGAGGCATTGTTACGGTCTGAAGCCTGATTGTGCTACGTATCTCCACCAGTAGTTGAGTCTGTTGTCCGGCGATTGGCATTATTGCATAAATATGCAGAATTCTGTATATTTATGTAACACGCCGGGACCGTCAACTCTTCATAGCTCGAATATTTTCAACCGAAGGCGTAACCGGTCGCAAATACGCGAATTTTGAGAAGATTGGTAAATGGTTGATATACAGAGATATGCGCATTACTGCGTGCCGGTTGCCTTTTCTTCGTCCTGCGATATAGTTCGTTTCGCCTCTTGATTAAGCCCATATTAGGGTGTCAAATGCTTCATTTCGTGCCCTGATAAAGTCCGTTTCGTACCGTGAAACAGGCTTTATCGCAGACGCTGTGATTTTCTACACCAATTCCGTTCTCGCGTTTCGGGCTTTTCGGTCTCTTTTTCCCTGTGTCTGCTTTTCTATTTTGCGAATTTTTATTGTCAAAATTTTTTACTTTTTGTATTGTATATTTATTCATTTTATCTTGCAAAACCGCCTCCCGTGTGTCAATGTGTCACATTGTTGTCATGCCGTAACAGGGCCGTAAGTTGAAAAAAGTTTACGTATGTTTAAAATCACACTATGCAATGTTTAACGATGTTTGCACGAGTGTTAAAAACTCCGCCACCGGGGCTGACAAAGCGTCATGCGGGCACGTTTGTTGCATATGCATAAGTGAGCGTCTGAAGTCCAGACAACGGAGGACACCAGGAAAGCATAGTGTAACATAAAATAAAAACAGGAGGATTGATTTATGATGCCTATCAGAAGATTTTCAGATCAGAGTTGGTTTCCGGATTTGTTCAATGATTTCTTTGACAACGGCAGGATGATAAAGGCCTGTACGACGGCTCCGTCGGTCAATATAGTCGAGGAGGAAAAGGACTACAAGATTGAGATTGCCGCACCTGGTATGACCAAAAATGACTTTGATGTGCATCTTGACGATGACAACGAGCTTGTAGTGGGTATGGAGAGGAAGACCGAGAAAAACGAGTCGGATTCTAAAAACAGGAAATACCTGCATCGCGAGTTTTCTTATTCACAATTCAAACAGTCGTTCACACTGCCCGACAATGTCGACAGAGAACACATAACGGCAAACGTCAGCGACGGTGTTCTGACTGTATGCCTTCCCAAGAAGGAAGAGTGTGATAAGAAAGAACAGGGCCACAAGATTGAAATCCAGTGACCTTCCGGTCATCGCATAACGCAAACTACGGCGTCCGCACAATATGTGCGGGCGCCGCTTTTTTGTTTCTGTGGCATGGCATAAGGCTGTTGTTGCGCCTCCTCTCCGGTGTGTCTTTTTCATGAAGTGGCGCATGTCTGAGGCCGGCCTTTGCGGTTGTCTTTGCATACGGATGCGTAGCCGTTTCTTTCTTATGCTTCGCAATAAATCTGTTTTGTTGAAAAACAATGGGCAAACAGTACGAAGGCATAGTTTTTTTCGCTATATTTGTAGAGGACAATATGCGTCGGTGGTGGCTACAGAATGTGGCTGTATGTTCTCTTTCAGTTGTCTTCTGTCTCCGCCTTACGCTTGTCTGTAAATCTATCATGCCGGTTGTTGAGGCCATATTGCTGCACAAGGTACCGTTGCTGCTGCCATCGGCATTGCCAATACATAATCTGAACAATCATGTATGTGTCTCTGTTACTGTTTCTATCGTCCTTTCTCACGTTTGTGGAACTCAATTGTGAGAATCTCTTTGATTGTACCCACGACTCTCTGAAGAACGACACCGAGTTTCTGCCCGAAGGTGCCTACCGATGGACACGCACACGCTACTGGCGCAAGCTCAACCACATCGGGCAGGCTGTGATTGCCTGTGGCGAAGGAGAGGACGGATGGCAGTTGCCAGACATTGTGGCATTGTGCGAGGTGGAGAACGACACTGTGATGCGCGATCTAACCCGTCGCTCGCTTTTGCGCAGTGCCCGCTATGAGTATGTGATGACCGATTCGCCTGACGAACGCGGCATCGACGTGGCTCTGATGTATTCGCCTTTTTCCTTTGCATTGATAAATCATCGCAGCGTGCGGCCGTCTCCGTTGGAAGGAATGCGCCCTACGCGCGACCTGCTGTATGCCTGCGGGCTGACGGCAGACGGTGATACGCTTCACGTGATAGTCACTCACATGCCGAGCCGACGGTCCGGCGAACGTCTTACTGACCGCTATCGCGAACATGTCGCACGCTCTGTGATAGCCGTAGCCGACTCTGTCCGGCGACTGTCGTCCGATGCGCTCATCATCGTTGCAGGCGATTTCAATGAATATCCGGGCAAAGGTTGCGTCGCCACAATCTGCGGTGCGGGCTTTAAGGATGTATCAGAGGGTGCCGTGGGGCGCAACGGAGCCAAAGGTACTTACCGCTATCACGGAGGCTGGGGCAGTCTGGATCACGTGCTGGCGAGTCGCGCTCTTGCCCGTCGTTTTATGGACTGCAGGGTGGAGGATGCGCTGTTTCTGATAGAGGACGACGACAAATATGGAGGTGTTAAACCGCGCCGCAACTATCTCGGTCCGCGCTGGCTCGACGGTTTCAGCGACCATCTGCCTCTGGTGGTGAGGTTCGGCATCGGGCCGTGAACATCGCGATATGCGGCCGGCTGATGTGAACAGTTGGTCAAAACGATGTATGCAGGGAGTTGAACCGCATTTATGCACACCGAAAGCATATGTGTGCGCAATTTCGGCAGCAGTGTTTTAAAATATTTTAAATACCTCGGTTTCGTTGGTTTTTCTCATTATAATTACTTAATTTTGTAGTCAACTGTAACATTTCTCGGGCTGTTTGGAGCTTGGTGGTTACAGAAATCTTAAATAACAATGAAAAAATAACAACACCAGAATAAATATGTTTGAAAATCTAAGCGACAGGCTTGAACGCAGCTTCAAGATACTCAAGGGTGAAGGTAAGATAACCGAAATCAACGTAGCCGAGACTCTTAAGGACGTAAGAAGGGCGTTGCTCGATGCCGATGTGAATTACAAAGTAGCTAAAAGCTTCACCGATGAGGTGAAAAAGAAAGCGCTGGGAATGAATGTGCTGACCGCTGTGAAGCCGAGTCAGCTCATGGTGAAGATTGTACACGACGAACTTGCCGAACTCATGGGAGGCGAGGCTGCCGAACTCCATCTCACCGGCAAACCAGCAATAATACTTATGAGCGGTCTGCAAGGTTCAGGTAAGACCACCTTCAGCGGAAAGCTTGCCAACATGCTGAGCAAGAAGCAGCACCGCAAACCGCTGCTCGTGGCGTGCGACGTTTACCGTCCGGCAGCCATCGAACAGCTCAAGGTTGTGGGCGAACAGGTGGGAGTACCTGTATATTCAGAACCGGGCAACACCAATGTTGTGGAGATCGCACAGCATGCCATAAACGAGGCGAAGGCCAAAGGCAACGACGTGGTGATCGTCGATACGGCAGGACGTCTGGCCGTTGACGAGGCCATGATGGACGAGATTGCCAATCTGAAAGATAAACTCAACCCGGACGAGACACTGTTCGTCGTTGACTCGATGACCGGTCAGGACGCCGTTAACACGGCTAAGGAATTCAACGACCGTCTCGATTTCGACGGAGTGGTACTCACAAAGCTCGACGGTGACACACGTGGCGGTGCCGCGCTGTCTATACGTTCGGTTGTGACGAAGCCTATCAAGTTCGTGGGTACAGGCGAGAAGATGGACGCCGTGGATGTGTTCCATCCTTCGCGTATGGCCGACCGAATCCTTGGTATGGGCGATATCGTGAGCCTCGTGGAGCGTGCACAGGAACAGTTTGATGAGGAAGAGGCTCGCAGACTGCAGAAGAAGATACAGAAGAACAAGTTCGACTTCAATGACTTCCTCGGTCAGATTGAGCAGATCAAGAAGATGGGAAACATCAAGGATCTCGCAGCAATGATCCCCGGAGTGGGCAAGGCATTGAAAGATGTCGACATAGACAATAACGCTTTCAAGGGCATAGAGGCCATCATACGCAGTATGACGCCGAAAGAGCGTTCCAATCCTGAGATTCTCAACCAGAGCAGACGTATGCGTATAGCAAAAGGAAGCGGCACGAGCATTCAGGATGTGAACCGACTTATAAAGCAGTTCGACCAGACTCGCAAGATGATGAAGATGGTAACAGGCAGCTCAATGTCGAAGATGGCCGGAATGATGGGCCGTATGAAGGGCATGCCTAAATTTTAAATACTTATTATGCAACTTATAGACGGAAAAGCAACGGCAGCGGCAATAAAAGCCGAAATAGCCGAAGAAGTGAAAAATATAGTAGCCGGAGGCGGAAAGCAACCGCATCTGGCAGCAGTGCTCGTCGGACATGACGGTGGCTCTGAGACTTATGTCAAGAACAAGGTTATAGCGTGCGAGCAGTGCGGATTCAAGTCTACTCTCATACGTTATGAGGACAATGTGACTGAGGATGAGCTTCTCGCATGTGTCGACAGACTCAACAAGGATGAGGATGTTGACGGATTCATCGTGCAGCTTCCGCTTCCGAAGCACATCGACGAGCAGAAAATTATCGAGGCGATAGACTATCGCAAGGATGTCGACGGATTCCATCCGATAAACGTAGGACGCATGGCTATCGGACTGCCTTGCTTCATTTCTGCCACTCCGCTGGGCATACTGACGCTGTTGCAGAGATATAATATCGAGACATCGGGCAAGAAATGCGTGATTCTCGGACGCAGCAACATCGTGGGAAAACCTATGGCCCAGCTCATGATGCAGAAGCAGTATGGCGACTCTACAGTGACTGTATGCCACTCACGTTCGAAAACTCTGAAGGAGGAATGTCGTGAGGCCGACATCATAATCGCCGCTATCGGACAGCCGAATTTCGTCACCGCCGACATGGTGAAGGAAGGTGCGGTTGTCATCGACGTCGGTACTACACGTGTGCCGGACGCTTCGCGCAAGAGCGGATTCAGACTCAACGGCGATGTGAAGTTCGATGAGGTGGCTGAGAAATGTTCATTCATCACACCGGTTCCGGGAGGCGTAGGTCCGATGACGATATGTTCGCTCATGAAGAATACGCTTGCTGCCGGCAAAAAAGAATATTACAGATAAGTGACAGCTGACGAATATTACAGGCTCGGTAATGAATACCGGCGCCGCGGCGACTGGAAACATGCCATCGACAATTATCTTGAGGCAATCGAACTTGATCCGCAGTCGCCTGCGGTTGAGGCAAAACAGATGATTGACGATATCCTCAATTTCTATTGTAAGGATATCTATAATCCTTGAACGGAAACCAGGAGGCATACCCTTTGCGACTTGCAGGGACTAACGTAAGGCGTTTATGGTCATGCCGCCTAATAAAAAATATAGACAATGGGAAAATTTAAAGGTGCTATTGTTGTAAATACCGACCGGTGCAAGGGATGCTCACTTTGCGTGGAAGCCTGCCCGAAGGATGTTATTGCTTTGGCACGTAAAAAGGTGAACGTGCATGGTTATCCATTCGTTGAGGTGGTTAATCCGGAAGACTGCATCGGATGTGCGTCGTGTGGAATTGTCTGTCCCGACGGTTGTATCACGGTTTACAAGAAAAAAATGGAGGAATGAATACTATGGCACAACAGGAAGTAACACTCATGAAAGGCAATGAGGCCATCGCTAATGCCGCCATCAGATGTGGCGCCGACGGCTTCTTTGGCTATCCGATAACTCCTCAGAGCGAGATAATAGAGACGTTGTCGGAACTGAAACCCTGGGAAACGACCGGAATGGTGGTTGTGCAGGCCGAAAGCGAAGTGGCTGCCATAAACATGGTTTACGGCGGAGCAGGCTCCGGCAAGCGCGTTATGACCACATCGTCAAGTCCGGGCGTGGCGCTCATGCAGGAAGGTATATCCTATATGGCGGGCGCGGAGATACCGGGAGTTGTTGTCAATGTGCAGCGCGGAGGTCCCGGACTGGGCACCATCCAGCCGTCACAGAGCGACTATTTCCAGGCTACGCGCGGCGGCGGTAACGGCGACTATTATGTCATCGTGCTCGCTCCGAACTCTGTACAGGAGATGGCCGACTTCGTGGATCTGGCTTTCGAACTGGCGTTCAAGTACCGCAATCCGGCCATGATTCTCTCCGACGGTGTCATCGGACAGATGATGGAGAAGGTGGTTCTGCCTCCGCAGAAGCCCAGACGCACCGAAGAGCAGATTCTGAAAGAATGTCCGTGGGCTACGACAGGTCGCGGTGCGAACCGTCAGCCCAATATTCTCACATCGCTCGAACTGAAACCTGAAATAATGGAAGTGCGCAACCTCCATCTTCAGGAGAAGTATCGTGAGATCGAGGAGAATGAAGTCAGATATGAGACAGTGATGACCGACGATGCCGATTATATTATTGTGGCGTTCGGAAGTGCGGCGCGCATAGCCGAGAAAGCCATCGAACTGGCACGTCAGCAGGGCATCAAGGCCGGACTGTTCCGTCCGATCACCTTGTGGCCTTTCCCGAAGAAACCTCTTTGTTCGGTTGTCAACGGTAAGAAAGGTGTGCTTGTTGCTGAGATCAACGCCGGACAGATGGTCGAGGACGTGCGTCTGGCATTGAATGGAACGGTGAAGGTTGAGCACTACGGTCGTCTTGGCGGCATCGTGCCTGAGCCGGAAGAAATGGTTAACGCAATAAAGGAGAAACTGTTATGAATGATATAATATCACCTGAGAATCTGGTTTACAGTAAACCAAAGCTGATGAATGACACCCAGATGCACTACTGTGCGGGTTGTTCGCACGGCGTGGTGCACAAGCTGGTGGCAGAGGTTATCGAGGAGATGGGCATGGAGAACAAGACTGTCGGAGTATGTCCGGTGGGCTGTGCTGTGTTTGCCTATCGTTATCTTGACATCGACTGGCAGGAAGCGCCTCACGGTCGTGCACCGGCGTTGGCCACAGCCATCAAGCGCTTATGGCCCGACCGGCTCGTCTTTACTTATCAGGGTGACGGCGACCTTGCATGCATCGGAACGTGTGAAACCATACATGCGCTCAACCGTGGTGAGAATATCGCGATAATATTCATCAACAACGCCATATACGGAATGACCGGAGGACAGATGGCACCAACCACTCTCATCGGTCAGAAGACAAGCACCTGTCCTTACGGACGTGACCCGAAGCTGCACGGTTATCCGCTCAACATAACCGAGATTGCGGCTACTCTTCGTGGCACTTGCTACGTTTCGCGCCAGAGTGTTCATACAGTCGGTGCGATACGTCAGGCCAAGAAAGCCATCCGCAAGGCCTTCGAGGCATCCATGGCCGGCAAGGGTTCGTCGCTGGTAGAGATTGTTTCGACATGCAACAGCGGCTGGAAACTCTCACCTGTAAAGGCCAACCAGTGGATGGAAGAGAATATGTTCAAACAATATCCAAAGGGTGATTTAAAAGACACGACAAACGAATGAAAGCAGAAATAATAATATCAGGATTTGGTGGTCAGGGTGTTTTGTCCATGGGCAAGATACTGGCTTATTCGGGACTGATGGAAGGCAAGGAAGTCACATGGATGCCGGCATACGGTCCTGAGCAGCGTGGCGGAACGGCCAACGTGACTGTCATTGTGAGCGACGAGCGCATTTCGTCGCCTATTCTCAGCCACTATGATGTGGCAATCGTGCTCAATCAGCCTTCTCTCGACAAGTTCGAACCGAAGGTAAAACCCGGTGGCATATTGATATACGACTCTTTCGGAATAATCAATCCGCCAACCCGCAAGGACATCACGGTCTATCACATTGACGCGATGGAGAAGTCTGCCGAGATGAAAAACGCCAAAGTGTTCAACATGATTATCCTCGGCGGTCTGCTCAAGGTTTGTCCTGTTGTGAGCACCGACGGTCTGAACTCAGCCCTTTACAAGACTTTGCCCGAACGTCATCATGATCTTATCCCGCTCAATATGCAGGCCGTGGATGAAGGAATGAAGTTGATCGAGAAGGTTTAACGTGTATCCTCTCTAACGCATAAGGCCGGAACCACCGGCAAATGCGGCATTATAATACAGTGTCAGAACTGCATCCGGTATTAGTATTGTACCGGATGGATGTTCTGACACTTTTTCATTTATATCCGGAACGGTGTTTCCTGCGGTGCGGCAGACGTCTCTCATGCGATGGCGTGGGCTCAGTACAGATTCTGTATGAATTGGTCTCAACAGACAAACCACAGTTTCAATCCCGAATCGGTATCGTTTTCTTCTGTCGAAATGAAAGCAATATTGGCCACTTACAGATTTTCAGTATCCGATGATTTTTCTGTCTGAGTTTTCAGTTCTACCCCAAAAAATAAGCGAGAATTTGCGGGCGGACTCATCTTCGGACGCAAATACGCGAAAAATAAGAGTATTGTGCAAGTTGCTGAACATCAATAACTTATATTTGCGCGCTATTTCTCTGTACTGCAATAAGCATCATTTCGGCCTGTGATATTGCCCGTTTCAGGGCCTGAAATGCATAATATCACACCCTGAAATGGGCGAAACCGCAGGCTCAAACGGGCATAATCAGAACGTCATATGAGCCATTCCGGATTGCACTACAGTGTATGTGGCAATGAGGTACGGACAGATATGGCCTTTATTGTGTCTGATTTAACATTCCTCCACATCTCTTTTGCGATTTTATTTTGTCAAAAAAAAGTCAAGAAAATTCGTAAGTCGGTCGCCCGGGTTTTCTTTAAAAACACTGATATTAGGCGTTAGAAAATACATGGAAAGCACGTGCCTCTATTCCGGTGGTGATTTGTCGGTTGTGGTAACGCGGATTCATCACCACATGAGGAACGTGCCTGCTTCGGTTCATACCATCCACGTGATGTCACAAAATTTTACAGAATACTCTGTTACTTCATGCATAAAACTCTCATCATTGAATATCCGATGAGCTGTTGTGTCGGCTGTATATGCCTGTGATTGTGCTATATATACCCTGCATAAACAGAAAATAAAGGCGATAATCACAATTTTATGTTGTCATAATGACAAAAAAATAATATCTTTGTAGGAACTTAATACTATCACAATAACCAAAAAACCTGCTATACATGCGTAAAACACAACTTATTTTCGGGGCATTGATGATGCTCTCGTACCTTAATCCTGTCTGTGCGCAGACAACAACCCAAACGATGTACATTGATTTCGGAGAGCCGGATAACGATTCGCGCGGTCATCAGACAATAGGCGCGGACGCCAACGGACATTACTGGACTAATGTGAAAAGTTCGGGCAACAATTATCTTTATCCCAACACTTCGTTCGACATTGTCAACTCGAATAACGAGCCGACCGGATACAATGTCTTCATAAACACGCGCTTTATGACCAACGGACTGAACGGCGGAGGCGGTCTTATATCGCCGTCGGCCGGTCTGCTTGGCGACCTTGCTGTTGCTACAGCGACTGAGGATTACATATTCCTCGAGTCGTTCCAGAACTATAATTACATAACGTTCCGCGGTCTTGACAAGAACAAGGGCTACCGTTTCCACGCTTTCGGAAGCCGCAATACAGACGAAGTGCGCGCGGCGGAATATCTGTTCCGTGGTGAGAACAGTTGGAGCGGATATCACCAGATGTCCGGCGACGGCATAGGTGACGGCGGTTACAACGGCAACAACAATAAGATATTGGAGAGTGGAGTGGTGTTCCCCGATAAGGACGGAAACATAACCTTCACCATCATAAAGAAAAACATCAACGGCATGGTGCATGTCAACGCCATGAAGATAGAGGAAATAGAAGGGCTGGAACGTCCTAACACTAATCTCCGTCTGGCGCAAAGCATGTATATAGACCTTGGTGAGACTGAGAACAACTCGCGCGGACACCAGACCGTGGGAGCCGACCGGAACGGCAACTATTGGAATAACCTCACTTCGGGAAGGGCATCGAGCAACCAGATACCGAAGGGAACGAAACTCAGTCTTGTCAACTCCGACAATGCCGGAACAGGCATAACGGCCGAGACTCTGCAGATGATGGAGACAAACGGAGTGGATGCCGGAGGCGTGAACAATCCTACGGAGGAAAACCTCGGCGACCTTGCCATACAGACAGCTACCGAGGACTACGTGTGGGTGAACGACGACAACCAGCGTCAGATACGCTTCTCCGGACTAGACAAGAGCCGTTGCTACAAGTTCTATATATTCGGCAGCCGCATCGTTGACGAGACGACAGACCGCAACAGCATCTATACTGTAGACGGACAAAGCTCGTGGAGCACATGGCTCACCACAACAGGACGGACCATCGGAGGCTTCGACACCAACGGAAAGGCCATACAGGGCAATGTGAGAAATGTGGCCGTGAGCGATTACATCTATCCCGACAAGGACGGAAACATACTCTTCACGTTCAAGCGGGAGAGAGGTATGGCTCATGTAAATATAATAAAGATAGAAGAATATGAGGGCGGAGAACGTCCGGCTGATCCGCGTGAATACAGGTCGATGGTCATTACGGGAACAGCTTCCGAAGACGGCAAGGATGTGGCCATGCGTGAGTTGCGTCAGGGAAGCGGCCGCACAGGAATATTCGAGGCATATCTGCGTCTGCAGCCGGGCACATACAGCATAAGCGCTGTCGATGTGAACGGTGAGAGAGTGACGCTCGGTGCAGGTGGTGCCGAAGGCAGTCTGGCAGAAGACGGAACACCTGTGGAAGTGACAGAGACACAGGTCGTACGCATGAGATACGACTCTCGTAAGAACGAGTTCAGCGTTACGCCGCTCGTACTTTATGTCAAAGGCAATATTGTTCCAGCAGGCACAACTATAGAATATGCCGGCAACGGCGTATGGAGCCAGGAAGTGGATCTGAATGAAGGCTACGTTTATCTTTTCTCCGACAAGTATTTCTATTTTGCATTCAACAACAGTGATGAACTGGCAGTCAAGCGTCTTTCGGGCAGCCGCACCAAAGTGGCTATGCCGTCGGAGGGATACAACGTGGAGAACATACGCCTAAACCGTGGCACATACACCGTATCGCTCGACATGAACAATTATGAGTTCGCTCTCGATGCGCCGATCGACGAGTACAAGATATCGGTCTTCGGTTCGTCCGTAGCCAACGGACAGGGAGCGAGCGGCAATCATGGTTACGCCTATCTGTACGGAAACCTGATGCGTAAACGCTATCAGACTAAACTGACCGACAATGATTTCGACATCTCCGGCATATCAATAGGCGGAAACACCACGAAGAACCTGCTCGACCGTTATGACGAACTTATCCACGACTTCGGCCGTTATGTCATCATCGGACTCTCCATGGGAAATGAAGGCATACACGAAGCTACAGACAAAGAGGCGCTCATGCAGCAGTTCAGCAACAACATGCAGACTATAATAAATAAGGTGCGCAGCGACGGAAAGATACCTGTTGTTATGAACAACTATACGCGTGGCGACTATACTCTGGAAGACTACAAGTACATAAAACGCATGAATCTCATGATACATGAGTGGGATGTTCCTTCTGTCAATACGCTCGGAGCCATTGACGACGGTACCGGCAAGTGGGCCACAGGCTACATGGCTGACAACGGTCACCCTACAACCGACGGCCACAACGAGTTCTTCTACGCCATGCAGCCATCGCTGTTCGATGCTCTTAAGGACGGAAAACCACAGCCGGTGCGCGATATGAGCGGTGAGACAACACTTGCGGGTGGCGACGTAATAGAGTTCCGTGGCGAGAACATTCTGCATCCTTTCACCGTGAGCATCCGTTTCAAGGGTGGCAGTGCCGGCCGTCTCTTCACCGTGGAGAATACAGCCGGAAGCATCATTGGATATATTGACATCATGGACGACGGCCGCGTGAGATATACATCATATAAAGGCAATAAGATAGAAAGCGATGTGTCTGTTGACGACGACGCATGGCACACCGTGACGATATCCCATTACTATGCTCAGAAGCGCATCATACTCTATGTGGACGACAGTCAGTCGGGCGAGCTTGCCGAACGTCTAACTCCTGGCAAGATGACCATTGGCGACGCCTCAAGCGACGTAAGCCGTACGCTGAGCGAACTGTTCTTCTGGCGTTCGGCGTTCAATCCGGAGGAAGTGGAAGCACTTGTAAGCGGACGCATGCTTAAGTCGAGTCTTGAGATTTACTCACCGCTCAACAATGTGGAGGCCGGTGAAATATTCAATCTGGCACAAAGCAAGAACGCCGCAGTGTTTGTGGACAATACGTCATTGGGCATCGGAGGTGCGAGTTCTGACAACAACGGAGCACTCAGCATCAGTACGTCAGACCGCACTATAGTCCTTGCTGCAGCATCACCGGTGGATGTACGTGTGGCCACAGCTGACGGCAAGAACGTGTTTTCGGGCAGAGTGAATGGTCGCACCAATGTTTCCGGACTCGCACCGGGGATGTATATTGTGAACGACATGAAGGTGGTGCTCCGCTGATTTCCTCCGTACGGTGGCGGCAGACAGTACGTTCCGTACACGGCGGATGATATATTAGATATAAAGATAAATGTCCCCGGCAGTCATAAGTATTGCCGGGGACATTTGTGTTATTCTCTTTTCCTTCCCGGCTTTCTGCACAATGTGCGCCTATTTCTCTCTACTCCCTTTACATACAGTGTGTAGTACGTTCTGCCATTTATATTATTTTTTGAATTAAAATGTATTTTTATAGCATTTATATTTGGAGTGTATTCATTATTTTCGTTTCTTTGTGATGTAAAGACTTTTTACAGATAGTATTTATTTGTATATTAATTTAAATTATTACAGAGATGAAAAGATTTGGTTTATTGGCAGCGATTATTGCAATGGCAATGTCGGTTTCTGCCCAGACAGTAACAGAAAGCAAGACATTCGACAACTTCTATATCGGCGTTAACGGTGGTGTTGCAACAGCAACAAAGGGACATGGATGGCTCAAGAACCTCCAGCCTAATGCAGGTATCCGCATCGGCCGCAACTTCACTCCGGTATTCGGAATGGCTGTCGAGAGCAATGCTTACTTCAAGAACACCAACGGTTATACAACAGGAACCGTAGTAAATGCGCTCAACACATCGCTCCTCGGAACAGTGAACCTCACAAACTGGTTCGGTGGATACAAGGGCGAACCGCGCCTCTTTGAGGTTTCGGCAGTTTACGGCCTTGGCTGGGGACACGTGTTCGGCACACCTACGAAGGAATACAAGACCGACATGCTCACATCTAAAGTGGGTGTTGACCTTGCCTTCAACTTCGGTTCGGACAAGCAGTGGCAGTTCTATCTCGAGCCGGCCATCATCTATGCGCTCAACGGTAACGGCTATCAGGGCGTGAAATATGATGTCAATCGTTCGGCAGTACAGCTCAATGCCGGTATTGTATATAAGTTCAAGAATTCCAACGGAACTCACAACTTCAAGATTGCCGAGCTGCGCGACCAGTCTGAGATCGACGCTCTCAATGCACAGGTGAACAGTCTGCGTGGCGAGCTTAGCGGCAAGGATTCTGAGCTGGATGCTAAGAATGCAGAACTGGATGCTAAGAATCGCAGAATTGCTGACCTCGAGAAAGCTCTGCAGGAGTGCAAGGACAGCAAGCAGCCTGTATACGTAAGACCTGTAACGGCTACCAATCTGCAGCCTACAGTGCTTTTCCGTCAGGGCAAGAGCGTCATTGATCCAGCACAGTACGCACCGATAGAGCTCATCGCAACCTACATGAAGAATCATCCGGAAGCAAAGGTTGAAATCAAGGGTTACGCTTCACCGGAAGGCTCTGCAGAGATCAATCAGAAGCTGTCTGAAGCTCGTGCAGAGGCTGTGAAGAACGCTCTCGTTAAGAAGTATAAGATCTCGGCAAACCGCCTCACCACAAAGGGTATGGGCGCTACCGACAAGCTGTTCGAGCAGGTAGAGTTCAACCGCGTGGCAACATTCAACGACAACACCAAGGGTGAGTGATTGTTGATGTGAATAATGACATTCCCCGGTGCCTCAGGCATCGGGGATTTTTGTTTCTATGAGGCTGCGGCAGTTTACGATGACGGTAGAGTGGATGTGTTATATGACGTACACGGCGGACGCGTATGGAGGTATGGGAGATGTGAATATGTATTCTCCGTAATTCAGGACAGGATTTTCCGTATTCTTGTAAGGAATGTGTGACGTTCTTGTTTTTTGCGAATGTCTGACAGACAGCCGTTTGGTTCAATCTCTCAAAACTCGCTTGTTTGTGGTCGTATAGCATTTTGTATGGGTAGAGACGGTTCCCGTTGAGTTGAGGATGTATAAATATTCAAGCGGCGACGGGCGCTCTGCATATTTACGCAAGGCGCCCGTCGTAGAAAAACAGAGTCACGTAACCGGTCTTCAGTGCGTGGTGATGTGGCGTCGGATGATGAAATGGCCCAGTCGATGGCTCACTCCTTTGCGGCCGAGTGAGCGTAGCACGTACATTCCTTCTGGCAGACGGCTCACGTCGGTAGTGCTGCCTTTGTATGGACGTGTGGCCACGATGTGGCCTTGGAGTGTCTCAATGGTAATGAATGATGCGTCGAGCACATTACTCTTTTCGGGTAAACGGAGAGTCTTTCCGTCACACTTTAGCAGTCCGTCGGGCAGTTTCGTTGCCGGCGCTGTGTTCTGTACGTGTTTCTCCTGCAGCGGTTTACTTTCGTTGCCATAGCGGTCGAGTGCTGTCACCGCGTAGTAGCGTGAAGGATCGCGTGGTATGATGATGCTTGTCTTCTGCAGTCTAGCCATCATCAGATTGCATGCTTCGTCGGTATTGACCGGATATTCGCGCGAACAATATACGTTGTACATTATCTTCGTAGTGTCTTTGTCCACCGGTCTCCACGACAGTATCTCCACGTCTCCGGAGTGCTTTTTGCGGCTTAGGGCAGACGGTGTTGCAGGAATGGTTGTGCTCTCCCATGTCATTGGTGGTATGAGGGCAGGGTGGCGGTTGAATGTCTCTTTGGCGAAGTCGTAGATGCCTTTCACGTTGTCAGTGAAGAATTTGCTGCGGAAGTAGGCATGTCCCATACCATAATGGCGCAGGGTGAGCATCTCGCGTGTGATATCTGAGAGCGGCCAGTCCTTCTCACCGGGTGACATGAAGTAGATGCCCAGTCCGGGTGCCACGATGCGTCCGTAGCTCTGTTCGCTCCAGTCGAGGGCAAAAGGATAGAACTGGTTGCCGCGGAAATACATCATGGGGAAGAGCGCATCCATAAGTCCGTCGCGCAGCCATGCCTGTGCGTCCTGGCATACACGTTCGTAGGCGTTCCATCCATAGCTGCTGAAGCGGCTCAGATCCTTGTATTTCCCAATCGGTGAACAGCTCATTTTTACCCACGGTTTTATCGATTTCACTCTGTGGCTTATAGCTCTCACAATGTTTGTGATGTTGGCACGTCCCTGTCTGCGCGACACTTTCATTGGCCATGTTTCGTGATAGCGTATGTAGTCGAGGTGTATTCCGTCCACATCGTAGTTGCCTGTTATTTCGGCGCAGAGGTCAGCCAGATATTCGGCGGTCTGTGGTTTTTCCGGATCCATATAGCCTTCGGCACCTATCTTCTTTACGAGTCCGGGGTGGCGTTTGCGCAGCCTTGCGCATCCGGTGGCATTCCATTTGCCTACGGGAATGGCCACAACCCATGCGTGGAGCTCCATGCCACGGCGATGGCATTCGTCTATGGCGAACTTCAGCGCGTCGTAGCCGGGACTTTTGCCTGGCTTGCCCGACAGACATCCGTCCCACGGTTCGTATTCTGAGGGATAAATGGTTGTGGCTCTGATGCGTGTCTGCAGCAGTACTGTGTTGATATTGGCACGCTGCAGGCGGTCGAGAATGGTGCGCAACTCGTCCTTCTGCCGTTCTATGGAATAGTTGGAACTGGCATAGCTGTGAGGCCAGTCTATGCCTCCGATTGTTGTGAGCCATACGGCTCTTACTTCGTATTTTGGTTGTGCGGCGAGCGTGAGAGCTGCCGTAAGTATTGTCAACAGAAAGGTGATTCGTCTGATCATCTGGTGCGGATATTAAACATATAAAGCGTTGTTGCAGCAGTCGCATGCCCGTGTGGCGGCGTCTGTGCATGATGTTTTAAATATCGAACAAAGATAATGATATTTTTCGGTTTCTCAAATATATTGTGTATTTTTGCAGCGTAATGGCGTCTTTCCGCAGAAGGGTGTTTCTGTCGGAAGTCGCGTATGGTTTGCCTTACACCTTGTGGGTATTCCTCATGTTTATTAATAATGTTATTTTTATTATTATGAGAAAGAAAGTGATTGCGATGATTGCGGCTCTTTTCATGGCCGTGACGGCAAATGCTCAGTTCGAGCAGGGTAAAGTTTATCTCGGTGGTTCGCTCACCGGACTCAACCTCAAATATTCAGGTATCGACGATCTGAGCCTCGGATTGCAGGCACAGGCAGGATATATGTTTGACGACAACCTGATGTTGCTCGGACAGGTGGCTTATGACCATAAGGGAGGAGACCTGAAGGAGAACCTCGTCAGCCTTGGTGTGGGCGGCCGTTACTATATAGAACAGAACGGAATATATCTCGGTGTGAACTGCAAGTACATACATGGCGAACACGGTTACAATGATGTTATGCCTGGTGTAGAAGTGGGTTATTCGTTCTTCCTGAGCCGTACGGTGACAGTTGAGCCTGCCATCTATTATGACCAGTCATTTAAAAAGCACAGCGATTTCTCCACAATCGGTCTGAAGATAGGCTTGGGCGTATATCTTTTCACAGACTGATAATGGACAGCTCTTACCCGTCTCAGCTTCTTGACAAGGCTGTGGGAGAACTGGCAAAGCTGCCGGGCGTAGGACGAAAGACAGCCCTGCGGCTTGCCTTGTATATGCTTAGACAGACCGAGGAGGATGTTGACAAACTGGCCTCGTCGCTTTCGGAGCTGAGACATGACATAAAATATTGCCGTATTTGCCACAACATCAGCGATGAGGACGTGTGTCCGATATGTTCGGACAAGCGTCGCGATTCGTCCACAGTGTGTGTGGTGGAGAACATACGCGACGTGATGGCGGTGGAGAATACCCAGCAGTATGGCGGCCTCTATCATGTGCTCGGTGGTATAATATCGCCGATGGACGGCATAGGACCTGCTGATTTGGAGATAGATTCGCTTGTGGAACGCGTGAAGGCAGGCGGAGTGAAGGAAGTTATTCTGGCCCTCAGTTCAACTATGGAGGGCGATACCACCAACTTCTATATATCCCGCAAACTTGCCGGCGAGAATGTGAGAGTTAGTGTTATTGCACGCGGCATTTCCGTGGGTGATGAACTTGAATATACGGATGAGGTGACACTCGGAAGGGCAATCCTCAACCGCACAGTAGTAAACGAAAAATGAAACATACGCAAAGACTTCTGATGACCATTTTTCTCACGGCAATTGCCCTGGGACTTGTCATAGTGACACTCTTTGAGAGTGATGTGCTGCCTTGCGGCATAATGACATCAGAAGACAAAAGCACGGAGTTTGTGGCGGCATTCGTAATGGAACTGCTCACCATATGCATCATACCGGTGGCCATGCGTCTCTTCCGTTTCAAACGCATCGGCGACAGACTGATATCGGCCGAGGCATTGAAGGTATGGGGAATGACGCGGCTTCTCATGCTGTGTGTGCCGATGATTGTCAACACAGTGCTTTATTATGTGTTTATGAATGTAGCTTTCGGATATATGGGCATAATTCTTTTCCTGTGCCTGTTTTTTGTCATGCCGACCATGGATCGTTGCCTGTCGGAGATAAAAGAGGAAGCATAAAATAGTTTGATGTATTGAAACTGTCTGTAATAATAGTCAATTACAACGTAAAGTTTTATCTCGAACAGTGCCTGCATTCACTCCAAAGGGCGACAAAAGGCATCGAATGCGAGATTTATGTTGTGGACAATCATTCGCGTGACGGTTCGGTGGATTATCTGTCATGCCGTTTCCCGAAGATCAAGATGATAAGCAGCAACCGAAATCTCGGTTTTGCGCGTGCCAACAATCTGGCCATCAGACGCAGTTTCGGAGAATATGTGCTGCTGCTCAATCCTGATACTATAGTTGGCGAACACACCATTGCGGACGTTATTGACTTCATGCAGGAACATCCGCAGGCCGGTGCAGTTGGTGTGAGAATGTCGCAGTGCAATGGTGCTGACGCAATGGAGTCAAGACGCGGTGTACCCACACCGATGACGGCTTTCTACAAGATGTCGGGTCTTTGTGCGCGTTTTCCGAAAAGCAAACGCTTTGCCCATTATTACATGAGCTATCTGCCGTGGGACCAGCCTGGGCGCATCGAAGTTGTGAGCGGCGCTTTCTGTATGCTCAGACGATCAGCCATAGACAAGGTGGGTTTGCTCGATGAGGACTTCTTCATGTACGGTGAGGACATAGACTTGTCGTTCAGACTTATAAAAGGAGGATTCGAAAACTGGTATGTTCCTTCGCGCATACTGCATTACAAGGGAGAGAGCACACAGAAGTCATCCTTCCGTTATGTACATGTGTTCTATGGAGCGATGCTGATATTCCTGAGCAAGCATTACGGCAATATGGGATTGTTGCTGAGTCTGCCGGTGAAGTTCGCCATATACGCGAAGGCTCTGGTGGAGCTTGGACGCATGCAGATTCGCCGTCTTAGGAAAAGTCTCGGCTTTTTCGTTGTCAGCAACAGGAAGGATCCGTCGTATGTGTTTGTCGGTTCGCGCAAGGCTATTGCACAATGCCGAAATATCGCACGCAGGAAAGGTCTTGAGGCAGTGTTCTATGAGCGCAATGCGGAAGACAATCCGGAGGGACATCTCGGACTGGAATTGCCGAAGAACAACATCGTATATGTAGTATATGACGTTGAGGCTTATTCGTATGATGACATTCTGAACATATTTGCAAAGGGTGTGGCCGACAATGTGTATATAGGAACATACAACAGCCGGACCCGCATAATAATAACTCCTGAAGAAATATTCAAATGAACATCGTGAATGGCGGAATGCCGTCTGTCAGGCTGAGAGCCATTGAGCCTGAGGACCTCGACACTCTGTATCTGATGGAAAACGATGCGGAGATATGGAATGTAGGTACCACCAATGTGCCTTATTCGAGATATGTGCTGCATGATTATGTGGCAAATGTTTCAGGAGACATATATACTGACAAGCAGGTGAGACTGATGATAGACGACGAAAACGGCGAAACTGTCGGTATGGTGGATCTTGTCAATTTCAATCCTCAGCACAGAAGGGCAGAGCTTAGCATTGTGGTGAAAAAAGAAAAACGCCGGTGCGGATATGCCATGGCGACTGTAATGCAGATTAGGAAATATGCACTTGAAATACTGCATCTGCACCAGATATATGTGGTGGTGGACAAAGAAAATGCTGCATCAGTGGCGCTATTTACAAAGATGGGATTTTCTGTGCAATGCGAGTTGTCTGACTGGTTGTTTGACGGCAAAAACTATAAAAATTCATTGGTAATGCAAAGTTTTTTGTAAAAAGTTTCATTATTATTTGGTGAATTGAAATTTTATATGTAATTTTGCACTCGCAAAAAACAAATGACAGCCTTGGTGCGTTAGTTCAGTTGGTTAGAATACATGCCTGTCACGCATGGGGTCACGGGTTCGAGTCCCGTACGCACCGCAGCATCATTTGAAAGCACTTACTTATTGGTGCGTTAGTTCAGTTGGTTAGAATACATGCCTGTCACGCATGGGGTCACGGGTTCGAGTCCCGTACGCACCGCTTGAACAAATAAGTAAAACATAGAAAACTCCGAAAGTCATTCAGGCTTTCGGAGTTTCTTTTTATATCTGCATTCCCGTAAATATGTGTGAGCCTTATACTGTTATATAATAACATAATGTCTTTTTGGTGTTATAGCCATTAAGCCGGCTAAGCAGAAATTCTGTGGGAATTGGCTCCAATAATAAAAAATACGGTCCCAATTCCGATTCAGCGTTGTTTCATCCTGTTGGAAGTAAAATCATCCGAGCCATTCCACTGTCTTTAAATCCGACGTTTTTTTTGTCTGAGTTTTCTGATCTACCCCAAAAAATAAGCGAGTATTTGCAGGCGGACTCTCCCTCGGGCGCAAATACGCGAAAAATAAGGACTATGCGCAAGGTACTGGACATCAAAGACTTACGTTTAAGAGCGAATTTTTCGTCATGCAATAAGCGCTGTTTTATCATGCGATATAGCCCATTTCAGGGGCTGAAATGCACCATATCACATGGTAAAATGGGCGATACCAGAGGCTGAAACGGGCATGATCAGAACGTAAGGTGCACCATCCGGTACTCTCAGATAAGATATATCAAATGGCAGTACGGTCGGAATAAGCCTTTCTAATGCTGATTTTAATATTATTTTACATCTCTTTTGCGATTTTCTTTTGTCAAAAAAAAGTCAAGAAAATCCGCTGATCCGTCGTCTGAGTTTTCTATAAAAACACCGACACGAGACGTGAAGAAGAACACGGTAAGTATGCGCTGGTCTTGAGATTATGACACGTAGGCTGTGGCAACACGGACTTATCATCACGTTATGAAATGCGCTGCCGCGGTTTATACCATCTTCTTTGTCTGGAAGTTTTGCGGTATCCCACATTACTTTATGCATAAAACTTATCCCAATGGAATTTCTATCGAGCCACAAAACCGGCTTTTTACACACTCTCCTTGTGCTTGCAGAATTATATGGTATTTGTAGTTCATGCTGCGGAGAAATGAAATATATGACATGTTTGCAGCGGTTTCATGTGAATAAAAGTGATGTTGTCACAAAAGAAAAAGCCGTCTGCATGTAGCTATGTAAGACATAACAGTATGCAGAACGGCTTCTTTTGTGTATGTTCATCGGCTCACGGCTTCTGCCAGAACCACGATTCGTCGTAAGTTTCGTTGCCAATCTGTGCGTCTGAGCCCACGGGTTTCAGCGTAAAATAATTGCTGCTGTTGCCGTTTTCCACGTTATAACCGTTGTTCAGATATGTGCTCAAGTAGTACAGGTTTTTCGCCATGTATTCGTCGAGATAATCTTCTTTGGTCTGCATGATTTTATGATTCCAGTTCGCATCTTTGTTCAGCACGAGCGTCTTTCCTTCTATCAGACGCTGTCTTACCTCTCCGGGATGCAGCAGGAGTCCGTTCTCGTCGCAGACGTATGCGGCAAACGTCGGATCCATCCATATCCATTTTCCGAGTGTTCGGCTCCATACCATCACTATCACATGGCAGTCGTTGTCGTGTCTGTAGTCCTTTGACTCACAGGTGAGGAAGCGTGCCGGCCATCCCATAGCCATATACATCTCAGACAGGACAATGGCAAGTCCGCGGCAGTTCAGTCCACGGTTCTGCGCCTTGCAGGCGTTGTAAAGGTCGATGGCGTTGCGTTTGGTTTTCTGTGGAAATCCTCCCGAGCCGTCGTGCACTATCTGGTCGTGTAGCCAGTACATGATGTTCTTTATCTGTGAAATCTCGTCTCCGTTGCCGGCTATCTTATCAAGATTGAAGAAATTCCTTATTTTCTTCATCTCCTCATCATCGGGCGAGGCATAAGTGAACTTCTGCGTGTTTGTCGTATCGGGCGCTGCGTATGGCCCGCAGTGCTTCAATACGTACAGATAATCTTTGGTCTTGCGCAGTTCCTCGATCAGTTTCTTGAATCCTTCTTCGTTTCTTATGTTGTCGAGGTCATTGTCCTGCAATATCCATTTATAGTCGCTGTAGCCGCTGTTTATGGCTTTCTCAAGGGCCTTTACGGCTTTCTCCTTCTCTCCTATACGTGAATACATGCACGTGAGGTTATACAATGCAAATTTTGTTCCGAACATATCAGAATATTGCGGCAGGCTGGTCAGTCTGTCGAGCTTGGCGCATGTCTTCATTAATTCGGGAATATGGCTTAACGGTTCCTTATATTCAATGAAGTCTTTGTTGTCAGAATTGAATATATTTCCCTTGACTGTGCACTTCGTTATCAGCGGACAACCGGTCACCTTACCGAATCCCATTGACACACAATCGCCCGAGAAGACAATTTCTTTCAGGTTCGGACAGTTCTCGGCAATGTCTGGTCCGCCCGTGCTTATTATGAAGTCTTCAAACTTCAATGTCTCCAACGACGGCATGTCGTAGCACATCCATCCGTCGGCGTGGCCGAGAACGCCGCGTATGGTTATCTCCTTGACATTATCTATCTGCGTGAACGCACGTGAGGCAATATATCCGATGTTGTTTATTACAATCTTCTTCAGTTTGCTGCAACCGACAAAACATTTATAATTTATTTCTTTTGTGTAGGACGGAAACGTGATTTTCGACAGATTGCGACAAGACTGAAACGCCCCATCTTCCAGTATGATGTCCTCCGGTAGGGTTATTTCCTTTAGGGCGGATTGCATGAAAGCCATTTTCCCGATGCTTTTTATGCCTTTAGGGAGTTTTATTTTCTCGATGCGGCATTTGCTGAACATGTATTCAGGAAATGTTGTTTCATATATATAAGAACTATCCCCGTTCTCTGTGTATGTTTTCTTGTCGGCCACAATAGTCACATCAGTCATGTCGATATGTTTCAGTTGGCCTTTGGTGTAGTTCTCATTCTTGTCGCATCCCGCCATATCGCGCAGCATAATCAGGTCTTCCGCGTTCAGGTTGCCACCAATTTTCAGGTCGGTTATTTCGTATTTCTCACTGTCTGATATCTGTGTTTTCAATGTTCCCGGTGTCTTTACTATTACATCTTTTCTGCTTGCTGCAATGCCGGAAACCTGTAACAACAGTATGACAAGCAGAAGAATGCTTTTGTGGTTGCTGTTCATAAGCATTTAAGTTTGTTATTTATGATTATGTTTTTCTATGTAGTCTTTCAATGTCGCACATAAATCCATGGGAAGCAGAAACTCAAAGGTATCCGGTTTATGGCTTTCCAGTCTTTGCAGTTCTCTGATAAGCCGTTCGTAACCTTCGGTGCCTCCATAGCTTGCTGCTATAAGATAGACATTGTGGAATACGGGTCTTTCGTTGTCAGGAGATATTTTTATCAGGTCATTAAAGACGTCTCCTTCATTCCAACAGTGTGCTCCCTGTAATACACATACAATGCCTTCTCCATTGTTTCCTCTTTCGTATCGTTCCTTATTATTGTTGAATCCGTCGAAAACACCTTGCAGTCCACAGGTTTTCATATACTCTCCGAATCTCTCTTTATTGGTTGTATTCCATAGACAGACTGTGTGAAATCCGGCAGTAGTAAGCCAATTGTTGTTTAATTCAAGCCATTTCTTAAAGTTGTTTTCATTATATTTATCACCATATATGAACTGAAAACCGGAGGGACCGGCCAGCAATTCATCGTTCGGTGTAAGATTCTTGTAGAAGAATTCCAACAGTTTTGGGTTCAGTTCCTGTAAGGATGATGCCATTGTATAGCCTACCGGAACCATTCCCCGGCCCTTGGCATGTTTAAACATGTTATACATCTGGTTTGCTTCAAATTGAATGTTGTCACCGTCACTCCATATCAGACTTACATAAATTTTGCCGGGATGGGCTTCTATCGCCTTGCCTTTGCGCTGCTGGAATGACTTGTTCGGGAATGAGCACCATAAGCTTCCGTTGGCATAATAGTCGCTTACCATGAATCCTACATTATAAGGATTGGTAGCATTATTCAGTCCGTCTCCGTCGTTATCCGTTCCATATCCCATTGTAGAAGAGCCCGGCCGATAATCCATTTTCTCACATATTCTTTTTATCATGTCAGATTCTTCCGGTATTGAACTGTTCAGGAAAAATACAAAACCCTTTGAAGCTGCCGCATAATCGTATATTTTCCATGGACCGGATAGGTAATCGCTTCTCAATCCTGCCGAAAAACTCAGATACTTATGGCAACCTTCTGCCAGATTGTTATAGCCCATTGATATGCCTCCAGTTTGTTTTCCCATTTGTCGGTTATGTCTTCGCAGGCCAGATTTAAATGTAATTCGTTGTTCAGAAAATCCTTTATTTCTGCGGTTACCGGTAGAGCTCTTTGTTGGGCGCATATCATCTGGGCGAGACACCAGGTCCATTCTTTCTGCGGATCCCATAATACGAATTTCGTGAACTTGTCCTTGTTGTCTTTTATTAAGGTTCCTAAGCCGGAATATTCAGACTTGCTGAATTCATCCTTTAATAGATGCCAGCTCTTTCCTTCCTGTCCATAGACGTCCTCAAACTGTGTCTGATGATGATCTTCAAATACAAGATAGACTCCGGCTTTCTTCTGATTGAGGATTCCCTGTGCGACGCATGCCGTTATTTTTCCGTAACTGTTATCTGCTCTTAAATCGTACACAGAGATTTTTTCTATAGGAAGATTTTTGTTTTTAAAGAACAATCCTTTCTGGGGAGTCAGCTTGGATTCATACGATTTTAAGTGTGGTAGTATCTGTCCTATTTTAAAGTTGTTGTTATTATTTGCCTTTTCTCCGTCGTAATAGGGGTGAGCATCTGTACTGTTATCAGCAGTTACGGCACATTCTGTTTTTCTCTTTTCAATGTAAGAGTTGTTGTTCTCATGCTTTGTATTGCGCAAACCTGTTGTTTGGACATACGAGGTCTTTTCGCATAATCCGTCATCAGGAATTCCTGTTTTATTGTTTCCATAAACAACAGTTATGCATTCTTCGTCCATAGGTGTAAATAACGGCTTGTCAGAAGATGCTGCCGTGTGCGACAACAATGCCATCGTGCAAGCCATGAATAACGCTGTTGTAGATATGTATTTCATTTTCTTTTAGGTTTTCGGTATAATATTTCTGTGCATATCACATAATGTAAGACCGTATTTTTATTGTCACCATATATCCAGAATACAATTCTGATATGATGTTTTCAGCTGTTGGGCAAACTGTATAATCACTTTCATCACTCATATATGGCGTTGCTTTTATGTGATATTGTTCTTATCAATTTATATTTATCGTATGTTTTGTTCATTGTTTGTACGCATTCTCTGATTCAAGGTTCCTGCCAGAACCATTCTTCATCGCATGTTGCAGTGCCTATTTTTGCGTTGAAGCCTTCCGGCTGCAGCGTGTAGTATGTGCTTTTGCCTTCCGATTCAACGTTCGGATAGCTGTCGATGTAGGCGCTCAGAAGGTAAAGATTCTTTGCCATGTATTCATAAAGATAGTTCTTCTCTGTGAATATGAGTTTGTGATTCCAGTTGGCGTTATCGCTAAGGACGAGCTTTTTGCCTTCTATCATATGTTGTCTTATCTCTCCGGGATGCAGCATCAGACCGTTCTCATCGCATACATACGCGTCGTATGTCGGATCCATCATAATCCATTTACCAAGTGCGCGACTCCACACAACTACAACAACATGACATTCGTTGTCGTTGGTGCCCACCGACTGACAGGTGATGAAGCGTGCCGGCCAGCCCATGGCAAGATAGAGTTCGGTCAGAACAATTGAAAGGCCGCGCGAGTTGAGTCCGCATTTCCTTGCTTTACATGCTTTGTAGAGGTCTATGGCGTTGCGGCTGGCGTTAGGTGGGAAACCTCCGGAACCGTCATGTCTTATCTGATCGTGCAGCCATTTCATGATGTTTTTCATCTTCGAAATCTCATCACCGTTGCCTGCAATGTGTTCAAGATTGAAGAAATCCTTTATTTCCTTTACCTTCGGATCGGCAGTGGAAGCATAAGTGAAGCGTTCTGTGTTGCTTGTGTCATGAGCATCGTAAGGTTTCGAGTCTTTCAGTATTTTTATAAAATCCATGTCACTTTCTAGAATCTTGCCGGCAAGTCTGGGCTGTTTCTGTTCCTTTTCTGGTTCTTTATAATTATAATTCGCAGCAAGTTCGGCATATTGTGTGGCTTTCTGGTTCTCTCCGATGTCTGTCAGAATGATAACCATGTCGTATATTGTGTTCTTCACACCGAAGATGTTAGAGTATTCCTTTTTGGCTATGAGTTCCTCAAATGTGCGACATGCATCTTCCATCTGTTTGCTGAAAGTCACAGGTTCTTCATATTCTATGAAGTTCTTATCACCGGATTTGATGACATATCCTGTCACTGTGCATTTCTTCATGAGTGGACATTCCTTTACGCTTCCGTATCCCATTGGCATGCATGTGCCTGAGAATACTATCTCACTCAGCTGTGGACAGTTCTCCGCAATGATGGAACTGCCTGTGTTGAGGATGAAGCCTTCGAATCGTATGGACTTAAGACTTGGCAGATCGCGGCACATCCATCCGTCAACGTGGCCTATAACTCCTTTTATGGTTATGTCGGTGAGGTTTTCCATGTTCTTGAATGCTCGTGAACCCAGCAGTCCGATGTTGTTTATGGTGATGGATTTCATGCTGGTACATCCTTCAAAACATTCCGACCACATCTCCTTAGTGAATACCGGGAAGCGGACTTCCGACAGCTGTTTGCTTCCCTGGAAGGCATAGTTATGTATGATAATGTTTTCTGGCAGTGTGATTGATTTAAGAGCAGTGTTGCGGAATGCCCCGGAGCCGATGGCTCTGATGCTTTGCGGTAGCACTATTTCCTCGATGTTGCAGTTGCTGAACATGTATGCCGGCAGGGTATAAGTGTCGGTTATAGTGCTGTTTTTATTGCCTTCAATAAATCGTGTGTTGTCTTTTATAAACGTCACTTCGCTCATATCGATGCTTCTCAGCCTGCCCTTTGTCCGGTTTTCATTAACATCGCATCCTGCCATGTCGCGCAGCAGTATTATGTCTTCGGAGTTAATCGTACCAATTATTTTCAGTTCGCTTATATTGTATTTTTCACTGCTTTTTATTGTTGTATTCAACGTGCCGGGAGTTTTTACTGTCACGTTGCGTCCGTTTGCCGTAATGCATACGGAAAGCAATGCTATAATTATTAATACCGGCAGGGTGTTGTTATGATCGTTCATAGGTGTGCGTTTATAATTAATTAATGTGGAAGTTCTGTTTATTTAATAACATTCTCATCTAAAAATTAGACGCGCAAGACCTCCGATTATAAACCGTCTTTAACTTTAGTTAACTAACAAATGGTTTATAACTGCGATATTTCAATAAAAACAGGTGAAGATGAGAAAGACACGTACGACATACGTGCCGGTGAATACGGAAGATGCGAATACCGGCAATCCGTTGTATTACAAAAAAATATAGTACAACCGGCATGCCGGATTGTACTATATTTCCTTGTTTCGAATTTATGAATTAATGCAAAAATCAGACTATTCCCTGTGCCATCATGGCTTTGGCTACCTTCAGGAATCCTGCAACGTTGGCACCCTTCACATAGTTGATGTATCCGTCGGGCTCTGTGCCGTACTTCACGCAGTTTGCGTGGATGTCGTTCATTATCTCGTGCAGTTTCTTGTCCACCTCTTCGCTGCTCCAGCGCAGACGCTCGGAGTTCTGTGTCATTTCCAGTCCTGATACAGCCACACCGCCGGCGTTTGCAGCCTTTCCCGGTGAGTAGAGTATCTTTGCGTCCTGGAATACCTTGATAGCTTCCGGAGTGGATGGCATGTTTGCACCCTCGCTCACGGCGAATACACCGTTTGCCACGAGTGCCTTGGCAGCCTCTTCGTTGATTTCGTTCTGTGTTGCGGAAGGCAGTGCGATGTCGGCTTTCTCAAACCACGGCTTAGCGCCGGCCACATACTTCACGCCGTATTTCTCTGCATACTCGCTTATACGTCCGCGTTCTATGTTCTTCAGCTCCTTCACGTAAGCCAGCTTCTCCTCGTCGATGCCGTCCGGATCGTAGATGTAACCGTCTGAGTCGGACAGTGTAACAGGTTTTGCTCCGAGCTGTATGAGTTTCTCAACTGTATATTGTGCCACATTTCCCGCACCACTCACGAGCACGGTTTTGCCTTTGAGGTCGATGTTGCGGGTCTTGAGCATGTTCTCAAGGAAATATACGTTGCCGTATCCGGTAGCTTCAGGACGTATGAGCGAACCGCCGAACTCCAGGCCCTTTCCTGTGAGAATGCCGCAGAACTGATGTGTCAGTTTCTTGTATTGTCCGAACATGTAGCCCACTTCGCGGCCGCCCACGCCGATGTCGCCGGCCGGAACGTCCTCGTCAGGACCGATGTGACGGTAAAGCTCGTTCATGAAAGCCTGGCAGAAGCGCATTACTTCAGCGTTGCTCTTACCGCGCGGCGAGAAGTCAGAACCACCCTTTGCACCACCCATAGGCAGGGTTGTGAGCGAGTTCTTGAATGTCTGCTCGAATGCGAGGAATTTCAGAATGCTCAGGTTGACAGATGCGTGGAAGCGCAGACCTCCCTTGTACGGGCCGATGACGTTGTTGTGCTGAACGCGGTATCCCATGTTTGTCTGTACGTTGCCTTTGTCGTCAACCCATGTCACACGGAATTCAACAAGTCGGTCGGGGATGCACAGACGTTCGATGAGGTTTGCTTTCTCAAACTCAGGATGTTTGTTATACTCTTCTTCGATTGTGCCTAACACCTGGCTTACAGCCTGTATGTATTCAGGCTCATTCGGAAATCTTCTCTTCAGATTTTCTACAACTTCTGTGGCTCTCATTTCTTTACTGTTAGTTATAAATTTATTATGTTACCTGAAAAACCATAGCCCTGTCATCCAAGGCGGATGTGTGAGGAGCCCCATGAAAGGGGCTCCTTTTATCTTCCTTTCAAATTTTTCGGTTGCAAAGATACATGTTTTATTTTGAAAAACAAACAAAAAGACACTTTTTTATAGAAAAAATGGCAAAAAGATAACTTAATACCAGTTTGTCTGACTTGTGTCTATCCAATAAACCACTTGCTGCCCGGGATGAGCGATATGAGTTTTGTGGTGATGTAGCAGCTGATGAATGTGCATACGGCGATGCATGGTATGGCGGCTACTGTGGGCAGTGCGAGAGTGGATTTGAATATTCCGGCCCACATGCCCAGCCAGAAGATGTGCATGAGATACATGCCGTAGCTCAGTTTTGAAAGGTCGGTTATCATCTTCGGTGCTTTCTTTGTCTCGATGCATGTGAACATGAGGAAGGCACCGGCGGTGAGCATAACGCAGTTGAGTGTGCAGAATGCCCAACCTATCTCAAGCACAGGAGTGGAGTGGGTGATGCCCGGAACAGCCTGCACGTAGAACGACCATATGGTTATGGCGGCACCTATAATCATGAGCACCAGGCCGCTGCCGAAGCGTGTCTTACGGCTCCATGTGAGGTGGACGCGTATGTAGTGTGCAAGAACAAGATAGCCCAGATAGCCTGAGAAGTACCAGAGCATGTGGTACTGGTTCCAGAAACACTGTCCCCATACCTCGCCGCACCAGCGGTTGAGGAACGGAATGCATGTGGAGATGAGGAAAAGCACGATGAAGAAACGCTCTTCCTTGGCTGTGGCTTTGCTGAGCCACGGCGATATGAACGGAATGAACAGATAGAGGCTGAAAAGCGGATACATGAACCACAGATGGCCTGCAAGTGTCGGGAAATTGAGCAGTATGCGCGACAGGTCCTTGATGGATGTGGCTTCGTCAATCTGTCCCCAGAGCAGCGGAAGCGTGCTGTAGAGAATCATGAAGACGAAGAACGGCGGCAGGATGCGCAGACTGCGCTTGCGGTAGAACTGCCATGTGGTCTGTCCTTCCTTCATCGGAGCGAGCAGGAAGGCTGATACTATCATGAACAGAGGCACCGACATGCGTGAGAATCCGTCGTAGACGCTCACCCAAAGGCGGTCGGCCTCATTGGCCAGGAACGACTGCGGACCTACCATGTCGGTGGATCCGACAGCACCATAAAAGTTCTCACTTGCGTGTACGAGCATGACAAGGAAACATGCGAACACGCGTACATAATCCAGAAAGACAATGCGTTTCATCTTTTTGTGTGTTATTTTTTAGTTAGTAAAATGATTTATGCTTCGTTCGATTGCCCGTTCCTGCGGGCGCATGCAAAGTTAATGCTTTTATGTCGGATATTCAAACGAAGGACGTTATAATTGATGTTGAATGTGTGGCCGATGCTTTCAATGTGTCATCGAGCATGGTTGTTTGCGGTCATTCGGTATTTGGAAGAATATGTGCATGAACAGATTTCAATTGTTAAAAAAGCGAGCGGCAGACGCGTCATAATTCGTCTGTAGCCGTGCGGACGTGTTCTTGGTTGCAAATACGCGAAAAATGAAGGGTTATGTATCTTTCTGACAATCAGTGGTTTACGTTTTTGGATGCACGGAAGGTGTTTTTTTGCTCTGCAATATGGGCTTCATTGTATTGTAAAACGGTCTGTTTCAGGTGATGAAACAGACTGTTTGGGAGTGCGATATAGACTATTTCACGTGCCGAAACGGTGATTATTGTGGAACGGTTATGAAAAAGCATGATTGCAGCCCGGTTTTCGTCGTTTTGATAAAGTGCTTTTTGAGATGTGTGCTTTCACAGAATGTCAGTAAATCACGTGTTAAAATCGGGAATACGAAAGTGTAAATAATGTTAACAGAAATAGATTTGGCACGTATGTTTTGGACTCGTGCTGTCTGTGCGATGTGGCGTCTCGGTTATGCCGGTGGCGTGGCATAACGGTTGAGGGATAAGGTGTGCGAGAAAACAAAAATGCAATTCAGAACCTGCCTGCCGGCTTGCGGCTTTGAGTGTGTGGCGGGTTTTGAATTGCATTTATTTGTCGTATGTCAGGCTTTTATTTCTTCAGTCCAAGCCATTTCAGCGGCTTGCTGATTATGGATTTCAGCTTGCTTTCTGTCTTTTTGGGTGCAGGAGCTGCGTTCTGACGCTTGCCTTCGTTCTGCTGACGGGTGGTCTGCGTGTGGCGTGCCTGAGGCTTCTGCGGACGACGCTTCTGACGTCTGCGCTGCTCTTTGTTGCCGGTTGAGGCGCTGCTGTCGGTTGGTGCAGAGACTGTGGCTGTTGTCTCCTGTGGTGCGGCGGGCTGTCCGGCGTTCTGTTTGTCGGCATTTGTGCGTCTTGGCTTTCTGCGTCTGCTGCGCGATTGTGTCTTTTCTGCAGCATTTTCGGCACTTGTTTCCGGTTTGGCTCCTTCGTTGTTCTCGTTGCGGTTGTTACGTCTGTTGCGGTTGCCGCGTCCGTTGCGGTTCTCCTTCTTCTCCTGGCTGTCGCCTTCGGACTGTTTCTTTCTGCCTTCACCGCCGCGGTTGTCGCGTCTGCCGTCACGGTTGCCTCGTCCTCTGCCGTTGCGTTTTTCTGGCAGTTTGTATTCTGGTCCCTTGCCGAGTTCGGCCGGAAGCTCAACTTTCTCAATTTCCTTTTCAAGCAGTTTTTCTATCTGTTTGAAGTAGGCTATGTCGGCTTCGTTGATAAAGGTGATGGCAACACCGTCGCGGTCGGCACGCGCCGTACGTCCTATGCGGTGGACATAGTCCTCGGCGTCGCGCGGTACGTCGAAGTTTATAACCATTGTTATGTCGTCGATGTCTATGCCGCGTGCCACGATGTCGGTGGCTACGAGAACATCAGTCTGTCCGCTCTTGAACTTATACATTATTTCGTCGCGCTGTGCCTGTTCCAGGTCGGAGTGCATCTCGCCGCAGTTGATGTTCATCTTTTGCAGTGCGCGGTTGATGAGTTTCACTTTCTGTTTCTTGCCGGAGAATATTATGACGCGCTTTAGGTCGCCTTGTTTGAAGATGTCTTTGATAATACCCATCTTCTGGTCCTCATAGCATACGTATGCGCTTTGCTTTATCTTCTCGGCCGGTTTACTCACTGCAATTTTTATCTCTACAGGATTCTTGAGCAGTGTTTTTGCAAGTTCCTCTATCTTTTCGGGCATTGTGGCCGAGAACATTATGGTCTGGCATGTTGGCGGCAGGTGCTTGGCTATCTTCTTTATGTCCTCCGAGAAACCCATGTCGAGCATTCTGTCGGCCTCGTCGAGCACGAAGAACGACACCTTGCTGAAGTCGGCGTTGCCCATGGTGAGGTGGCTGAGGAGGCGTCCCGGTGTGGCTATGATGACGTCGGCGCCCATGCTGAGGCTTCTCAGTTCCTGTTCGTAGCGGTTGCCGTCGTTGCCGCCGTATATGGCGAGGCTGCTGATGCCGTTGAGATAGTAGCCGAATCCCTGCATGGCCTGGTCTATCTGCTGTGCCAACTCGCGTGTCGGGCTCATGATGACACAGTTTATGGTATCCTTGGGATAGCCTCCGTCGTCGAGCTTGCTGAGTATTGGCAGCAGATATGCGGCAGTCTTTCCCGTGCCGGTCTGTGCCACTCCAAGCACGTCGTTGCCCTTGAGTATCTCCGGTATACACTGTTCCTGTACCGGGGTGCACGTCTCGAAGTGCATGTCATATAGCGCATCGAGTACGTTGTCGTTTAAGTCTAATTCGTCGAAATACATGTCTGTTGTTTTAGTTTGGAGCTTTGCGGTAGCAGAAATAAGCCACTACGGCAAAGATGATGTTAGGAATCCACGCCGCCAGTATGGGCGGAGTGTTGGCGTTGATGGCGAACGTCGACGAAACGGTCTGGAGCATGATGTAAGTGAAACTAAGCGCCAGTCCGAAGCCAAGATAAAGTCCCATTCCGCCTTTTCGTTTGCGCGACGACAATGACACGCCGATGGTGGTGAGGATGAACGACGCAAATGACGATGCTATTCGTTTGTGGTATTCCACCTGATACTGCACCACATTGCCGCTTCCGCGGTCGATCTGTTTGGAGATGTAGTCTTTCAGCTCAGAGCTGGTGAACGTCTCCTGCTGGCCTTTTGAATATACGAGGTCGGTCGGCTCCATCTGTATCAGCGTGTCTTTTTTCGCGCCCTGGGTGATGTGCTCGCGTAGTCCGCGCAGCTCTCTTATCTTCCAGTTGGTGGCCGTCCAGTGGTATTTGGAGTCGGAGATTGTGTCGTACTGCACTTCCATGGCCGTCATATGGCTCACGAGCTTCTTGTTCTCAAATTTGTCGAGAGAGAATCCGTAGCCTTTCTTCATGTTGTTGTCGTAATGCTGTATGTAAACAATGACTCCTTTGCCCACTTGCAGCATCACGTTTTCGGCCGATGTGTTCTTCTTCTTGTTCTTGTATATCGTCTCGAAGTTCTGGCGTATCACAGTGCCGTGGGGTATGACTTCGGCGCTGAGATAAAAGGATAGCGAGGATATGAGAACGCACGAAATCATGTAGGGACGCATGAGTCGCTTGAACGACACGCCCGATGCAAGTATAGATATGATTTCGGAGTTGCCGGCCAGCTTGGTGGTGAAGAAGATGACGGCAATGAATACGAACAGCGGACTGAACAGGTTGGCGAAATAGGGCACGAAGTTTGCGTAGTAGTCGAACACTATTGCCTTGAGCGGAGCGTGATACTGCGTGAACTTGGCAAGGTTCTCATTTATGTCGAAAATGATAGAGATCGATATGATGAGAACTATTGAATAGATGTATGTGCCGATGAATTTCTTGATAATGTACCAGTCGAGGCGTTTGATGTAGCGCGACGGACTGATTACGGCAAGAAATCTCAGCCAGTGTTTTAAACGCCGCATTGCATCGGCAAGCCACGCAAGATGTCTTGCCGTATGTCTTGCCCTTACCAGAAGCCTGCGGTGTTGTCTTTTCATTCCTGTTGCCATACTGTCGTGTTAGATTCTTCGGCCGAGGTTATCGATGACACTGCGCTTCCATGCCACGAAGTCGCCCTGCATGATGTGCTGGCGTGCGTCGGTCACGAGACGTAGGAAGAAAGCCAGATTATGGATGCTTGCTATCTGCATGGCAAGCAGTTCCTGTGCCTTGAAAAGATGGTGCAGATAGGCTTTGGAGTGTATACGGTCTATGTCGCATCCGTCCGGATCGATGGGTGAGAAGTCGTTCTCCCACTTTTTGTTGCGCATGTTCATCGTACCGTTGTAGGTGAAGAGCATTGCGTTTCGGCCGTTGCGTGTCGGCATGACACAGTCGAACATATCGACGCCGCGTTCGATGGCTTCGAGTATGTTCTGCGGTGTACCTACGCCCATGAGATAGCGCGGCTTGTCCTTTGGCAGTATCTCATTAACCACTTCTATCATCTCGTACATCACTTCGGTTGGTTCGCCTACAGCCAGTCCGCCTATGGCGTTGCCGTCGGCATTCTTGTCGGCCACGTATTTTGCGGCGTCACGGCGCAGATCCTTGTATTTGCAGCCTTGTACGATGGGGAAGAGGCTCTGATTGTGGCCGTATAGCGGTTCTGTCTCATTGAAACGTTTGATACAGCGGTCGAGCCAGCGCTGTGTCAGTGCGAGACTTTTCTTTGCATACTGGTAGTCGCTCTCGCCCGGCGGACATTCGTCGAATGCCATCATAATGTCGGCGCCGATGATGCGCTCGGTGTCCATCACATTCTCAGGAGTGAATATGTGTTTGGAACCGTCGATGTGTGAGCGGAACTCACAACCTTCCTCGCGCAGCTTTCTGATGCCTGTGAGCGAGAATACCTGAAAACCGCCGGAATCGGTAAGTATGGGGCGGTCCCAGGTGTTGAACTTATGTAGTCCGCCGGCTGCGCGCAGTGTCTCAAGTCCAGGACGGAGATATAGATGGTAGGTGTTGCCCAGAATTATCTGTGCTTTCACCTGTTCGCGCAGTTCGGAGAAGTGTACACCCTTCACTGTACCGCATGTTCCCACCGGCATGAAGATGGGCGTCATTATTTGTCCGTGATCGGTTGTTATGATGCCGCAGCGTGCGTCAGACGCGTTGTCTGTGTGTTGCAGTTCGAATGTCATTCTTTGTCGTTTTTCCTCTTTTTCTGTAATGTTCAGTCTTTCAGGTGCTTCTCCTCCTCTATGGTGAAGTCAACCGGATGGCTCACAATCTCGTCGGTGAGGGCAAAATCCCACACGTCCTGGACATTCTCAACATAGTGGAATTCCACGCCTTTGAGATAGATGGCTGGAATTTCGTCTATGTCCTTTTTGTTGTCCTTACACATTATTATATCGGTGATGCCTGCACGCTTGGCTGCGAGAATCTTTTCTTTGATACCGCCTACGGGGAGTACTTTGCCGCGGAGAGTTATCTCACCGGTCATCGCTGTGTTCTTGCGCACCTTGCGCTGTGTGAGTGCGGAAGCTATTGATGTGGCGATGGTTATACCTGCCGACGGACCATCCTTAGGTGTGGCTCCCTCCGGTACGTGTATGTGGATGTTCCACTGTTCGAATATGCGGTAGTCAATGCCAAGGCTGTCGATGTGTGCCTTGACATATTCAAGTGCGATGACCGCCGACTCTTTCATTACGTCACCAAGGTTTCCGGTAAGCGTCAGTTTACCTGCCTTGCCTTTGCTTAGTGAAGTCTCAATGAAGAGAATCTCTCCACCTACGCTTGTCCATGCCAATCCTGTGACGACGCCTGCGTATTCATTGCCCTGATATATGTCGCGATAGAACGGTGGTTTGCCCAACAGATCTTCTGTCTGGCTTGGGGTTATCTTCTCGTAAGGCAGTTCGCCGTCGCGTGCCTTTATGAGTGCGAGTTTGCGCAGTGCTTTGTTTATCTGTTTCTCGAGCTGACGCACACCACTTTCACGTGTGTACTGCTCAATGATTTTTTCTATTGCGGCCTTGTTGAATTGTGGCTTATGGTCGTCCTCGTTCAGACCAGTGTTGTCTATCTCTGTTGGAATGAGATGGCGTTTGGCTATCTCAATCTTTTCTTCTGTGATGTAACCGCTTACCTCGATAAGTTCCATTCGGTCGAGCAATGGACGCGGAATGGTGTTCAGATCGTTGGCTGTGGCGATGAACAGCACCTTCGAAAGATCGAAGTCAACGTCAAGATAGTTGTCGTGGAATGCGTTGTTCTGTTCCGGGTCGAGTACCTCGAGCAGAGCTGATGCCGGGTCGCCGTTGACTGTGTTCTGCGTAACTTTGTCTATCTCATCGAGAATGAACACCGGATTTGACGAACCTGCCTTCTGTATGCTTTTGATGATGCGTCCGGGCATGGCTCCGACGTATGTGCGGCGGTGGCCGCGTATTTCAGACTCGTCGTGGAGTCCGCCGAGCGACATTCTTACATATTTGCGCTTCATGGCAGCCGCAATGCTCTTGCCAAGACTTGTCTTTCCGACTCCTGGAGGACCGTAGAGGCAGATGATGGGCGATTTCAGGTCGCCACGGAGTTTCAGAACGGCCATGTATTCGAGTATGCGTTCCTTCACCTTCTCCATGCCGTAATGGTCGTGGTCGAGCACTTTCTGCGCTCTTTTGAGGTCAAGGTTGTCTTTTGTATATTCGTTCCACGGCAGATTTATCATTGTCTGCAGATAGTTGAGCTGTACGCTGAACTCCGGACTCTGCGGATTGAACATCTCGAGCTTGTCCAGTTCTTTATAGAATACCTTTGCTACTTCTTCCGGCCATTTTTTTGTTTTTGCGGCTTTTTCCAACTCATGATATTCAGGTGAACCGTCGCCGTTGCCGAGTTCTTCCTTGATATTCTTTATCTGCTGTTGCAGGAAGTACTCGCGCTGCTGTTCGTCGATATCCTCACGTGTCTTGGTGCGGATATTCTGCTTCAGTTCAAGAAGTTGCAGCTCCTTGTGAAGTGTTTTCAGTGTGAGCAGCACACGCTCCTTAATGGAGTTTGTGGCAAGCATCGCGAACTTGTCGGGAATGGTGAACGGCAAGTTTGCGCAGATGAAGTCTACGGTTATTATGTCGTTCTGTATGTTGTTGAGTGCGAACTGTGACTCGTCCGGTATTTCCTCGTTCTGTTTTATGTAATCAACAGTTGTACTGCGCAGATCGTCGAGTGCTGTTTTGAATTCATTGTCACCCTCTTCCGGCATCTCCTCGTTGGCAGCAACAGTTCTTCCTTTCAGGAACGGGCGGGTTTCTGTGAGTTCTGTGAGTTTGCAACGTCCCAGTCCCTGAACTATTATTGTGACGTTGTGATCATTGCCGGGCATTTCGAGCAGTCTGACCAATTTTGCATAAACACCATACTCGTAAAGGTCTCCCTGCTGTGGATGATCGTTGTTGACATCCTTCTGACAGAATATGGCGAATGTTGTGTCTTGTGCTTCTTTCAGATGGTTTATAAGATTAATACTGGCCTTGCGTCCGACAAGGATTGGCGATATTACGCCAGGAAAAAGCACTATATTGCGTGTCGCAAGAATTGGAATCTCTTCGTTTACTTCGACTTTAAATAAATTGGTTATATCTCCTTCGTAGTCTGCTATCATTTGAATGGATGTGCTAGGCTTCTTATTCATAATTCGTGTTGTTTTATCGTGAATATACAGCAAACGACGTGCCGAAATTCCCGATCGTTCAGAGTGTGTTCCTGAGTTTTTTATTTATTGATGAATAAAATTATAAAGTGCGCATTGTTTAAAAGTGCTTTGAATTGCGCGTTAATACCAAATTTTCTGCAAAGTTAAGCAAAAGATTTCAGATGAGCGGGTATTTATAAATAATTAATATGTGAAAGAGGCAACAACGTCAGGCAGTTTAATGAAAACAATCACTGTATCTGGAGCTTATATATATGGGCTGATGGTACATAAATATGTATTGTGGATAAAATAAAAAAAAGGTTGTGACGTTGTCCATAATATGGAATAGAGAATTTCTTTTCGTTTTTATGTATATAGGAAATGGACGGACAGGGTTTTACATTCAAGCAGTTTGATGTGCGTCAGGATATGTGCGCAATGAAAGTAGGCACCGACGGTGTATTGCTTGGCGCATGGGCTGCCGGTGGTAGGCGTATTCTTGACGTTGGAACGGGCACAGGATTGATTGCGCTCATGATGGCGCAGCGTTTCGGAGATGCACATGTGTGTGGCATCGATATTGACGCGGATGCATGCAGACAGGCTTCCGCGAATGTATCGGAAAGCCCTTTTGCCAGTAGCATAGAGATAAGTCATGTACGTTTGCAGGATTTTATTTCCACGGAGACATTTGACAGTATTGTTTCAAATCCTCCGTTTTTCAAAGACAGTCTGAAGTGTCCTGATGTCAGACGCTCGGCGGCACGTCATGCTGACACGCTGTCTTATCCGGATCTGTTTAGAAATGTGTCACGTCTGCTTGCCGATGAGGGTATTTTCAGTGTGGTTGTTCCGACTGATGTTGAAGGTAATTTTTGTGCGGAAGCAAGTATTTTCGGGCTGCTCGAAATCCGCCGGAGTCTTATAAAGACGGTACCACGTAAATCTCCGAAGCGTGTTCTTTTAGCGTTTGCAAAGCATAGGGTGGGGACTTGCGGAACCGAAGAGGTCTGCTTGTTTGACGAAGATGGAAATAAATCAGAATGGTATAGGAGTCTTACAGATGATTTCTATCTGAAATAGATATATATCATTTATAATGAGTGCTGCTGTATGAATCAGCGATGTATTTATACTGACAGTTTGCCCGGTTTATAAAAATAAGATAATGATTATTATGTAGGGGATGCCCGGTAAAACAAAATGGAATAAAGTTTTTGTCTCTTTATTCCATTTTGTTCCTCTTTTTTAAGAAGAAAGAAGGCTATTCTTCTTTTCTTGGAGATTTTCCCATAAAACGATATGTGGCCTCTCTGTGTTTTGCGATGTCTTCACGCATGCTGTTTATTTCGTTGAAAATGTCGGACACAACGTTTTGCAATGCGTTTGGTTTTCGTGTGTTTTTGTCAGCATAAGGGTTGATAATTATTTTTATGCCTTTTTCCTTTATTTCGACATCAATGTCTTCGCCCGCCATTACAGGGTCGCCGTCGTAATGTATTACACCGGGTTTTGTGCGGTGTATATGTATTTTCTTACTATGAAAAGTTTTTATTTTGGCGTTCTTGTCAAGTGTTTTGTTGAACATGTCGATGCTTATCTGTGGTGCTTCCAGCATGTCGAACGGTTCCATTATGATGACGTCCATAAGTCCGTCGCTCATGGATGCCTGTGGGGCAATGTATGCATTGTTGCCGTATTGTGACGCATTGGCGCATGAAATGAGAAATGCCTTGTATGTGTTTGTTCCCCTTTCATCCTCTATCACGTATGTTTCCGGTTTGTATTTCAGACCTTCTCGCAGTATGTTTTCGGCATAAGTGATAGGACCTCTTTTTCCGCTTTCTGCAAATTTCATGCTTACGAATGCGTCGAATCCCATACCACATGTGCAGAAAAACGGATATTCGTTTATTATGCCATAGTCGAGTTCATGAATCTCACAAGTGTTGATTATCTCTATTGCTTTTCTTGTGTTCATCGGTAAAAGCAGATGGCGCGCCAATCCATTGCCGGATCCGCACGGAATTATCCCGAGAGCTGTCTGTGAGTGAACAATGGAGCGTGCCACCTCGTTCACCGTCCCGTCACCTCCTACTGCCACAACTATGTCAACGCCGTCGTTCTTGGCTTTTGTCGATATCTCTGAAGCATGTCCGGCATACTTTGTTGTTACTATTTCATATTCGAATTTGTCTTTATCGAGATATTCATCAATAAGTTGTGGTATTGAGGCCTTATCAGACGTTCCTGATATGAGATTAATTATGAAAACAATCTTCTTTTTCATTATTATTGTCTGAATTAATGGTGTGTTTCAACCATTTGTTGTTTAATTTTGACTATTTGATAATGCAGTGATCGTTTGTCGAAAAACATAATGGGCAAATATAGTAAAAAAATGGTAATGAGTAAACTGCCTGTTAAACAAAATTCACAAAAAGGCACATTTCTTACTAAAATAATATGTTTATAATATCTTTTTTGTATCTTTGCACCCTGAATAAAAAGTAGAAGATTTATACCTATTTAAATAAAAAATGGGACAATTACAAGAAAGATACAAAAATTATCGCGAGCCTCAGAAGATAATGGAGGCTGGAATGTATCCTTATTTCCGTCAGATTACGAGCAAACAGGGCACAGAAGTTGAAATGGGAGGCCATAAGGTGCTCATGTTCGGATCAAATGCATATACCGGACTTACCGGTGACCAGCGGGTGATTGATGCAGCGAAGGCCGCTCTTGACAAATATGGTTCGGGTTGTGCCGGAAGTCGTTTTCTGAACGGAACTCTTGACCTGCACGTACAGTTGGAGAAAGAGCTTGCTGAGTTTGTCGGCAAGGATGATACATTGTGTTTCTCTACAGGTTTTTCAGTTAATGCAGGTGTTATTGCAATGGTTGTAGGTCGTGGTGACTATATCATCTGTGACGATCGTGATCATGCGAGCATTGTGGACGGTCGCCGTCTGTCTTTTGCCCGCCAGCTTCATTACAAGCATAATGATATGGAGGATTTGGAGAATATCCTCAAATCTCTTCCTCATGACGCTGTTAAACTGATTGTTGTCGACGGAGTGTTCTCTATGGAAGGTGACCTTGCAAATCTTCCTGCAATAGTTGAACTCAAGCATAAGTACAACTGTTCAATAATGGTTGACGAGGCTCATGGTATTGGCGTGTTCGGACGTGAGGGCCGTGGTGTATGCGACTATTTCGGTCTGACAGATGAGGTTGATCTCATAATGGGAACCTTCTCTAAGTCTCTTGCAAGTATCGGTGGTTTTATTGCCGGCGACTTCGACACAATAAATTATTTGCGTCATACATGCCGCACTTACATATTCAGTGCTTCTGACACTCCTGCGGCAACTGCTGCTGCCATGGAGGCTCTGCATATCATCCAGAAAGAACCGGAGCGCATAGAGAAGCTGTGGGCTGTCACAAAATATGCATTGCGTCGTTTCAGAGAAGAAGGATTCGAGATCGGCGATACAGAAAGTCCTATCATTCCGTTGTATGTAAGAGATGCTACAAAGACATTCCTTGTAACAAAGCTTGCTTATGACAATGGTGTGTTCATCAATTCTGTTATTCCGCCGGCATGTGCTCCTCAGGATACTCTCGTACGTTTTGCTCTCATGGCAACACATACAGAGGAACAGGTTGAACGTGGTGTTCAGATCTTGAAAAAGATATTTGTTGAACAAGGAATCATAAAATAATTGATATAAAATTTGCAAGATTCAAAAAAAAGGTGTATCTTTGCACTCGCAAATTTGAAGACTTGCATATTCGGGGCGTAGCGCAGTCCGGTAGCGCATCTGGTTTGGGACCAGGCGGTCGCAGGTTCGAATCCTGTCGCCCCGACATAAAAGAAAGAAGAGAACCTTATCATAGAGATTTGGTTCTCTTCTTTTTTGTTATGTAAAGTATGCTTTTGTTTTTATGGCTCAGCATTAGTTCTTCGGGGTTTGTTTTTTATTCATGAAGTAGCGTATGGTGCTGTAAAGCTTCCAGACAACACGAGACGATACAAGCCGTAAAGGCGCGTTTTCTCACGCATTGATAAGTCCGCGTAGCTACAACCGGCGAATAATCCTATAAAGACGTACGCATACATCTCATGCTCCTCCTCACGTCTCACGTCAGCACTTTTATAGAAAACTCAGGCTACGGATCTGCGGATTTTCTTGACTTTTTTTTTGACAAAAGAAAATCGCAAAAGAGATGTGAAGGAATGTTAAATATGGCCGTAAAAAGGCCGGTTCGGGCCGTACAGACTTTTTATGTATCCTGTAGTGGAGTGGGGAGTGGTGCGTTTGACATTATGATAAAGCCCATTTCAGCCTCTATTTACGTACGTTTTAGGGTGCGATATTGTGTGTTTGAGGCTCTGAAATGGGCTGTATCACGTGCTGAAACGGTGCTTTTCGTATGATGGAAAAATTGTTCTTGTGCGTAAATTGCTGATATGCAGCGTCTTGCGTAAAGTCCTTATTTCTCGCGTATTTGCGTCCGAAGGAGAGTCTGCTCGCAAATACTCGCTTATTTTTTGGGGTAGAACAGAAAACTCTGACGGAAAACTGCTGGCGCAGAGAGTGTGGGAAAGCCCTGATGATTTGCTTTCTGCAGAAAGGCGCAACGCCTGTTCGGAATCGAAATTGCAGGCTCTTGTCGAAACCAATTCCCACCGAATTTATGCTGATCCGTTTTTATCCGCGATTGTTCGTATTTTCGGTATTCACGGCATCTGTCTTTATGCATACGATGTTATCTGTGTTTTTGTCCAGATAGAACGTATGCTTCATCTTCTTGCCATTGGATGCCGTATAGTTCACGCTTATGAAATACAGTTTCTTTCCTTTGGCTCTGTTGCCGTATTTTATACCGTTCTTGAACAGTCTTGATTTCTCTATGTCATTGCGCATTACGCCAATGACGCTGTCGCTGATGTGCGATGTAGAGTCCAGTTTGGAAAACATAACCTGTGATATGTTGTTTTCCTTCAGGTTCTCATTAAGAAAATCACTTACAAGCTTCTCTTCTTTATTTCCGCTACCGCAACCCGATAGAAGGATTGCGGAGCAGAATAAAGGAAGTATTTTTATCAGTTTCATGTTTTATTTCACGTTTTTGAGAATGTCGAGCAGATGATCCCATACCATTTCCACAGTCGGTATGAGAAGGCATTCGTCTGGTGTGTGTACACCGCGGAGCGTAGGTCCGAACGAAATCATGTCGAGGTTAGGATAACGCTCTGAGAACAATCCGCATTCAAGTCCGGCGTGAATGCCTTTTACAATAGGTTCTTTGCCGAACAGTTTCTTGTATGATTCCACAGCGGTCTTTGTGAGTTTGCTGTCAGCGTTCATCTTCCATGCAGGATAACCGTCGCCCTGTACAACCTCAGCACCTGCCAGCTGGAATACAGCTTTAATAGTGTTGCACTGGTTGTCGAGGTTGCTCATTACGTTAGAACGCTGTGAAGCCACAATTTCCACGTTGTTTTCAGATGTCATGACGCTTGCCACGTTGCTTGATGTCTCAACCATCCATGCCAATGCCTCGTCCTGGCACATTGCGAAAATGCCGTTGTCGAGACCTTGCAGAGCCTGTATGATTCTTGTGCTTGTCTCTTTTGGCATTACAGTGTAGCTGTCTGTGCTTTCCATCATGAACACCATGCTTGTGTCGCTTACATGGAATTCCTCCTCAACCTCGTTTGTGAAGATGTTCCAGTCGGCACGTACGGTCTCCTTCATGTCGTTAGGTACGGCAAAGATTATGCTTCCGTCACGAGGTATGGCATTGTGCATCTTGCCTGAGTTGAACTGTGCCAGTCTCAGGTCAGTCTTCTCCTGTTCCTTGTAAAGGAAGCGTGTGAGAATCTTTATTGCGTTTGCGCGTTTCTTCTCGATATCGTCGCCGGAGTGTCCTCCGAGCAGTCCTTTTATTGATGCCTTGATAAAGAAATGTCCTTCAGGAGCATTCTCTCTTTCAAAACTGAATGTAGCACGTGTTGTTCTTCCTCCCGCACATGATACGAAAATCTGTCCTTCGTCCTCCGAGTCGAGGTTTATGAGCATGTTTCCTGTCATGAAATCACCTTTCATTCCCATTGCTCCGGTCAGTCCTGTCTCCTCGTCGCGTGTGAACACACACTCTATCGGTCCGTGCTCTATTTCGTTGCTGTCAAGCAGTGCCAGCTCTATTGCGCAGCCGATGCCATCGTCAGCACCCAGTGTTGTGCCTTTTGCTCTGAGCCATTCGCCGTCGATGTATGTCTGTATAGCATCCTTATGGAAATCGAAATCCACGTCCACCAGTTTGTCGCACACCATGTCCATGTGGCTTTGCAGTATCACTGTAGGACGATCCTCGTAGCCTTTTGTGGCCGGTTTGCGTATTATTACGTTTCCGGTTTCGTCCACTTTCGTGTCCAGATTACGCTGTTCACCGAATTCCTTAAGATATTCTATCATCTTTTCCTCGTGCTTTGACGGGCGTGGTATACTGTTGATTTTAGCAAAATGCTCAAATACAAGAGCAGGTTTCAATTCTTTCATTTCCATAATTGTATTGTTTATATTGTATGTTCATTACTCATGCCGTCTGTGCTCTCTGCGGAGCCTTTGTATAAGGGCGTTTCGCTTTTTGTGAGGCACTTTTGCGGCGAAAGATGCAAGATAAGCGGAACAAGGACTAAAAATAAATAAATTATTTTGTTCAATCCATGTTTTGCATTATCTTTGTAGGCACAAAATTAAATAAAAATGGTAGAAACTCTGCTTCTCTGCATGTTAATTATTGCTATTGCCGTGGCATTATTGTGCGTAAGAATAATATTGAAGAAGAACGGCAAATTCTCTTCACAGCACATACATGAGAACCCGGCTTTGCGTAAGAATGGCATACACTGTGTTATGGATCAGGACCGTGAAGCACGAGCAAATGGCAAGGCCTATTGACAATATCTCAGAACGGAAATAATAATTAAAAACAATAACAAACAAAATGAATAAGAAAAACTTTTTCGGTACGCTTGCTGTCGCTGCCGTTGCTGTTTTTGCAGCCACCTCATGTGACAAATCACAATCACAGGTGGACGACAAGTCAGAAGGCGGTAAAGTCGCTCCGACAGAAACAAAGATTGCATTTGTCGAGGTTGACAGCATCATGACACAGTACAAATTCTGCAAGGAATATTCTCTGATTCTGCAGAAGAAGGGACAGAACATCCAGAATACTCTCGGACAGAAACAGCAACAGCTTGAGACTGCTGCCGCCAACTTCCAGCAGAAATTGCAGCAGAATGCTTATACACGCGATCAGGCTGAAAGAATCGGAGCACAGTTGCAGAAGCAGAACACCGACCTGCAGGCCCTCAACCAGCGTCTGAGCACAGAGTTCCAGACTGAGACCGAAAAGTATAACAATGCCTTGCGCGACAGCATACAGCATTTCCTCGCTGTATATAACAAGGACAAGAAATACAGCCTCATTCTCAGCAAGGCTGGTGACAACATCCTTTATGCCGACAAGGCCCATGACATAACAAACGAAGTTATTGCTGGTCTTAACAAGGCATACAAGTCTTCTGTTGCAAAGGAAAAGGACGCAGACGAGAAGAAGAAATAAGAGTCTTGAGATCATGAAAGCCCCTACGGGAGAAGCGTGTGCAATGAGTCTGCCGGCAGTGAGATATACTTTCATGTGATATATGCCCGACGGCATGATGCACGTTGGGCGGTACGTCTGCCACATTTGTGACGGATATGTGCCATCCAACTCCGCCGACATTGCCGGATATGAATCCATCGGAAATGTCGGCGGAGTTTTTTATTACCTTGATCAGCTGTCATCTGATTATATCTGCAAGCAGAATCTGATAACTAAAAATAAAACTTAAATGAAAAAAATCCAATTACTATTGGCCTCCCTTTGTATGCTTACTATAGCAACAAACGGTCTGGCACAAAAAGACTATTCAAAAAGTGAGGGTCTGTTGAGATATGTCGATCCTTTCATAGGATCTGGATATCACGGACATGTGTTTGTCGGTACAAGTGTACCCTTCGGAATGGTGCAGCTTGGTCCAAGCAACATCCATAAAGGTTGGGACTGGTGTTCGGCTTATCATCATTCGGACAGCATCCTCATAGGTTTCTCCCATACACACCTTAGTGGTACCGGATGTACCGACCTTGGCGATATTCTGATAATGCCATTGAACGAAATTCGTACTCCACGAGGCAATCAGGATAATATAAGTGATGGTTATGCCACCAAATATTCGCATGCCAACGAGGTGGCCCGCCCTGAATATTATTCGCTGCTGCTCGACAGATATAACATCAAAGCTGAGCTGACGGCCACAGACCGTGTTGGTTTTCATCGTTACACATATCCTCAGGGGAAACCGGCATCGATACTGATTGATCTGCGTGAAGGCAATGGAAGCAATGCTTACGACAGCTATATACGCCAGGTTGATGATTATACAGTGGAAGGTTATCGGTATGTCAGAGGATGGAGTCCTTCGCGAAAGGTATATTTCGTATTGAAGAGCGACAAGAAGATAGAGAAGTTCACGGCTTATGACGACAATACTCCAAAACCGTGGAAACAGTTGAAAGTGGAATCGGTGAAAAGCGTGCTGACGTTCGGTGATGTGAAAGAAGTGAAGATAAAGGTGGCGCTATCGTCAGTAAGCTGCGAAAACGCGATGATGAATCTTCAGACAGAGCTTCCCCATTGGGATTTCGATAAGGTGGTGAAAGCAAGCAGCGACCGCTGGAATGAGCAGCTGGCTAAATTGGAAGTGGAATCTGACGACGAGGCAGCCAAACGTGTGTTCTATACAGCTCATTATCACACGATGATAGCTCCGACGCTCTTCTGTGATGTTAACGGAGAGTACAGAGGCATGAACGATATGATTTATACAGACCCGAAAAAAGCCAATTACACAACACTTTCGTTGTGGGATACCTATCGTGCGCTGCATCCGTTGATGACTATCACGCAGGCTGAAAGGGTGGATGATATTGTCAATTCCATGCTTTCCATCTATCGTCAGCAAGACAAACTGCCTATCTGGCCGCTTATGAGTGGTGAGACAAACCAGATGCCGGGTTACAGCTCTGTTCCGGTAATAGCTGATGCTTATCTGAAAGGATTCTCAGGATTTGATGCGGAGGAAGCATTCCGCGCTATGGTTGCTACGGCTACATATGAACGTCAGAACGGTGTGCCATATGTGATGGATCGTGGATATATCCCAGCAGACAAGATACATGAGGCAACATCCATCGCCATGGAATATGCAGTAGACGACTGGGGCATTGCAGCAATGGCAAAGAAGATGGGAAAAACTGCCGACTATGAAACTTTCGCCAAGCGTGCGATGTACTACAAGAACTATTTCGACTCATCCATAAAGTTCATACGCCCGAAACTTGAGGACGGATCATGGCGTACGCCTTACGATCCCGCACGTTCCATACATGGAGTGGGAGACTTCTGTGAAGGTAATGGATGGCAATACACATTCTTTGTTCCCCAGGATCCTTATGGGCTTATCGGACTGTTCGGAGGCAACAAGCCGTTTGTAGAAAAACTGGACCAATTCTTTACAAATAACGACAGTATGGGTGAAGGAGCATCAAGCGACATTACCGGACTTATAGGACAATATGCACATGGCAATGAACCGAGCCATCATGTGGCTTATCTCTATGTATATGCCGGAGCTCAATGGAAGACAGCCGAAAAGGTTCGTTATATAATGGACGAATTCTATACAGATAAGCCGGATGGCATAATTGGTAACGAGGATTGCGGTCAAATGTCTGCATGGTATCTGTTGTCGGCCATGGGATTCTATCAGGTGAATCCTTCAGATGGTGTCCTGGTATTCGGCAGTCCGCGATTTGACAAAGTCACGGCAAAAGTACGTGGTGGCAAAACCTTTACAGTAGAGGCAGAGAACAATAGTAAGGAAAATATCTATATACAGAAAGTTTATTTGAATGGGAAGCTTTATCCGAAAACTTACATCACTTACAACGACATTGTAAGCGGAGGTAATTTGAAGTTTGTGATGGGCAAACGTCCAAACAAGAAATGGGCTTCAAACAAGAGTGCCCTTCCTGTTGTGTCCAGATTGGATTGAAAGACCGTAAATCCATATCATAGCTTTCATTCTCACAAGACAGAAACACTTTGTCGGAAACATTAAAAAGAGGATGCAAAGGGGTGGAAATGTTATTATTCCGCTTTCCTTTACATCCTCTTTATTGTTAGTTGCTTTTTGGCGGATATTTGGAATTTTTGTTCTTTCTGCCGGATTACAATCTTTCCAAGTCATGAACACATATTATTTATACAGATACACAAATCCTAAAAAACGATGTCCACATACAATAAATGAGTTTTCCATGTCGATTTGAACCCTATTTTCAATATCTTTGCATACGGTTAACTGTTGTTGTTTTTTATGATAACGACAGAGTGGAAAACTGTTTTATGCATTGAAAATATGACGAAAAAAGAAAGATACCAGTATGTGCTGAACTATTTCCGGGAAAGGACTCCGGAGGTGACCACCGAACTTGAGTTTGGCAGCGTGTTCCAGTTGCTCGTGGCTGTGATACTCAGTGCACAGTGTACTGACAAACGCGTGAATCAGATAACGCCGGCTTTGTTTGCCCGCTATCCCGATGCAGCCAGCATGGCAGAGGCCGAGCCGGACGAGATTTACGAATATGTCAAGAGTGTGTCTTATCCCAACGCCAAAGCCAGACACCTTGTTGAGATGGCCCGTATGCTCATGAGCGATCACGGCGGTGAGGTGCCAGAGGATTTCGACCAGCTGTTGCGTCTGCCCGGTGTGGGTCGCAAGACAGCCAATGTTATGCAGGCTGTGGCGTTCGGACGCTCGGCAATGGCTGTCGACACTCACGTCTATCGTGTGAGCCACAGACTCGGACTTGTGCCCCGTACGGCCAATACTCCATATAAGGTGGAACAGGAACTTATGAAGAATGTTCCTGCTGACGAAGCGGCACGTGCCCATCACTGGCTACTGTTGCACGGACGCTATGTGTGCACGAGCCGATCACCACATTGTGCCAAGTGCGGACTGTCCGATGTGTGTCCCAAGCGCATTGAAGGCTCACGACTGTGAACCGGTACAGTATGTCGGAGTATGTCCGGCGATTTTAGAATAACAATAAGACAAACAGCAAACAGACAATAATGGATATAAAGAGAATATTACAGTTTTTAAAGGACCTTTCGGTCAATAACAACCGTCAGTGGTTTGCCGACCACAAGGATGAATACACTGCTGTAAGAGCTGATTTTGAGGAAGGAGTGGCTAAGGCCATAGCACGCATAGCTGCTTTCGACCCTACGGTGGCCCACATAACAGTGAAGGACTCCACCTACCGTTTTTATCGCGATACACGCTTTTCGGCTGACAAGTCGCCATACAAGCGCCACCTCGGGGCCTATATCGCAGCTCACGGCAAGAAAGCGTTGCACGGCGGATATTATATTCATATAGAACCAGGGCACTGCCTTGTGTCGTGCGGTAACTACTGGCTGCCCACCAATATCCTTACTTCGTGCCGTAACGAGATTATGGGCAACATAGACGAATGGCTGAAGTGTGTAGAGAACGACACCTTCTTGAAGTTCTTCGGACGGCCGGGCTGCGGTAACTGGGATTCGCCGAAAGGCTTTGGTCTGGAACATCTGAAGACTTGTCCTTCCGGTTTCCCGCGCGACTACGAGCATATAGAATATCTGCGTATGAAGGATTTCTGCTGTTGGAAAGCCGTGCCGGACACTTTCTTCGAAGGCGACCGCTGGCTCGACGAGATGGTGAAGATACTCAAGGTTGGTAAGCCTATGATGGACTTCATCAACAATGTAATCGACGATTATGAATGAAGCCCAACGGTAGGATACAGCTGTTTCCGCTGCTGCGCGTGGCGCTGATGCTCATTGTGGGTATCATCATAGGTGATGCGCTTTATGGAGTGGTGGATCAACTAGTATGGATGCTTTCGTCCGTGGCGTTGCTTGCGCTGTCGTTTCTGCTCTGGCGCAGGCCCATATTGCAGAGCACCGTCATCATGTTGATTATTGTACTTGTAGGTGCATGGAGCGTATGTGCACAGTTGCGCGATGTTAACGTGACGTTGCCTGAGGGAGCTGTGGAATATGAGGCTGTAGTGGCGTCCAGACCGGTGGTACGTGGCAAGGTGGTGAGATGCGACCTTCTGATGGCCGACGGTCCGCTGGCCGGACACAAGGTAAAGGCAAGCATATTGCGTGACCGTTCTGACGATAGTGCCGAAAGGCTTGCTGTGGGCGATGGATTGTGCGTTGTGTCGGAACTGCGCGAGCCTGAGAATTATTATGCGGAATCTAATTTCGATTACCGCCGTTGGCTGTCGGTGCACGATTTTGTGGCTACGGCGTTTGTTCTGCCGTATTCGTGGCAGAGCAGGCAGGTGAGTCTTGAACGTCTGTCACGCACAGACAGAATGGCACTACGGGCCATGCGTCTGCGCGAGTCGCTCCTTGCACACATCTATGCAGGCCGACGTGTCCCTGCCGACGAGCAGGCCGTTGTGGCTGCAATGACGCTCGGCGACAAGTCGGGACTTACAAAGGAATTGAAAGAAATCTATTCTGTTACAGGAGCATCGCACGTGCTCGCCCTTTCCGGACTGCATCTCGGCATAATATACGTCATACTTTCACTGCTTTTCTCCCACCGGCGTACTTATGCAGCGGGGCAAGCCGTCATTGTGGTGTCTATGTGGGCTTATGTCTTCATGGTGGGAATGCAGCCCAGTGTGGTGCGTGCCGCCACGATGTTCAGCCTGTGTTCGGTTGTCTCTCTGCTCAACCGCGACCGCATGTCGCTCAATACTCTTTCGTTTGCAGCCATAGTCATGCTGGCCGCAAATCCGCTTTATCTCTGGGATGTCGGTTTTCAGATGTCTTTCATGGCGGTGCTTGCCATATTTGTTTTCTACAATTCCGTCTACCGTTGTCTTTCCGGCAGAGGTGTATGGCGTTTCCGCCCGTTCCGCTGGTTGTGGGCTATGACGTCGGTGTCTGCGGCAGCACAATTGGGCGTGGCGCCTCTTATAGCTTATTATTTCGGTCGTTTTTCGTGCTATTTCCTTCTTACCAACATGCTGGCCGTTCCGCTGACGACATTCATCATTTACTGTACTTTCGTTCTGTTTGTGCTCACTCCGTTGCCTGCGTTGCAGAGTTGGGTGGGTGAGGTGCTTCTCACGTCGGTGTCGTGGCTCAATGGCGGGCTTGGGTTCATTGCCTCGTTGCCCGGTGCTTCGATAGACGGCATACGTTTGGATGTGCCCCGTGTGGTGCTGATATATGTCGTCATAGCCTGTGTTTACTGGTTGGGCGTGTATGCGGTGCGCCTTTACCGTTCGGCCGCTTATATGCGGAAATAATCCTCAAGTTCCTTTTCGGCGCTTCCTTCATGGTTGGGCAGATCCTTTATTATCACTCCATGCTCCAGCAACGCCACGCGTGTGGACAGATCGACAGTGTGTTGCAGGTTGTGGCTTGATATGAATATTGTGGCACCGCTTTCATGACTGTAGTCGTAGATTATCTTTTTCAGCATCATCTGACTGCTTGGGTCGAGAAAGTTGAACGGCTCGTCGAGCACAAGCAGTTGCGGACGGTTGAACATAGCTGCGATTATTCCTATCTTCTGTTTGTTGCCGGCCGAGAACTCGCGTATGTACTTCTTCTGTCCCAGAATCTCGTTGTCCATGAACTGCTCGAAGCAGGCCATGCGCTCATGTATCTGCTCCTTGGTCATGTCGCATACGCGGCCTATGAAGTCGAAATATTCCTCCGGCGTGAGGAAGTCGATGAGAAAGCTCTCGTCCATGTATGCTCCTGTGTACTTTTTCCACTCTTCGCTTTTGGCCGGATTCACCTGCAGTGTGGCGTCAGGCCGGTCGTCTGTGGACGTGTTGAACGTCATGTTGACGCTGCCTTCATTTGCATCTGTCAGGTCGAGCATGAGCCTGAAGAGCGTTGTCTTGCCTGCACCGTTGTTGCCCAGCAGGCCTATTATCTCGCCACGCGAGGCTTTGAACTCGGATATGTCGACAGCTGTCTTATTGCCGTATGTCTTTTTCAGGTTGCTGATGTTTATTTCCATTTTCTATGCAGTATGTTTTTTGTGATTCTGCGGCCGTGATACGGGTTGTATGATTGATATGTCCCGTAGCTTTATTGTGTGTATGTTGGACCGCATGCCTTATGTGCAAAGATAATATATTTTGGTCTTACATACGTTCTGTTTGCATGTTTTTTGCGAAATGTGGTATGTCGTGTCGCCGTGTGATGGGCTGATGATATGGCCATAGTTGATGTGAAAATGAACATTTATGCAGATTCTGAAGTAAAAAATTTTGACAGAAAAAATTCTCAAAATAGGAGAGCGCAGGCCTGCCGTTGGCGGTCTTTTTGTCGGAGATAAGGCTTGGTGCGATGACGGCTGTTACTCTGAACAGGCTATTTGGGTGTGTAACGCACCACTGGCATTGGTTGATGGCAGTACGAAAGAGTCTTGAATGGTATGCGATATGTACCATTTCATAGGCTGATAAGGCCTTTTTCGTGCCCTAATATGGGTTTTATCGTGGTGTGAAAGAGGCTTTTTCGCACAGCTAAAATGTAACTTTTGAAGATTTGTGTGCGTAATAGCTTGATTTATAATGTGTTAAGCTAACCTCTCTGAGAATTGCGTATTTGCGTCCGGACGGACTCTTGGTCGCAAATATTCAATTCTCGCGAGGTTGACGATGAATAAATATGCAGAGACGATTGGAGTTCTGCATATTTATACAGTGAGGCGATGGGTGATGCGTGAGACGTATGTCATGCTGTAGTGTGGAGTATGATCATGGTGTTGGTTTTATGCGGTTGATTGAAGGAAATAGTGTGTGGGAATGGTGATGTTTTGGTTTCGTACGTGTTGGCGATAGAGTTATGGATTTAGGTATACATGAAATGGGAAAATGCGAATGACGGTTATGGGAACAAAAAAGCGGAACGACACTGTGTCGCTCCGCTTTCATTATCACGTTGTTTTATGTCTTACAGATATGTCCGCGCCTGTTGTTATACAAGGCCGCGTCCGTGACAGTTCTTGAATTTCTTGCCGCTTCCACAGGGGCAGGGATCGTTGCGTCCTGGCAGTTTGTCCTTAATGTAAGGAGTGTTCTGACGCTGTGCCGACTCACGTGTGTCCTGGTTGGCTGCTGCCTGCTGGTTTCTGTCGGTCAGGTCGTCCTTCTGCTCGGTGTAACGCTGTGAGTGCTGCTCCGGTGCAGCTTCTTCCACACGCTGTATTTCAGGTATCTGTCCGCGTGTAAGGATGCTGCATATGCGGTTGTTCATATCGTTCACCATAGAGTCGAACAGCTTGGCACTCTCGAGCTTGAAGATGAGCAGCGGGTCTTTCTGTTCGTAAGAAGCGTTTTGAACGCTGTGGCGCAGATCGTCGAGCTGGCGCAGGTTCTCCTTCCAGCAGTCATCGATGATGTGGAGCATGATGGCTTTCTCAAACTGCTTCACAACGTCCTTGGCCTCGGTGCGGTAAGCCTCCTTGAGGTTGCACGGTATGTTGTAAACACGCTTGCCGTCGGTTATAGGCACCATGATGCGTTCATATATCTCGCCCTGAGTTTCCTCAACTTCCTTGATTGTAGGCCATGCAACGCTCTGTATGCGGTCGGTCTTGCGCTTGAATGCAGCCATAGCATCTTGGAAAGCGCGTTCTTCGAGGTCGGGACGCTTGCTGTTTACAAATTCGTCTTCAGTGAACGGACATTCCATAGCGAGCACCTTGAGGAATTCCTCGCGGCAGCCTGCATAGTCGTTTGTCTCGATGATGTTCACCACGCGGTCCCAGATGATGTTGGTGATGTCCATGCCTATGCGCTCGCCCATGAGTGCGTGACGGCGCTTTTCGTAGATAACGGTACGCTGTTTGTTCATCACGTCGTCGTATTCGAGCAAGTGTTTACGGATACCGAAGTGGTTTTCCTCCACCTTCTTCTGTGCGCGCTCAACGCTCTTTGATACAAGCGGACTTTCGAGGCGTTCGCCTTCCTTGAATCCTAGACGGTCCATTACGTTGGCGATGCGCTCGGCTGCGAACAGACGCATGAGTTTGTCTTCCAGCGAAACGTAGAATACTGAGCTTCCCGGGTCGCCCTGACGTCCTGCACGTCCACGCAACTGACGGTCTACACGACGGCTCTCGTGACGCTCTGTGCCGATGATTGCCAGACCTCCGGCAGCCTTTACCTCCGGTGTCAGCTTGATGTCGGTACCACGGCCGGCCATGTTGGTGGCGATGGTCACAGCACCGAGCAGACGCTCTTCTGTGTGTTTGTTTCCGTTTTCATCAACAATCTCGACTGTGCCCATGTTGCTGCGTCCGGCTTCGGCCACGATGTCGGCCTCTTTCTGGTGGAGCTTTGCGTTGAGCACCTGATGCGGTATCTTGCGCATGTTGAGCATCTTTGACAGAAGCTCGGATATTTCGACAGATGTTGTACCTACTAGGGTCGGGCGTCCGCTGTTGCGCATCTCGACTATTTCTTCAATAACGGCTGCGTATTTTTCGCGTGCTGTCTTGTAGATACGGTCGTCCATATCGTTGCGGATCACAGGCTTGTTGGTTGGGATTTCGACAACATCCAGTTTGTAGATGTCCCAGAACTCGCCAGCCTCGGTGGATGCCGTACCGGTCATACCTGCCAGCTTGTGATACATACGGAAGTAGTTCTGAAGTGTGATTGTGGCGAATGTCTGTGTGGCAGCTTCCACTTTCACGTGCTCCTTAGCCTCTACGGCCTGGTGCAGTCCGTCGCTCCAGCGGCGGCCTTCCATGATACGTCCGGTCTGCTCATCGACAATCTTCACCTCGCCATTGATGACAACATACTCGTCGTCCTTATTGAACATACAGTATGCTTTGAGCAACTGCTGCAGCGTGTGTACACGTTCGCTCTGTACGGCATAGTGGTTGAGCAGGTCGTCTTTCTTGTCGAGACGGTCCTGTTCGCTGAGATCCTTCTCGTTTTCGAGTGCGGAGAGCTGTGATGTGATGTCGGGTAGCACGAACAGATCTTTGTCGTTCACCTGTTTGGCAAGCCATTCTGTACCTTTGTCGGTGAGGTCGCAGCTGTTCAGCTTCTCGTCAACCACGAAATAAAGTGGCTCTACGGCTTCCGGCATGCGGCGGTTGTTGTTCTCCATGTAGTACTCTTCCTTCTTGAGCATACCGGATTTGATACCTTCCTCAGAAAGATATTTGATGAGTGGCTTGTTCTTCGGCAGAGCCTTGTGTGAACGGTAGAGAGCTGTGAAACCTTCATCAAGCAGTTTCGGATCGTTCTTGGCCTGGCCTTCGCTGATTTTCTGTTTTGCGTCGGCAAGGAACTGTGTAGCGAGCTTGCGCTGAACATCAACGAGACGTTCTACAAGCGGCTGGTATTCCTCGAACATCTGGTCGTCGCCCTTCGGTACCGGACCGGAGATGATAAGAGGTGTACGCGCGTCGTCGATAAGTACGGAGTCAACCTCGTCGACGATGGCGTAGTTGTGCTTGCGCTGTACGAGGTCGGCCGGCGAAATGGCCATGTTGTCGCGCAGGTAGTCGAAACCGAATTCGTTGTTTGTACCGAATGTGATGTCGGCCTCATAAGCCTTGCGGCGCTCAGGTGAGTTCGGACGGTGCTTGTCGATGCAGTCTACTGACAGACCGTTGAACATATAGAGCGGTCCCATCCACTCGGAGTCACGTTTGGCCAGATAGTCGTTCACTGTCACTACGTGTACACCGTTGCCGGTAAGCGCGTTGAGGAATACCGGCAGTGTTGCGACGAGTGTCTTACCTTCACCGGTTGCCATTTCGGCAATCTTTCCCTGGTGTAGGGCAATACCTCCGAAGAGCTGTACGTCGTAGTGTACCATTTCCCATTTCAGATCGTTTCCACCTGCGGTCCAGTGGTTGTGGTATATGGCTTTGTCGCCGTCGATTGTGATGAAGTCTTTTCTTGGATCGGCTGCGAGTTCGCGGTCGAAGTCGGTGGCGGTCACAACCACTTCCTCATTCTCTGCAAAACGGCGTGCTGTATCCTTCACGATGCTGAATGCCACTGGCATCACCTCGTTAAGAGCTTTCTCATATATGTTGAGAACTTCCTTCTCCAGCTTGTCTATATCGTTGAAGATTGATTCACGCTCGTCGATAGGTGTTTCCTCGATTTTCGCTTTCAGCGCGGCAATCTTGTCTTTCTGCTCTTTTGCAGAATTCTGTACATAAGCCTGGATTTCTTTTGTGCGTGCTCGCAGTTCGTCGTTACTCAGTTTCTTTATCTCCGGATATACAGCCTTCACGCTTTCCACGAGAGGCTGTATGAGTTTCATGTCCCTGGTTGATTTGTTTCCGAACAGCGACTGTAAAAATTTATTAAAATTCATTATGTTGTTGTTTTTTATTTATTCAAGATTGATTATAGTGGGGTGGAATTATGATACGCAGCATGACAGATAATCGTGACATAATAGTCACGTCAGATAAGCATGATGCGTGGATGATTGTTATTGCAGCGGTGCCACTGAGCATGCATTGGGAGCTCTTATTCTTATGGCTTTTGCAATAGTCGGGGCTATCCGGTCAACTGTTGCCGGAGTGGAGACATGTTCGGCCTTTATACCTGCACCATACAGAATAATGGGGAACGGTACAAAGGCAGCCCTTGCCATGTAGTTTTCCTGATTGTCTTCATTGAGCAGCTGCCATCCCGGGGCAACCTCAATGAACAGATCGCCGCTTACAGACGGGTTGTATGGACTTGTTGTCACATCGCGTACGCCGGCTGCTTGTGTGAGCAGTTCTTTGGAACGTGATATAACGTCAGCAAAACTGATGTGACGCTGCTCGAGAAGTTTTCGGTTGATGTATATTTGATTGTGGTAGCACGTTTCTACATATTGTCCTTGGCCGTAAATGGCACCAAGATACATGTTCAGCAGGTTTGCTGTACGGTTGATGTAGAATGTGCCTGTGGGTATGCGGTATTTTTGATAATCTATCGGTTCGTTGTCTGTATAACCTGTGCCTGTAAGCATGAACAGAACTTTGTCACTGCCGACAGAATCTTCAATTTTTCTTACAAGTGTTGCTATTATCTTGTCCAGCTTGAGATAAAGTATCTCCATTTCCGACTGCCAGTTGGCTTCGTCCTTGCCTTTGGCAGACAATACGACTGACAACATGTCCGTAATGTCGTCGCGTCCCATTGCCATGTCATTCACGCATGCAAGGGATAAGTCAGCAACGGCATCGTTGTCGGCGCTGTATTTGTTTGTGCTGTTATATGCCTTTATAAGGTTTTGTGAGGCATCCGAATAGTATGTTGATGTTGTCCAACGGCCGTTTTTCTCGTTTATCCAGATGGCTCCGTCTGCTGCGTGTCCTCCGGACAGAATGGCTGCATCCTTGTCAAGCGCGACGCTGTATACGAGTGCGGTGCCACGTGTAGCCACCTTCAATTCGTCACCTATGGTTGATGTTGACAGTTTTTGAGGCGAATCGCCGTATTTTTCATCGTCCGTACAATATACAGGACGCAGAGTTGCACGGTCCAGCCACTGTGTTCCTACTATATTATTATATTGTGGTGTGGTGCCGGTGTTTATCGATGCTATGGCCGATGCACGGTCTACTGGTGAGAAAGTATATCTTGCAGCCTCATACACACAACCTTGATTGAGCAGCTTTTTAAAGCCGTCGGGCGTATAAAGCGGTGAGAAATGTTCTATGTAGTCAGTGCGTAACTGGTCTATAATGATATTTACAACCAACCTCGGGGCTGGCTTGAGCGATTGGGCCTGTAGCTCGGTGTTGCTTGTAAGGGCGGCGAGTATGATTATTGCCGATAAATATCTGTTCATTTTCTGGTTCGCACTATTTGGTCAAATTTTAATATGTATCTTATCAGCAAAGATAATGCCACAATTGTCATTCCCTCTGCATAGCTCTGGAAAAATCCTCCGATAAGGAACAGGACAATGAGAATCATCCATGCCATCAGCCAACTGTGTATGATGTTTCTGCGCAGACACTTCACTGTCTGATACAGGCATATCAGGGATATTGGGTTTAAAAGCAATATCTGAAGATTGACTCTTACTGTCGGATGCTGTGAGAAGACCATGGCAAGAAGTATAAGACCACATAATCCTGTGAGCAGCATCAGAAAGATATCCATACCCCAGAACATCTTTGTTTTACATCTCTCATAAATTGAGAAAGCCACAACTATAACAAAGAAGATTATGGCACAGGTTGTCGGCGACAACGGAAATCCACTCCATTCAGCCTGGGTTCCGGGAAGTACTACCCATGAGCTGTTGCTTACAAGTGCTCTTTTCAGTCCGTTCTTGTCTATAACCACAGCGTTGTCAAAATCTTTTCTGAGATTATCCGGCAAGAACTGCTGTTGCTCGTGGTTGGTCGGGAAGTCCGCTTTTATGCCGAGCAGCAGGTCATTGCCGAATCTTGCCCAGCGCTGCTGCTCGTTGTAATCGTGGATCATTTCACGATATGATTCGCTGTTTTTATTTCTTGTCTGATATCTTATTGTGCCGTTTATGTTGTCCAACAGTATGTCGCGTGCCCTTGTGGTACAGTTGTCATAGAAATAATTGTATCGGTATACGCGGTTCTGTGGCTCATAGTTCTTTATAATAGCATCTATTATAGCTCTTTTTTCTTCTTTTGTCAGATTCAAGGTCTGTTGTTTCACTCCGGCTCCTCTAGTAGCGTAATATATTCTGAATGCCTCGAAGTCTTCTATGTCCATAGAATAGTCTGTGAGTCCGAATACAAAACGCAGTATGAAGAATGGCTTGTCGAATGAGAACATTCCGTAATTTACGGCCATGTCCAAATGGTTCTGCTTGTCTTGTATTCTGATGGCTGTATGTCCGTAAAGACTGTATACGTTCTGTCGTGGCCTGCATGTGAGCAGACTTATTTCAACAGAATCCATATTCAGATCGGATTCAACATAGTGTTGTGCTGATATGTTGTTTGCAGGTAGTAGGCAAATAATCAGCGAAAGACATCTTAAAAGAGATATAAAACGTTTCACGATGCAAAAATAACTTATATTTCCCACTTATCGTGAGTTTATTTCGAATTTTTTCAATAATTTTGCAACCAATTGTTTGTCGAACAGTGGAGAACCGGCTCACGACAACATGTTTCCGGTCAATATTCTTACAAAAGCTGAAATAGAAAATGAAAAAAATCTTTATCGCTTCGCTCATGGGACTCATGGCCATGGCGTCATATGCTCAAAGCGGTACTAATTCGCCATACAGCCAATATGGACTGGGTGTACTCAGTGAGAATGCGGGAGGATATTCTCGCGGCATGAATGGACTCGGACTCGGCTTTCGCGAACACAATCAGTTGAATGTGTTGAATCCTGCTTCATATTCTTCGATAGACTCTCTGAGTTTTATTCTGGATGCCGGAATATCCGGTCAGATAACCAACTATGAGGAGGGCGGTGTAAGAAAGAACGTAAATAATGGAAGTTTCGAATATGTTATTGCTGGTTTCAGACTGACACGTCATCTTGGAATAAGCTTTGGTCTTCTGCCGTTTTCGAATATCGGATACAGTTATTCGAGCGATCAGACACTTGGCGATATAACAGACGAAGATAAAGTGACATACACAAACACTTATTCTGGAAGCGGTGGCCTTCATCAGGTCTATTTCGGTATGGGTTGGGAACCGTTCAAAGGATTTTCTATCGGTGCCAACATATCATACCTGTGGGGAAGTTATGACCGCGCAGTTGTGAACAGTTATTCTGACGGATATATAAACACCTTATCTAAATATTATTCTGCATCGGTAAACAGTTATAAACTGGATCTTGGCTTGCAGTATACAGCCAAATTATCCAAAAAGGATCAGTTGACGTTAGGTTTGGTTTATAGCCTTGGACACAAACTCGGTGCCGATCCTGAATGTATGGTAATTTCTACAAACTCGCAGACTTATGTTGCGGATACGGCAAGGTATTCTGTGAATAACGGATTAGAGATTCCTACAATGTACGGAGTCGGACTGATGTGGAACCATGACGGAAAAGTGAAGGTTGGATTTGACTATTCTCTTCAGCAGTGGTCAAAAAACAAATATCCTGTATACACTGTAGTTAATGAGGTTCCTCAGTATAAACTCGCAGATAATATGTTCAGCGACAGACATAAGTTTACTTTAGGTGGTGAGGTCTGCCCAGATGAAAACAGCCGTAACTTTTTCAAACGTGTAAGATACAGACTTGGTGCTTCTTACGCTACACCTTATATAAAGATAAACGGACAGGATGGTCCTAAGGAGTATAGTGTAAGTGCCGGATTCGGTATTCCGATTATAAACAAGATAAACAACCGTTCGATACTGAATATCTCGGCACAGTGGGTACGTCAGGATTCAAAGATGTTCATAACGGAGAATTCTTTCCGTATAAACATTGGTCTTTTGTTCAACGAACGTTGGTTCGCAAAGTGGAAGATGGATTAATCCTGTCTCCTGAAGATACTAACGTAAAGGAATTGAATCATTGAATATCAATAAGTCTCACATATTGATGGCATTTGTAGGTGTAGTGCTTTTTGCCTCATGTAATGAGCAGAAAGAGCATACTGCGCCTGCCATCCACGATCGTGATTCGGTATCAATGATGACAAGTTATGGTGTGAATACGTTGATTTCCGATTCCGGAATAATAAAATACCGCATCGTAACAGAACGTTGGGAGGTAAACCAGATACGTCAGCCGTCGCGTTGGATATTCGAGAAAGGCCTGTTTTTCGAACAGTTTGACGAGAAGTTCCATGTGCAGGCGTATATTCAGTGTGACACCGCTTATTATTATGACGAGAAACGAATATGGGAACTCCGCAATCGCGTGACGGTGCATAATAAGAACGGTATCATATATACCGGCAACCAGTTGTTCTGGGATGAGGGAAAGCATGAATTCTATTCGTATGCTCCGTCGCGTGTTGTCACACCGGAACGTACACTGGAGGGAAAGTATTTCAGAAGCGACGAACGTATGACAAGATATTACGTGTCAAACACTTCTGGTTCGTTTGTGAAAGGCGATATATCCAGTGAGGAAAATGACACTACAATTGCATTGCCTGATACGGCAAAAGCAAAACTGCGCCCACAGGCGCTTCCACAACGCAAATTGCCTGCGCCCAGATAGACGGACGGCAGGATATGTCGTATATACTTGAAAAAATAACTATAACATAATATTTTGGAAACTGATATTCCCCTTTTGGCCGGTATATTTGTGACAATGGTCATGTCGGCTTTCTTTTCCGGTATGGAGATTGCCTTTGTTTCGAGCAACCGCATGCTGGCAGAAATGGACAAGAACCGTGACAGTCTCACCCAGAAACTCATATCTTTGTTCTACAGACATCCTAACGGATTTGTCAGTACGATGCTTGTCGGCAACAACATTGTGCTTGTAATGTATGGTATACTTATAGCCAAACTGTTTGACAGCACAATTTTCAAAGGTATGGATGCCGGCTTCACCGTACCTGCAGACACAGTCCTTTCTACAGTAATAATCCTTTTTACAGGAGAGTTTCTGCCAAAGGTGCTGTTCAAGAACAATGCCAACCGTCTTCTTGCTATGTTTGCTCTTCCGGCATATTTCTTCTATCTTGTTTTATGGCCGATAAGTCGTTTTTCGACATTTCTGTCCAAAATGATGCTCCGTTTTGTAGGAATACGAATGGAAAAGGAATGTGACGACGAAGGCTTTTCAAAGGTGGACCTCGATTATCTTGTGCAGTCGAGCATTGAGAATGCCAAGAGTGAAGAGGATATAGAGGAAGAAGTGAAGATATTCCATAATGCTCTTGAGTTTTCGGACGTGAAAGTGCGTGACTGTATGGTTCCGCGTACAGAGATCAATGCTGTTGACATAAATAATGACGGTAAGGACGGTTTGCTTATGAAATTCATTGAAAGCGGAAACTCAAAAATAATTGCCTATAATGGAGATATTGACCACATAGTGGGTTATGTGCACAGTTCAGAGATGTTCCGAAATCCAGACCGTTGGCAGGATTGTATTTACAAGATGCCGTTTGTGCCCGAAACCATGACAGCGCGCAAGCTTATGCGTATGTTCCTTCAGCAGAAGAAAAGCCTTGGAGTGGTTGTGGACGAGTTTGGTGGAACGAGTGGTATCGTATCGCTTGAGGACATTGTAGAGGAAATTTTCGGTGACATAGAGGATGAACACGACAGTGCCAAATACATAGCCAAGGAAACAGCACCGGGTGAGTATCTTCTTTCTGCCAGACTCGAAATTGACAAAGTGAACGAGATGTTCGGTCTTGATCTTCCCGAGAGTGATGAGTACATGACTGTGGGTGGTCTTATCCTGAGTGTTTACCAGAGTTTCCCGAAACTCAACGAGGTAATACACACCGGCCGTTTCGAATTTAAGATAATGAAGAGCACTATGTCAAAAATAGAGCTTGTGAAGCTAAAAGTTAAACCCTGAAATCAAATTTTATACGAAAAATTCCATTGTTTGACAATAATTTAGTATTTTTGTGCGCATTTCGCAGAGTGTGCGGTATATGTTGATAACCTACAAATCTATTGTATATACAGCACATCCCACAGCGTCTTAAATTAAGAAAAAACAATAAAAATAATAAATAATCAAAAGTAATGGCAGTATTAGGAAAAATCAGAAGCAAAGGTGCTCTGCTGGTAGGTGTTATCGGTCTGGGCCTTTTTGCATTCATCGCCGAAGAGGCCTTCCGTTCTTGTGAAACGTCACAGAACGACAAACGCCAGCAGGTCGGCGAAGTATTAGGAGAGAAAATCAATATTCAGGAATTTCAGGCACTTGTAGACGAGTACACTGAAGTGATGAAATTGCAGCAGGGATCTGAAAGTCTGAACGACGAACAGATGAACCGTGTGAAAGACATGGTATGGAACACATACGTTCAGAACAAGATCATCGAGAACGAAACAGAGAAGCTCGGTCTTACTGTTACAGACGCAGAGATGCAGAATGTTCTCAATCAGGGTACAAACCCGATGCTCATGAGCACTCCTTTCATCAATCAGCAGACAGGACGTTTCGATGCAAACGCACTCAAGAAGTTTATTGCCGATTACAAGACTCAGAAAACAACCAATCCTCAGATTGCCGCTCAGTACGAGCCGATGTACAAGTATTGGACATTTATTGAGAAGAGTCTTCGTCAGCAGCTGCTTACACAGAAATACCAGAATCTTTTCGCACAGTGCCTCATTTCAAACAAGGTAGAGGCTAAGATGGCATATAAGGACGCTAACGAGGAGAGCAAACTCAGCCTCGCAGTGTTCCCGTACTCAAGTGTTCAGGACAGCAAACTGAAGTACAACGATGCTGACATGAACGCCAAGTACAACGAACTGAAGGAACGTTTCAGACAGTATGTAGAGAGCCGTGACATCAAGTACATCGATGTAAAGGTTACAGCATCTGCCAAAGACCGTGCAGCTCTTGAGAAAGAATTCAACAATTATGCAAAAGAACTTGCAGCTGCAGCCGATCCTACAGAAGTAGTACGTAAGAGCATGTCTCAGGTAGCATATCTCGGAGTACCTGTTTCAAAAAATGCTTTCCCGTTCGATATCTCACGCCGTCTGGATTCTGTTGCAGTTGGCAGCACATCAAAAGTTATTGCAAACAAGCTTGACAATACTCTCAACCTTATAAAGATAGTTTCAAAACAGCAGCTTCCTGACTCAATTCAGTTGCGTCAGATCCAGGTTGCAGGTAAGGATGCCGCTGATATCAAGCAGCGCACAGACTCAATCTACAACGCACTGAAAGGTGGAGCAGACTTCGAACTCATCGCAAAGAAGTACGGTCAGGCCGGAGAGAAATTCTGGATGACAACACGTCAGTATGAAAGCGCTCCTTCTATGGATAAGGACACCAAGAACTATATCACAGCTATCAACACATCTGCTGTTAACGAGCTGAAGAGCATACAGTTCACACAGGGAAGTGTTATCATGCAGGTTGTTGACCGCAGAGCTATGACTGACAAGTATGTTGCAGCTGTAATCAAGCGCAGTGTTGATTTCTCACGCGACACATATTCTGCTGCTTACAACAAGTTCAGCGCTTTTGTCAGCGCAAACCAGACATCTGAAGCACTTCTTAAGAACGCTCAGAAGAACGGTTATACAGTGCTTGAGCGCAAGAATATCACAACTGCCGAGCACGACGTTGCTGGCATACGCAGCACACGCGACGCTCTCAAGTGGGTGTTCGAAGCAAAGGAAGGCGAGATATCTCCGATGTATGAGTGTGGCGACAACGACCACCTGCTCATCGCAGTTATAGATAAGATTCACGAAAAGGGTTACCGCACACTCGATGATAAGGAAGTTAACGAGTATGTGAAGAACCAGTTGTTGAAAGACAAAAAGGCCGAAGTTCTTCTGGCAAAGGCTAAGGGCGCTAAGAGCGTAAATGATGCCAAGGCTAAGGGTGCCAATGTTTCAGAAGTAAATCAGGTTACATTCAACTCACCGGTATTTATCCCTGCAGTAGGCGCAAGCGAGCAGGCACTCAGTGGTGCTGTTGCTGCTACAGCCAAGGGCAAGTTCTCTGCAAAACCTGTTAAGGGTGAGGCTGGAGTTTACGTGTTCCAGGTTGTTGACAAGAAGATGCGTCCAGGCAAGTTCGATGAGAAGGCTATGCGCGACAACGCACGTCAGAAAGCATTGCAGTGGGCTGGAAACTTCATGAACGAGCTTTATCTCAAGGCTAACGTAGTGGACAACCGTTACCTCTTCTTCTAATAGAAATACATTGTATAAGACATAAAAAATCTCCGCGGCAAAATGCCTGCGGAGATTTTTTGTTTCTTTCCATCTATGTATTATGTTCAGTGAAGTCTGGTTCACGTATGGTCTGTGCGCTGTTCTGTTTATGGAGCTTTCTATTACTCATGTCCTTCTGTACGTATGCATGCTTTTGCTGCTTTATACGTTTCTGCAAGTATGCCGTGTATAAATATTCACGTACAACCTTGTGAGAACGCTGTCGTTTTCAGCCAGAGTCTGTTTTGTCACAAATACGCAGCTCTCTTGAGGGTGTTAGGATAGGCTTTTATTCAGTCTGTTGCTTGTTGTCTCTCTTTTTTTACTTTATTGCTGACATACGGAATAGGCTTTTTGGTGTTGCCAGACGGCCTTTCTCACATTACGAAACCGTCTTTTCCGCATTGTGAGAAAGCCTGTTTTGTGGAAAAGAACGGGCCTTCTTGTACTATATATACGGTTCTTATGTCTTATGCTCAGTCTTTTTCCTGCTTTCTATCGTGTTTTTTATCGCTTCTTGGCATGTTCTTGTCGTATCTGTCAAATATCTTTTATAGAAAATATTGTCTGGGTAATTTACTTTCCGGAGTGTATGAATATTCAAGAATAACCGGCTTTCAGGCAGTTCAAACACGGTAGGCTTGACGCGCGTGCTCTATTTAGGGACACGCATAAAAAAACGATGTCAAAAGTTGGACGTGCCATGATATTTTTGTATGTTTGCAATTACTTAATGCTTTATTGCGGCCGTACAGTCGGTTTGTTGCTGATGTTTTTCATTCGGCAGCGGGGCTGTGAGGCTCTTTTTCATGGGTTTTAGAATAACGCGTATGCTCGAAATAAAAGATGGTACTCTTTCTGTTGGCGGACATGAGTTGTTCCGTGATCTGTCGTTCTGTACGGCAGATAGTGGTCTGACGGCTGTAACCGGACCATGCGGATGCGGCAAGACATCGCTCATCAGGGCATTTCTCGGTTTTCTGCCTTTGGCTTCCGGTTATGTGTCGGTGGACTGTGAGGCCATATTGCCACGTACTGCGGCACTTTTCAGAGCTGATATGCTGTACGTGCCGCAGGACATTAGACTGTGCGTACGCAGTTTTGCCGAGGTATTCGAGGCTTTGTCAGAACTGAGGGCGAATGCCGATATTACCTATGCACGCAAGAAATTGTTCTATGAATGGAAACGTCTAGCGCTTGACACTGCCCTTTATGACAAACCGCTGGAGGAGATTGGCGAGTCTGCTTTACGCCGAATGATGATTTCGGTAGCAGGAGTGGTGAACAGAAAGAATATTCTGCTTGATGAACCGTTTGCCGGACATGACCGTGAAATTCAGTCTGTCGTCATGTCCTATCTGCGCACCCTTGCCTCGTCAGGTCATATTGTATTGCTTGCAACGGGCGACACCGCTCTTGCCGGAATGTGTGACAAAACAATAGAAATGGGCATCTGAACATTTAGAAAAAACAAGAAAATGAACATAACATTAATAGGATTTCTGCTTGGAATGCTGCTTCTGGCCCTGCCATTGGCGGCTATGTACAGATATGGACTGCGCATATCCGCGGGGCGGGCTATGTCGGCCATTGTCCGGATGGTGATTTATGTGGGCATTATGGGCTTTGTGATGTATATGCTTCAGAAGGACGGCAGCGTGGCGATGAGCCTTCTGTTTGTACTGGCTCTCATAGTGCTGGCATCGGTGGCATCCATACTTCGTTCGCGTCTTAGCCTGCGTGTGCTGTTTGTTCCTGTCCTGGCTGCTGTGGCAGTGTCGGTCATAGTCGTCGGAGCATGGCTTTTGCTTGTGACGCTCGGCACGGATGCTGTAGTCAGTCCACGTTTTTTCCTGCCTGTTGTCGGCATCCTTTCGGGTACAGCCATAACGGTGTGTGCTGATTCGCTTTCGGCATATTATGACGGATTGAAACACCATAACCAGCTCTATTTCTATCTTCTCGGCAATGGGGCTACACACGCCGAAGCTCTCGATATGTTTGTGCGTCGCGCTCTTGATAAAGCCGTTGTGCCGGGACTTTCGCAGATGTCTACTGTGGTTGTAGGCACGGCACCGGTGATGATGTGGACAATGATAATGTGCGGATGCGGAGCGCTGGAGGCTGCTGCGTTCCAGATGATGGTCATGGCTGCCGCGTTCTGCGTTTCGGTTATGTCGGTGTTGCTTGCCGTGATACTCACACGCAAGTATATGTTTGACGCATACAGTCGCCTGAAACCATTGCGCGAAACCGACAGTAAAGAAGCTCCTGCAGTGCAGGAAACCACCGTTCAGGAAACTGACGGACCGGAAGAAGAGAATTGAATTATGCGCCGTGGACAACTAAGTCCATGGCATTATGTTATTGAGATATAAAATACCGTCTGCGGATACCCGCAGGCGGTGATTTGATTATAATAAACAGAACTATGAGAACAAGAACTTTTTATGCAGGCCTTGCGCTTGCTGCGCTCACAATGACGGCGTCGTGCTCGGACGCTATGCGCCATCGTGCCGCTACGTTGAAGGCCATTGCCGGTGCGGTTGCCAATGATAGTCAAGTTTCCCGTGAGCAGCCGGAGGGTGGGGACGATTTACTCCTTTCCGTAACTCCCGATTCAGTGCCGTCGATGATACTTGAACGTGCGGGATATGTCACATCTTATAATAAGAAGACAAAACTGCCAAACTGGGTGGCATGGCATCTTACGGCCGATAATACTAAGGGTAGTCACAGTCGCAAGGGCATTGATTTTATGGAGGATGAGGACGTACCGACGCCTCGTGCCGACGACTGGGACTATTACAACTCAGGTTATGATCGCGGGCATATGTGTCCGGCTGGTGACAACAAATGGGATAGTGAGGCCATGCGTCAGTCGTTCCTTTTCACAAACATCTGTCCGCAGGCACCCGGACTCAACCGTGGCGACTGGAACGAGATGGAGAATGCGTGCCGCAGTTGGGCGCGTGAGAACGGTGACATATACATAGTCTGTGGACCGATTCTTTATAAAGGACGTCACAAAACCATCGGAAAGCACAAGGTGGTGGTGCCTGAAGCCTTTTTCAAGGTGGTGCTTTGCATGCGCGGTACGCCTAAAGCCATAGGTTTTATCTATAAGAATGAAGACGGCAACCGTCCGAAAGGTGATTATGTGAACAGCGTTGACGAGGTGGAGCGCATCACCGGTTTCGACTTCTTCCAGTCGCTTCCGGATGATGTGGAGCAGGCGGTGGAAGCCACTGCAGACCTTAACGAATGGCAGTAGGGATTTCTGTGTCTTGCGGCCGTTGTGTATATGATTGTCTTTTGTCAGATGTCTTCTGTAGGATAAAGTTTCTATTCTGGCAGTGCTTTGATATTATTAACCATTGCTTAATTATAATTTGCACAACATTCTTGTTGCGTTGGTATATTTATTCGTATATTTGGACAAAATAAAACCAAAATATCATATTATTATGAAAACCAACAGTCAGAATGAAAGGAGCTTGCCATTTGGTGATGTATAACCTGACTGGTTGACTGTAAATGGCAATGAAGGTGTTTGTGCGTTAGGATTCTGATATAAGAATCTGGTTCTATATATGAGAAAGGACATCAACAGCGGTGGAATAAATGTTCGTTTCTATACGTGTAAAGCAGGGAGTGACAATATTGTTTATTTCTGTTTTATTGTGAAATGTTTTACTCTTTAAAAATGATTTATTATGAAACGTCTGGTTTTTATATTGACAGCAGTCTGTACAGCTATTCCTGTCATGGCACAGAATGTTGATGATGGTGGTTCAGAGAAAGTGACATTTTTGACTGACGGCATTGGCTCAGATAGTATTCCGATGAATGTGTATCAGGTAATGACCGAACCACCGCAGTTTTATGGCGGTATGTGTGCCATGGATAAGTTCATAATAGACAATCTCCGTTATCCGGCGGAAGCATGGAATGATACGATATACAGTAAGAAAGATGTATTTGGCAGTAATTGTATCATAAGGAAAGACGGCAGAGCCATATTCCCACGTCCTACAGACATGCACCCTGCATTGTCGCAGGAGATAGCCAGGGTGGTGTCGCTTATGCCGAGTTGGAAGCCGGCGACTAAGGATGGAAAGATTGTTGATGTGGTATTCGCAATATCTACATCGGTGCTTGATCCGTTTTTCCATATTCCATACAGTGGCATGCCATATGTAAAAAAGGCTATTGAAGCGTCCAACAGTCTGAAAGAAAATTACAAGTTTGGAATAAGCAAGGCACAGACTGACAGTGTGGCTACGCTGATATATTCTGTGCATGAAAAGGGATGGGACGAGATGACATCCACATTGGCAGGAGCCCGTCTTCTGGCAATGTTGGGTAGATATGATGATGCGGTGGCCATGCTAGACAGGGCACTGGTGAAATATCATGATATTGGTTTCACAAAGGATGGCCATTTAGGAAATTTATATCCTGACCTTTCTTGTTATAATCCGAAGGTAGAGCTTTATTCGGTTATGACTCTTGCTGCTATATATGACATGTCTGGACAGAAGGACAAGGCGCGTGAGACATACGATAACGCAATATGGTTGGCCGGTACTATGGCAGAGCAGGGTATCAGGGATAATGGTACGGAGTCGCAGCGATCACGGCATTACAATGACCTGATGCGCGAAAAAGCCGCCATAGTAAGTAAGGAGCGTGGCGCAAGCGTAAGGCTTAATCCGTCCGAACGCCGTGAGATAGATTATGAACCAAGGCTTGGAGACACGAACTGGAGAATAGAGCAGCGCATGGCAGAAGGAAAGATAAGCAATGCGAGAGTGTCCCAGATAAACGGACAGATGGATATGATGAACTTTGACCAAAGCAACCGGAAAAGCGTGAGTGACGCTTTCAGGCTTTATAAGATATGCGCCATGCTCACCGGTCTGCGTGACGGGACTGAGGCTGAGCATGCATTTGTCTCAGAAGTATCTGGTGGAGAAGCCGGTAAGAAGATGGCAAAATATTTCACTAAATGGAGTAAGAACTTGTCTTTGCCGGTCGCAAGCCATAAGGAAATGTTGGAGAACATTGTGTTCTATGCACCTTTAAATGTCTCAGGAACAGAAAATGAAACAGATCAGGCAGCAGCCAAGGCGTTCTATGATAAGCGTAAGAAGGTAGAGGAGGTTTATCCGCTCGGATGGTTGTGTAAATGAGGACCTCTTATATAACATACTCATGAAATGTGAGTGTATGCTTGTTTACTGTCGATGATTATCTTACTTAATATATTATAACAAATAAAACAGGGAGGATGATTATGAGGAATATTGTTTTTATTTTATTGGCATTTCTACCTTTTTGTTCTGTGAGCGGACAGTTCGTAAAAGGCAGCGAAAAACATCTTGGTAATTCGGAGACTCTGAAGAAATATAAATTTATTGTTGATGATGAATATGGTGACAGTATTCCATCGGTAGTTTATGACCATATGGATACCCCGCCTGAGTTCCCCGGTGGTATAGGAGAAATGGATAAGTTTATACGTGAAAATCTGAATTTTCCGTCTAAATCATGGATATACTGGAAAAAGAGTGGTTTGGCAAGGACAAATGTGACGAAAATTAGAATAGGAGATTGCGTGGTCAGGAAAGATGGCAAGGCAATACTTGTGAGAACAACGGACGAAGTAACACCAGAATTGCAGAAAGAATTGGCACGAGTTGTCTCTATAATGCCGCGTTGGAAACCTGCCAAGCTCAATGGTGTTGAGGTTGATGTGATATTTCATATTGATACCGATTTACTCGAACCAAATCTTGTTGTACCATACAGCGCAGTGCCACTGGTGAAAGAAAACAGAAGACTTGTGCATCTAGTGGATCATCATTATTCTTATGGTATGGACAAAAACTTGGCGGATAGTGTCGCAGAGAAACTCCTTTCTACTCATAGGGCTGGATGGAGCGACATTGAGTCGGCAGTGTGTGGTGCCCGTCTCCTCAGTGCTTTGGGAAGATATGGCGATGCTACAGAGATGTTGAAAGAAATGCTTAAGACGTATCACACTTTTGGTTTCAGGAAAACACCTAACCCGGAAACCGGAAGGTATATGCTTGACCCTTATTTTACAAAATACTGTTATGACCCTGTTAAGGAATTGGACGCAGCTATTACGCTTGCTGCAATAACTTGTATGTCAGGAGAAAAAGACAGTGCTCGCGTTGCTTGTGACAATGCCTTGGAACTTATAGATATGTTCCTCGTAGAAGGAATGGGTGAGGCAGAAATGAGTATGCAGGAAATACAGATGCGCGCTGATCTTCTTCAAGAGAAAGCGGAGATAGTAGATCGTGAATCAACACCAAGTATAAGGTTAAACTCTTCAGATCGTCATGACATAGAACATGAGATGATGCTTGGAGCACGTAACCGAGAGATTGACAAGCGAATTGCTGAGGGAAAGATTAGTAATGCAAGGGTAGTGCAGATAACGAATCAACTTGACAACATGTTTAAGGAACGCCAGGACAAGGCTACCGACCGTAATACTGTTTTTCTTTACCAGCTTAAGGCCATGCTGATAGGCATGTGCGATGGAATCGATGAGGAGCAAAAATATATTGAAAAGTTGGTAAATGGTGATGGTGTTGGAAACAAAGTGGCCGAGCGTATGGATAAATGGAATAATAAAATTTCCTTACCGGTGTGTGACGAAAAGGATTTTCTAGAATGTGTGGTGTTCTATGCTCCTTTGAACGATGAAGGAATAAAGCCGGATGACGCTCGCAAGATCGCTGGAAACTTTTATGACAGACTCAGGCAAATAGAGAAAGTCTATCCTTTGAAATGGTTGAAGAAATAATACATCTAATGTGGATGTAATTCGTAATTGTTGTTTGTAATATATATAACACGAAATAAAGACATAAAAATCCGATTGGGATGTGTTTTTATTTCGTGTTATTGCTTTTTTTATTATCTTAGCACATTATATTATACTAACTTTTCTTAAAACAAAACCTGTCATGCAAACTAAAAAACTGATAGCTTTGCTTATTGCAGCCATGCCGATGTCGGTATGTGCGCAGCTTCTGCCTTATCAGGACACGAACCTCACGCCGGCGGAGCGTGCTGAGGATTTGTGTTCACGACTGACGGTAGAGGAGAAAATATCGCTGATGATGAACAATTCGCCGGCCATACCGAGGCTCGGAATACCGCAGTTCGAGTGGTGGAACGAGGCGTTGCACGGAGTGGCACGCAACGGTACTGCCACAGTGTTTCCGGTGACAATAGGTATGGCTGCATCGTGGAACGACGAGCTGGTATATAAGGTATTTACGGCGACGAGCGACGAGGCGCGTGCCAAGAATGCCGAGGCCAAGCGTACGAACACCATGGAACAGTATCGCGGACTGTCGTTCTGGACACCCAACATAAACATATTCCGCGATCCGCGCTGGGGACGCGGACAGGAGACATATGGCGAAGACCCTTATCTGACATCGCGTATGGGACTGGCCGTGGTGCGCGGATTGCAGGGCGACGACTATGCTCCGGACGGCAACAAACCGAAGCACAAATATATGAAACTGCTGGCTTGTGCCAAGCATTTTGCTGTGCACAGCGGTCCGGAATGGAGCCGCCACCGCTTCAATGTGGAGGATCTGCCGGCGCGCGACCTGTGGGAGACGTATCTTCCGGCGTTCAAGTCGCTTGTGGTTGACGGCGATGTGAAAGAGGTGATGTGTGCCTATCAGCGCATCGACGGCGAACCGTGCTGCGGCAACACGCGCTATCTGCAACAGATATTGCGTGGAGAATGGGGCTTTAAAGGGCTTGTGACGAGCGACTGCGGAGCGGTGAGCGACTTCTGGCAGTCGTGGGGACACGGTTTTTCTAAGACTCAGAGCGACGCCAGTGCACGTGCTTTGGTGACGGGCACCGACCTTGAGTGTGGAAGCGACTACCGCTCGTTGGGCGAGGCTCTGAAGCAGGGAAAGGTGAGCGAAAAGGATATCGACACTTCGTTGAAACGTCTGTTGAAAGCCCGTTTCGAGCTTGGAGACTTTGACGATGACGCGCTTGTGGAGTGGACCAGACTGCCTATGAGCATCGTGGCGTGCAAGGAGCATCGTCAGCTTGCCGCCGAAATGGCGCGACAGACTATGACGCTGCTGAGCAACGATGGCATTCTGCCTCTGAAAAAGAGTGGAATGAAGATAGCTGTGCTCGGTCCTAACGCCAACGATTCGACAATGTTGTGGGGAAATTATAACGGATTTCCGCTTTCTACGGTCACCATCTGGCAGGGAATAAAGGCAAAAGCACCGTCGGCACGGCTCATAGAGGGTTGTGAATATCTGCATAATAATGATAAGGTGAACGCCGGAAACGTAGCCGGTCTGGTGGGCGATGCCGACGTTGTGATATTCGTAGGCGGCATATCGCCGCGTCTTGAGGGCGAGGAACTGCCGGTGGAGGAACCCGGATTCAAGGGTGGCGACCGTCTGACGATAGAACTGCCGGCTGCACAGAGCGAGCTTGTGAAGGCATTGAAGGATGCCGGCAAGAAGGTGGTGTTCGTCAACTGTTCGGGTAGCGCTGTTGCTCTTACTGCAGAACACGGCAATGCCAACGCCATACTGCAGGCGTGGTATGGAGGAGAGCAGGCCGGAACAGCCGTCGCCGATGTGCTGTTCGGCGACTACAATCCGGGCGGAAAACTGCCTGTTACGTTCTATGCAAGTACATCGCAACTGCTTGATTATGAGGATTATCGTATGACGGAACGCACTTACCGATACTTCACTGGCAAACCGTTGTATCCGTTCGGTTACGGACTCAGCTACACAACCTTCTCGATAGGTAAGCCTAAGTATAAGAACGGAACGCTGACCGTGAAGGTGAAGAATACCGGAGAACGCGATGGCGAGGAGGTTGTTCAGGTGTATGTGCGCAATCCTAAGGACACCGCAGGACCTCAGAAGACCCTGCGCGGATTCAAACGTGTGGCAGTGAAGGCCGGCGATACGGAGACGGTGAGCATAGACCTGCCACGCAGCACATTCGAGCTTTGGGACGGTGAGACAAATACCATGCGCGTCGTTCCAGGAAAATATCAGCTTATGGTGGGCAATTCCTCGGCAGACGAAGATTTGCGTGAGATATCCGTGAAGGTTGAGTGACGGTGCGTGAAAATGAAAATAGCGAGTCTGAAATAAGATAAAAACGTATATGGTATAGGAATAAAAAAGTAAGAAACGTATATCGTAAGACATAAAATGCCATGTCAGCAGACGGCGAGTGAAGCTACGTGCGAGCCCCTGCGACATGGCATTTTTGTATGCTGTCAGTGCTTTGAAACGTGATTATGATGTCTTTTCTTTCTCTGTGTCGCCAATTACGTCCGGCCTTTAGCATACTCTGATGCAGCGTTATGCTACATATTCATGGTTGTTATGACACTGTTACAGCGCATGTTTTTGCAAATATTTATTAACATCTGTTTGCTTTTGAACTATGACATTTAACATTTCGTTTTCCTTATTACAGAAAAATCCGGAGTGGTTTTTATATGCATAACACCCAGTTCTACACGGATTGGAATCCGGAGTCGGAGTGATTGTCGTGCAAGAGAGCCTTTATTACACCGTGAAACATACGATATCAGGCCCTGATATCGTATGTTTTGATGCCTGAAATGGTGCATATCGGAGTGTAATAAAGGCTCTTTCGCAGAGCGGAAAAATACTTATGAAAATATGATGTTATATAAATGTTTGTTTATCAGCGTATTACATAAAACTTGAAAATTCGCGTTTTTTCGACCAAAATGGCAGTCGGTTCATTCTGGTGGACTTTTTTCGCGATTTTTGCGGAGCAGATTTAACTGTTCATCCATCGTTTTTCTGTTTTTTTATACATTCGGCAGTAGAAAATAAGAGCCATCTGTCGGGGAATATCCATGGCGTATGATTTTGATTCCGACCACGTATTTTCCGTTTCTTATATATCCTGCATCAGGAAATGGCGACGCAGGTCGCGGAATATATTTTGTATATGGTTTTAATAACAAATATATGGTCAATCCCTGTATTTTTTACACAGTTATATTGTCGTTCCGGAAGTGGTGGACGTCAGCACAATGGATTAAAGATATTGGTGTGACTGGTTAAAATAATGTAAAAAGGACGTCTGGCTATATATAATGTATAAGGATTTTATTATCTTTGTAGCCTATTATAAACATAACATAGCTGAAAAGCGTGAAAATAAAGGAAGTGATGACCGCCCTTGAACGTTTCGCGCCTCTGCCTTTGCAGGAAGGATGGGACAATGCCGGCCTGCAAATAGGATTGACGGAGGTGGAAGTCTCAGGGGCTTTATTGTGCCTTGACGTGAACGAAGCAATCATCGACGAGGCTGTGAGCAAGGGATGCAATCTGGTTGTGTCTCATCATCCGCTGCTGTTCCACGGGCTGAAGACCATTTCGGATGCCGACAGCGTGCAACGCACGGTGATGAAGGCGATAGAAAACCGTGTGGCAGTGGTGTCAATGCATACAAACATGGACAACGCGCGTGGCGGTGTGAACTTTAAGATTGCGGAGAAAATGGGGCTCACAAACGTGGATTTCTTTGCACGTAAGACCGTTGACGGTATAGAGGCCGGAAGCGGAGTGGTAGGAGATTTGCCGCAGCCGATGGATGCGGCGGAGTTTGTTGCCGGTGTGAAGAAACAGTTCGGCGTGGATTGCGCCATGTGTAACGAGCTGCTGAAACGCCCAGTGCGCCGCGTGGCAATATGTGGCGGAGCGGGAGATTTTCTGCTCGACGATGCCGTGAAGGCCAGCGCCGACGCTTTTGTTACGGGCGAGATGCACTATCATGTATACTTCGGACGCGAGCAGCAGATACAGATATGCGTGATAGGACACTATCAGAGTGAGCAATATACGAAGGAAATATTCAAAACAATAATCGAGGAGGAGTGTCCGGGTGTGCCGGTTGTCATGGCTCAGACGAACACCAATCCAATAATCTATTTATAATTATGGCAAAGAAAGATCCAACAGATTTATCAGTGGAAGAGAAACTGAGAACTCTTTATCAGCTTCAGACAACGTTGTCGGGAATAGACGAAAAGCGTGCACTGCGCGGTGAACTGCCTCTTGAGGTGCAGGATCTTGAGGACGAGATAGAAGGTCTTAAGATTCGTGTACAGAAAATAGAAGACGAAATACAGGAGTTCCAGTCGGCTGTTTCGCAGAAAAAGGCTGAGATACAGGAGGCTGAGGCAAGCGTGGAGCGCTATAAGACACAGTTGAATGACGTGAAAAACAACCGTGAGTATGACACGCTGACAAAGGAAATAGAGTTCCAGAGTCTTGAAATAGAGCTTTGCAACAAGAAAATCAAAGAGGCTCTTCTGAAGGTTGAGGAAAAGAAAAAAGACCTAGAGCAGAACAAACTGTTGATTGAAGACCGTCAGACTGCACTCGAAGACAAGAAGGGTGAGCTGGACGAGATTATGCAGGAAACACGCGAGGAAGAGGAGAAACTGAAGGCAAAGGCAAAAGATCTGGAAACAAAGATTGAGCCGCGTCTGCTCTCAAGCTTCAAGCGCATACGTAAGAATGCGCGTAACGGTCTGGGAATTGTTTACGTTCAGCGTGACGCCTGCGGAGGATGCTTCAACAAGATTCCGCCACAGCGACAGCTCGATATTAAGATGCACAAGAAAATTATTGTGTGTGAGTATTGCGGACGTATCATGATTGATCCGGAACTGGCTGGTGTTAAGACTGCTGTTGGCGAGCTTGATGACAAACCAAAGCGCAAGCGCGTAGTACGCAAGACAAAGAAGGCTGACGAATAATAATTCTGTTGCAACATACAAAAAATGCGAAATGGAACACTTCGCATTTTTTGTATGTTGTTTTTATTTAATGCAATTTTCTGTTGTTTTTGAGTTCTTTTCTCTTAAAAGTCAGGGGCTTGATATCCTTCTGATTACAGACCGCGGGCTTTATATATAAGCTCTTTGGCGTTGTTTATCTCCTGGAATTTCTTCTCTGCGGCTTTCTTCACATCCTCGCCAAGTGTAGCTACGCGGTCCGGATGGTGTTTCAGCGCCATTTTTCTGTATGCGGCCTTTATCTCGTCGTCTGTCGCATCCGGACTTACGCCAAGTACTTTGTATGCCGCATCGAGGCTGCTGTCGCCATACTGCAGATTGAGCATTGAGTCTATATCAGCAGTGGAAATGCCGAGATTGATGGCAACTTCTCTGAGTGCGTCGTTCTCTTCCTTTACGATGATGCCGTCGGCTTGGGCTATCATTACGAGGAAATTAAGCAGTTGCAGGCGTTGCGAGTAGCCCAGATTTCTTTCTATCTGCCGGCAAGCATCCTGTATTGTGGCTCTGAAACTTGCTGCTCCCATCTGTTTCTGTTGTTCGAACAGTCGAAGCATTATTTTTTCTCCTTCGGCTTTGGCTATTTCTCCGAAATTACGGCTTAGAAAACGTCTTACAAGCTCCATTTCAGAATGCATGACCTTACCGTCGGCTTTGATGATGTAAGAGGACAGAACGAGAAGTGAGAAAAGAAAAGAATTGCGTTCTCCTTCATATGCCCTTTGTTGGTTGTAATTGTCATCGAACATTTGTCCGTTGCCTTCGTCTTTGCCGTTGACACTGTCCATTCCTTTTTCAAAAAGCCATCCCAGGGCAAATCCTGCGAGTGCTCCCAGAGGGCCGCCTCCCAGTATGAATCCCAGATAGCCTCCTATCCATTTTGATGCTCCCATATTTTGATTTTTATTTGATTATCGTTTGGTTATTCCCGGCTGTTTTACTGTCATTTTTATAATGAGTCGGTAAATCCGTTCTGATGTATTACATTATATGCAAAGATAATGCCTTTGTGTTTTTCTGACAATAAATTAAGTAAAAAGTAGATATTCTTTTATTTTTATAATAATTGGAACCAGATCAGTCCGGCTGTCATATGATGTCCGGATAGCTTGGAATATCTTTAAGAAATGTGTAGCTGCGCTGTTCGTAATCCATTTTGCAACAATAGTGTTGCAGACCGTTGCTCATGATCAGATAGTCTACGTGGAGCAGCAGGTTGTATGCCGATATCTGGTCAAATACGTTGCGTGTTATGGCGATGTCTGGTGCTTTGTATTCTATTATCATTATCGGTTTGAGACTTCTGTTATATAATACGGTGTCGGCACGAAGTGATTTGGTGCCGCATTTCAGACTTACTTCGTTTGCCATGAGTGAGGCCGGATACGATTTGTGCTCTATCATATAATGTACGAAATGCTGTCTCACCCATTCTTCAGGAGTGAGTGCCACATGCTTTCTTCTGAGAATATCGTATATGGCCGGCCTTTGTTTTGTACCGGACAATTTTATTTGAAAACTTGGTAGGTTTAGTCGGATCATTTTATTAATTTTGTACCAAGGAATAATCCGTGCATAATGCAGATTCTGACAAGTTGTCTTTGTTGCAGAAGCAATGGATTTTGTGTCTGTACACGATTGTTTTTGATTGCAAAGATAATGTGAATAGTGTATGGAACAAAATAATTCATGTCTGTTTTTATGGGTGGATGCATGATTCTGGCACATCTCACAATGTATGGATCCATGAGGAATTGGAAGACATTATCCATTCTGTTTCTGATCTTATTCAGTAGGATGTGTGTTGGTTTTAAAAAAACAAGTATTTCAAAATGGCAGAAAAGAAGTCTGTGACAACATATGAATCTGTGATGCATGATCTGAAGGCTCGCAGATTTTTCCCCATATATTTATTGATGGGCGAGGAGTCTTATTTCATAGATAAGATATCTGATTATATTTCTGATAATGTGTTACAGCCTGACGAATTGTTTTTCAATCAGAATATTCTTTTTGGTGCGGACGTCACAGCGTCACAGATTGTGGATATTGCAAAAGGTTATCCTGTGATGCCGGCAGAGCACAGACTGATTGTTGTCAAGGAAGCTCAGAATCTTCGTTCTTTTGATGCTTTGGAGAAATATCTTGATAAACCGGTGTCTTCGACAATTCTGGTATTGTGTTATAAGAACGGAACAATTGACAGACGTAAAAAGATTGTAGCTAAAGCTGAATCCGTCGGCGTTGTTTTTGAAAGCAAAAAAAAGCGTGATAATGAATTGCCGGGATTCATCACAACGTATATGAAAATGCACAAGGCGGCTATTGATGAAAAGTCGGCAGCTATTGTTGCCGAACATATCGGTTCTGACATAAGTCGTCTTGTTTCTGAGTTGGACAAATTGCTTATCTCACTTCCGGATAATGATAAACGTGTGACACCTGAAATCGTGGAACATCAGATCGGAGTGAGTAAGGATTACAACTCGTTTGAATTGCGTCGTGCCATCATTGAACGTGATATAATGAAGGCAAATAGAATAGTAAATTATTTTGACAAAAATCCAAAGGCTGGTTCTGTCTATTCTTTCTTGCCTTTGTTGTTTGGTTTCTTCCAGAATCTGATGATAGCACATTATACTCCGAATCGCACAAATGATTCTGCTGTTGCAGAGGCGTTGGAACTGAAGACGCCATGGGCGGCAAAGGAGTATATGATCGGTATGAAAAATTACACTCCCATGAAAACAATGCAGATTATTTCTAAAATAAGAGAAATTGATGCCAAAAGTAAGGGGTTGGGTAATCCAAATACAGGTTCTGGGGAGCTTATGAAAGAGCTTATATTCTATATTTTGCACTGAAAAACGCCCTTTTTCGTCCTGTTTTTTTCTAAAATACAACTTTTGTTTATAGCCTTTTTTTTGCATAAATAGCTATAAATACGATGGTTATGTGAATTATTCCCCCATATATTTTGAATATTTTGAGCTGATCTTGACGTTTGTCGGGATTATTGAAAAAATGGAAAAAATTGCCATGATAGAGTTATGAAAATCAACAGTTAACCAATTTTTGCATTTAAGTTTCCTGAATATTATATTGTAAACATGTTGGATACTTGCATGATTATCACATTTGTAAATATGTAATATAAATCTTTGTGTGAACTAAACAAATATTGATTTGTATATACAAATCAATATTATTTTACTTTATATATGCATATGTATATATATGCAATAGGTGTTTTGTGTGTATATATTAGTGCAAATGAGCCAGTTAAGAGAAAATATTAATATAAACATTTAATATTCGTACTATTATATAGGAATAATACCTAAAATAATAACGATTTTACCTATTTATACATTGAAATAACCCTATTCATTATCAGCGTAAAATAATGATATGCATAAACAAAATATTAGATGTGTTTTCTGCACTATAATATAGATTTGTATATGTAAATGTATATTATCAGAATTATTGTTGTTTGAAATATTGAATTTGATATCATAAATGTAATTTATTTAAATGTAAATATGCTATACAAATGTTGTGTATGTGATTTTTTTGTTTTAATTTTGTGGAATCAATATAAAACACCTATTTATAGACTATAAAAACAACTTTTATATATGAAAGACAGAATCAGAAAGGTCATGGAGAGTCAACATATGACACAACAGGTATTTGCTGAATTCATTCAAATTGCTCCGGCAACATTAAGCAGTATATTCACCGGTCGTACCCGTCCTACTCTTACAATCGTCGAAGCAATAAAAAATAAGATACCTAATATATCTACAGATTGGCTATTGTTTGGAAATGGTGATATGTATATTGACGGTGAGGATGCAGATCTTTCAGAGAAAGCTCAGGATGATTCTGGAAGGGTTACGGAGAGGATGCTTGACTTTGATGATCAACAACCCTCCCCTTCGGTAAAACCTTCCCCTGTATCAGGTGTTCAGTTTTCGTATAGCGATACAAAAAATATAGTAAAAAATTTTGACAAACCACAACGCAAAATAACTGAAATAAGAATCTTCTATGATGATCAGACTTGGGAAACATTCGTGCCTAAGAAATAAGGTGATATAATGTTTCACGCTATTATCATCATGTTGTTTTATTCGGAAATATTATATTGTCAATGGTGCTTTTGGGAGTGGTTTTCGTGCTGTATAGTAACGAAAAGGAGTTTGGATAATAACTCTCTGGTGATAGCGCGTTGTACGCTTCTGTAGCACATTTTTATGGCGTATACGGGTCGTATAGTTCCTTATGAATGTTTATGAACGTATGATAATAAAAAGCGCCTGACTGTTTATCAAATAACAGCCAGGCGCTTTTTATATCAATCGAATATTCGGAACTATTATCAATAGTTGTCGTCGTCTGTGACGTCTTCGGCTTCGAGTGTCAGTTCTTCCGGATCAGTTTCGAATGTTGTGCGATAACTTTCTTCTGTCAGCTTGTCTTCATCGAAAGCATCATCGTCGTCATCGTCATATTTATCGTCTTTGTCCTCATCGTAGTCATCGTCATCATCGTCAAGTCCACGATATTTGTTGTTTTCTGAATCTTTCAGAGGCATATAAGGCTCGCTCTCCGGTTTCTCCTTGGCAAATATGGCTTCCACCCACATGCCTTTTTCTATTTCCAGGACTTCGTATCCGTCATTTATTTTCTTTTCATACATGCCTCCAGGTTTATGGAGTCTGGTTTTCGGTAAAGTGGTTGTACTGATGTCAAATCCGCTTTCAATTATATCACGGATGCTCTGTGAGAGAGACTCCCAGCCACCTCCGAAATTGCTGTCGATCACTTCGAGCAGTTTTTCTGCTGTGATATGATGTATGTTTTCGTATGTGAGGTCTGTCACTCTGGCTATCGGACGTTTCTTTATTGCCCATTTTGCCTTGTTATTCTCATCCAGGCGTATTGTTCCGATTTTATATCCACGTGCCTCATATTTGCTGATAACCTCTGGTTTGGCTATTTTCACCTCTTCCATGTCGAACGCGCTACGTATTACATCAATGTAATGCCGCATGTTGTCCTTGAGGTCAGCATCCCTTTCAGCAGATTCCCACATGTGCAGAATGTCGTTTTCCTGTAAATCCCACACATTGCTTTTTGTTAATGTTTTAAGAGTTAATGCTTTCTGTTGTTTCATATCATAATGTTACTTATTGTCTCTTTCGTCCAATACGTTGAATGTCCGCCTGTAGCTTGTCATTTTGTTTTTGTCAATGACGGTTGTGGCGAACTGCTGTTTTCCGGCTTCACATTCAGTCAATATCCGTCCTTCCGGATCTATTATCCGGCTGTGGCCTGAATAATATGCAGTTTTGTCGTGTCCCGTTCTGTTGCATGCGATGAAATAGCATTGGTTCTCTATAGCACGTGCTTTTGTGAGTACATCCCATGCTTCATGGCGCATATCGGGCCAGTTCGCAACATTTATTATTGCGTCATAGTCGTTGTTATAGCGCAGCCATAACGGAAATCTCAAGTCGTAGCATATTGTGAGCAGGAATCGCCATCCTTTCCATTCTGCAATCACGCGTTTATCACCTGCGGCAAACATGATGTCTTCGCCTGCGGGTCCGAACAGATGATGTTTGTCATACCATGTGTACGAACCGTCCGGTTTTACAAAGAACAGTCTGTTTCTATATGGATGTATGGCCATGTTTGCTTTGTCTTCGTTTTTTACGGCCATGCTTCCACACACTACGGCGTCCGTCTGCCGCGCGGTTTCCTGCATCCATTCCAGTGCCCGGTCTGATGATGAGGCCGAGACCTCTTCTTTTGCGACGGCAAAGCCGGTGTTCCACATTTCCGGCAGGACATACATGTCGCTTTCTCCTGCAGAGAATATGATATTCCGGGCAGCAGATGCGTTGTTGTCAAACGCAGCCCATTGTATGTCTGTCTGAACGATTGTTATCTTCATAATACGTCGCAATGAGGCGCTGCAAAAGTATATACTTTACTTTTAATTTACAAGTTTTTCATATAGAATTTTTGTCGGTGTCGCATATATTTTCTAATTTTGTACATGATATGAGTGAGCCTTTGGCAGAAAGAATGAGACCCCGTACGATCGACGAATATGTCGGTCAGAAACATCTTGTAGGTGAGGGGGCAGTCCTGCGCAGAATGATCGATGCAGGACGCATATCTTCGTTTATTTTATGGGGGCCTCCCGGTGTTGGGAAAACCACTCTGGCACAGATCATTGCCAACAAGCTGGAAACACCTTTTTATACGCTCAGTGCTGTAACAAGCGGCGTAAAAGACGTTCGTGATGTTATCGAACGTGCACGCAAGGGCCAGTTCTTTTCCACGGCTTCACCCATTCTGTTTATTGACGAGATTCACCGTTTCAGCAAGTCGCAGCAGGATTCACTGCTCGGAGCTGTGGAGCGGGGTGTCGTTACGTTAATAGGCGCCACTACCGAAAATCCGTCGTTCGAGGTTATCAGACCGCTGCTCTCGCGTTGTCAGCTGTATGTTCTGAAACCACTCGACAAGGACGATCTTCTCGAACTTCTCAACCGTGCCGTCACAAAGGACGTCGAACTCAGCCGCAGACATATCGAGTTGCGCGAGACCGATGCACTTTTGAGATACAGCGGTGGCGATGCCCGCAAGTTGCTCAATATTCTCGAACTTGTAGTTGAGGCAGAGAGTGGCGATGTTGTTATAACCGACGACATTGTTGTGAACCGTCTGCAGCAGAATCCTCTTGCATACGACAAGGACGGCGAGATGCACTACGACATTGTATCAGCATTCATCAAAAGCATACGTGGCAGCGATCCCGACGCGGCGCTTTACTGGATGGCACGCATGATAGAGGGTGGCGAGGATCCAAAGTTCATTGCCCGCCGTCTGGTCATAAGTGCGGCAGAGGACATCGGACTGGCCAATCCCAACGCATTGCTTCTTGCAAATGCAGCCTTTGATGCCGTTACCAAGATCGGATGGCCTGAAGGGCGCATACCGTTGGCTGAGGCGGCGGTCTATCTTGCCACAAGCCCGAAGAGTAACTCTGCGTATATGGGCATCAACTCCGCATTGGAGATTGTACGGCGTACCGGCAATCAGCCAGTGCCGCTCCATCTGCGCAATGCTCCGACCGAGCTTATGAAGAATATCGGCTACAGCGACGGATACAAATACTCGCACGACTTTCCCGGCCATTTCGTCAGACAGCAGTATATGCCCGACGAACTGACGGATACAAGAATATGGCATGCCCAGCATACACCTACCGAAGAAAAGCAGTATCAGTGGATGTTGCAGTGCTGGGGCGACAGATTCAAGGATAATTGACCCACAAGGATAATAGAACAAAACAACATTAAAATATGAAAATCGTTATATTGGATGGCCATTGTGCCAATCCCGGCGACCTGTCGTGGGAGCCGCTGAAAGAATTTGGAGAACTCGTGGTTTATCCACGCACTTCAGCAGAAGAAGTAGTCAGCCGGATCGGTGATGCCGAGGCTGTGATGACAAACAAGACAGTGCTCGACGCTGCTACTCTTTCCAAACTTCCCCGTCTTAAGTATATAGGAGTTCTTGCCACAGGATTCAACACTGTTGATATTGATGCCGCACGCAAGCTCGGCATCGTTGTCACCAATGTTCCGGCATACAGCACGGACAGCGTGGCACAAATGGTTTTCGCGCATGTCCTGAATATCACCAACCGTGTGGAGCATTATGCCACACAGAACCGCGCCGGACGCTGGAGCGAGGGCGAAGACTTCTGTTATGCAGACACACCCCTCACCGAACTTGCCGGCAAGACGCTCGGCATTGTAGGACTCGGCAACATAGGTGGAAAGGTGGCACGCATTGCTATGGATTTCGGCATGGACGTTTTTGCCTTCACGAGTAAGCACCTCTCCGAACTGCCCGCCGGAATACAGAAGACCACTATGGACGGACTGCTTGCCGTGAGCGATATCCTCACGCTTCACTGTCCGCTTACCGACTCGACACGCAATCTCATCAACCGCGACAGTATAGCACGTATGCGTCCCGGAGCAATAATCATCAACACCAGCCGCGGACCTGTTGTTAACGAACACGACGTGGCAGAGGCTCTTGAGAGCGGACGCCTTGCCGCCTATGGTGCCGACGTGATGAGCTGTGAGCCTCCTTCGGCAGACAATCCTCTGCTCAGACAGCCTAATGCATACATAACGCCTCACATAGCCTGGGCCACCCGCGAAGCACGTATACGTCTTGTCAAGTGTGCCATAAACAATGTGAGAGCATTTGTTGACGGAAATCCTGTAAACGTAGTCAACCGCTGACGATGGACAATCAGATAATATACGGCACGCTTTTCAGCGTTATAGAGTTTCTCGGTACATTTGCGTTTGCCATATCCGGCATACGCCATGCCGCAGCCAAGCATTTCGACTGGTTCGGAGGTTTCGTATGCGGTGTGGCTGTGGCCATAGGAGGAGGCACCATACGTGACGTCATGCTCGGTGTGACTCCGTTCTGGATGACATCATCCATCTATCTGGTGTGTACAGTCATGGCCCAGATTTTTGTGATAGTTTTCGCCCGTTACCTCAAACGTCTTGACAATGCCTGGTTCTTTTTCGACACTCTCGGACTGGCTCTGTTCACCATTGCCGGACTTCAGAAAACCATCGACTGCGGCCATCCTTTCTGGGTTGCCATAATCATGGGATGCATCACCGGTTCGGCCGGAGGCGTCATACGCGATGTCTTGCTCAACAATGTGCCCGTCATTTTCCAAAAGGAGATATACGCCATGGCCAGCGTTGTAGGCGGACTTGCCTATTGGGGATTTGTGGTTGCGGGCATTAATGTGAGCATGGCTGTCGTACTGTCGTTCCTGATAATATGCGCCATAAGACTCCTTGCCGTGAAATATCACATCTCTTTGCCCATTCTTAAGGCGGAGGAGTAGGGCGAAATGCACTTATTTTGGGTTTTTCTGAAGAAAAAACAAAAAAAATATCGAATTTGTTTGGTGGAAACCTAAAATATGTATACCTTTGCAACCGCAAACAAGAAACGAGGCTCCGTAGCTCAACTGAATAGAGCATCTGACTACGGATCAGAAGGTTACAGGTTTGAATCCTGTCGGAGTCACGAAGAAAGGCTGTTCCAGATTATCCGGAGCAGCCTTTCTTCGTTTATATACCTTTGTTTATGTACTGTTATCTACTATCAGTAGAAATTCTGTGTGGGCCGTTTTTTTATTTGTAACTCTCCACTAAGGGCCGCAAACCGTCCTGACTGTGCGGGACGGCACGTATCGCGACCGTATGGACACCACGTGATGAGAAATACGTTTTGGCATAACCGGATGACCATCGCAGTATGACATGTGGGGGGCCCGATGCTTATCATAGCGCCTGATTCCGGCGGTTTTAAAGAAAACTCGGGCGGTGGACTTACAGTTTTTCTTGACTTTATTTTGACAAACGAAAATCGCGAAAGAGATGTGAAGAAATGTTAAATCTAATACATTAAAGCCTGTTTCGCGTTATATCGTCTTTTCGTATACCCAGTCCGATAGTCAGGAACAGTCTGTATGGCGTTCCGATTATGCCTGTTTCAGCCTTCGGTTTCGCCTAGATCAGAGTGTGATATGATGTGTTTCGGGCCATGAAACGGGCCATATCGCATGATGAAACAGTGTATTTTGTGTGACGGGAAAATAGCTATTGAATGTAAGTCGTTGGTATACTGATGTTTGTGCAAAGTTCTTATTTTTCACGTATTTGCGTCTGAAGGAAGGTCAACGTGCAAATACGCGCTGGATTTTCGGGGTAGAACAGAAAACTCAGACGGAAAAACCGCAACATGCTTACAGTTTGAAAGTGCGCCTGTCGGTTTCATCCGGACAGAGACAGCAAATACTTATAGGGGAATGAAGACGCAGGTTTTAATATTATATCAATACATACTGATTTTCTACTGGACCCGGTTATCTCTCCTTTTTCTAATTTTTATGACCTAAAGTTTGGTGGAAACAAAAAATATATATACCTTTGCAACCGCAAACAAGAAACGAGGCTCCGTAGCTCAACTGAATAGAGCATCTGACTACGGATCAGAAGGTTACAGGTTTGAATCCTGTCGGAGTCACGAAGAAAGGCTGTTCCAGATTATCCGGAGCAGCCTTTCTTCGTTTTCATATTATAGCTCTTATTGCCGTATTTTCCGGTAAGGATTGTTTTCATGTTGTTTATTGTGGCTGAAACAATGCCTCTAATACCATTTCCTTTGCTTCTTACGCGTTCTGTGTCTTAATGTGGCGTTTGTCCACGATGAAGGATTGGCAAGCGCATATGCATAAATATACAGCATCCGGAACCGCCGTGTATATTTATGCAGCGACTTCTTATGGTACGAAAAAGCCCCCGCAAGGGTGCAAAAACGATGCTTTCTGCACTCCCGTGGGGGCTGTAGCTGATTGTCTTATTAATATTGTCGCGTCTGAAAGTTTTTCTTTCTTCTCTTATCGTGTGCTTTTGAGACGCTCCACTTATCTATTTTGCAAATTATTTTTGTCAAAACACCTTACTTTCATAATTGCATGTTTATGCAGTCTTTCGTGAAAACACGCTTTTGTCTCATTATTTCTTCAGCGTTATCTCCACAATCGTATCTACGCTTTGCGGCACTGACGGCAGATTTATTACGGTTGAGTCTTTTCCGTGTTTCTGCAGTTTCAGTTTGCTGCCGTCGTCATACATTCTGGCCGATTTTATCTTTTTCGCACTCAGCGGTATTGTCAGGCTCTGTTCCTTGAGGTCGAGAATGTGCAGATAGAGTGTGTTGTCCTTTTGTGTGCTCACGCCCCATGGTTGAGGCTTTATCAGTCCGCCGCGTGTGCCGTATATGGTTCCGCCGTAGCGTTTTGTCCATTTGCCGATTTCTTTGAGTCTTGTCATGGCCTCGTCGGGCAGTTGTCCGTCAGGGCGCGGACCGATGTTGAGCAGCAGGTTGGAGTTCATTCCGGCCGATTTAACGAGTCTTCTTATTAGTTCGTCAGTAGATTTATACGACTTGTCGGTGATGCTGTAGCCCCAAGTGTTGTTCATTGTCTGGCACGACTCCAGAGGCAACATGTCGCTCACTTTCTGTCCTCCGGAGAATCCGGCGCTGTTCTCACCGGGCAGATCCTGTTCGAACAGCTGGAAGTCCTCGCCCTCGTGTGGTGCAGTGTGGTGGTTGTTGCCTATGAGGCATGCCGGTTGCAACTTGTGTATGAGGGCGTACTGCTCGTCAAGCTGCCAGTCGAAGTTGTTGGGGTGGTCCCACATACCGTCAAACCATATTGCTCCTATCTTGCCGTAGTTGGTCAGTATCTCGGTGAGCTGTGTGTTCATGAAGTTGAAGTATGAGTTCCAGTTGGCAGATCCTTCGGGCTGGGGCAGCGCCTGGCTTGTACCACCGAGCGGATAGTCCGGGCGGAACCAGTCCATGTGTGAGTAGTATATGTGCAGTTTTATGCCTTGTTTCTCACATTCGTCGGCCAGCTCTTTCAGTATGTCGCGTTTGAAAGGTGTGGCGTCAATGATGTCGTAGTCCGTGGCTTTGGTGTCGAACATTGAGAATCCGTCGTGGTGGCGAGATGTTATGGTGACATATCCGGCTCCGGCGTCCTTGAATGCTTTAACCCATTCGTGTGCGTTGAAACGCGACGGATAGAAGCCTGCTGCCAGTTTGGAATATTCGTTACGGTCTATTCGTTTTGAGTGTTGCACCCATTCGCCGTCGGCCAGCATGGAGTAGATGCCCCAGTGGATGAATATTCCGAACTTCATGTCCTGGAATTCCTTTCTTGCCTGAATGTTTTCCGGAGAGGGCTGATAGGCCTGTGCGCAGACGCTGCCCGTACCTAAAGCCAGTGCTGCCATTAGTGTGATAAAGGTTTTTCTCATAACGGTTTAAGTTTTTGTTATAGTCAGGTTATGTATGTTTAAACAAAAAGAACTACAAATAATTTATTCAATTAATTGTAGTTCTTCAAGAGGTGCCTGGCGGATTCGAACCGCCGTAGACGGTTTTGCAGACCGTTGACTAAGCCACTCATCCAAGGCACCGTTTTCATTTGCGATTGCAAAGGTATGACTTTTTATTCAATCTGACAAATTTTAAGCATGTTTTTTCTTATTTGTTTCGTTATTTGGGCAATTATTTTTGTTTTTTGAGCTGCAAACCTCCGTCAGAGGGCACCCGGCACACTTTGCGTTGTCTTTTTTTGCGTTTTTTATTGTGACAGTAGTCCATCTTATGGCAATTATCACCGCCACTGCTATTATTATGTATATTATGATTTCCTGTGTCATGCTTCTCCGAGTATTAAAAAAACGGGAGGAAGCCCTTTTCGGACCATTCCTCCCGTTTCTTTATTTCATTTTGGCTGATGCTTAATAAGCGAAGAGAGGATAGTTCTTCATCTTTTCGTTTACTCTCTGGCGTACACTTGCTATCACTTCCTCGTTCTCCGGATCGTTGAGTACTTCCTCGATGAGTGCTGCTATTTCTACCATGAGGTCTTCCTTTGCACCACGTGTTGTGATGGCTGGTGTGCCCAAACGTATACCTGATGTCTGGAATGCGCTGCGTGTGTCGAACGGCACCATGTTCTTGTTCACGGTGATGTCTGCTGCTACGAGTGCGTTTTCTGCCACCTTACCTGTGAGGTCAGGATATTTTGAACGCAGATCGACGAGCATGGAGTGGTTGTCTGTACCGCCGCTTACGATGGTGAAACCACGTTTGATGAGTTCGTCTGCCAGTACTTTTGCATTTTTCTGCACCTGTTTTGCCCACTCCTTGAATTCCGGCTGAAGAGCCTCGCCGAAAGCTACGGCCTTGGCTGCGATGACGTGCTCGAGCGGTCCGCCCTGTGTTCCGGGGAATACGGCTGAATTGAGCAGCTGGCTCATCATCTTAACTTGTCCCTTCGGAGTTGTCAGGCCCCATGGATTCTCGAAGTCCTTGCCCATGAGGATGATACCGCCGCGCGGTCCGCGCAGAGTCTTGTGTGTGGTTGATGTCACGATGTGTGCATATTTCACCGGGTTGTCGAGCAGTCCGGCTGCGATGAGTCCTGCCGGATGAGCCATGTCGATCATGAGCAGTGCGCCCACCTTATCGGCTATCTCACGCATGCGTTTGTAGTCCCACTCGCGGCTGTAGGCTGAACCACCGCCAATGATGAGTTTCGGCTTGTTCTCGATGGCGAGTTGTTCCATCTGGTCGTAATCAACGCGTCCCGTTTCCTTGTTAAGGTCGTAGCCTACAGCATGATACAGAATACCTGATGTATTGACCGCCGAGCCGTGTGAAAGGTGGCCTCCGTGTGCAAGGTTCAGGCCAAGGAATGTGTCGCCGGGTTTCAGTACGGCCAGCAGTACGGCTGCGTTGGCCTGTGCACCTGAGTGCGGCTGCACGTTGGCATATTCGGCCCCGAAGAGTTTTTTCACTCTCTCTATGGCAAGTGTTTCTACTTCATCAACCACGCCGCATCCGCCGTAGTATCTCTTTCCTGGATATCCTTCGGCATACTTGTTGGTGAGATATGAGCCCATGGCTTCCATCACCTCATTGCTTACAAAGTTTTCTGATGCGATCAGCTCAATGCCTTTCAACTGGCGTTGATGCTCCTTTTCGATAAGATCAAAAATCTCCTGGTCTCTTTTCATTGCGGTTTCTGTATTTGTTTTATGTGAATTTTTTGTAGGCGAAATAATCTTTTTGCAAAGTTACTTCTTTTTTCTGTTACTGGCAAGCCGTGCATGACAAAATATCATACCAGCTTCACCTCGCTGATTTCCTGCTCCTTGTCGCAGTAGTGGCACTTCAGTGTGCCGCGTTCCTTGTCGACAACATTGAACACAGTCTCCATCGGTTCGTTGTTGGTGATGCATTTCGGATTATTGCATTTCACTATGCCGCGCAGTTCATCGGGCATTTCGACGGTTTTCTTCTCTACCACTTCGTAGTTGCGTATTATGTTGAGGACCACTTTGGGGGCAACGACTGACAGACGTGATATCTCCTCGTCGGTGAAGAATTTGTCAGACACCTTTATGATGCCTTTGCTTCCTATTTTCTTTGACGGATAGTTGTATCCGATGGTTATTGGTGTGCTGAGATTCTGAAGTCCGAGAATTGTTGCAACCTGATAGGTTTTCTCAGCCGGTATATGGTCTATAACGGTTCCGTTCTTGATTGCGGCAACCAGTCTTTCTGTCTTGTTCATGAGTTTGCTGATTGATGTTCGTTGTTTACTGCTGTCTGACTATTCTATAATGGTCTTGTCGTTTATCACTTCGTCAAGACTTATGTCGAGGACATGGCTGAAGATGGCTTCGCGTGCGAACAGACCGTTACCGGCCTGTTGTATGTAGTATGCGTGCGGATTGGCGTCGACATCGTAGGCAATCTCGTTCACGCGTGGCAGCGGGTGGAGTATCTTCATGTTTTCCTTGGCGTTTTTCAGCATCGAGTTCTTCAGGATATACACGTTCTTTACGCGTTCGTATTCCATGAGGTCGGAGAAACGCTCCTTCTGCACTCTTGTCATGTACAGTATGTCGGCGTCGGCTATTATATTCTCGTTGAATTCCGTGTGCTCTTCAAATTTTATGCCGTGCTGTTTGCAATACAGTTTGTATTCGTTTGGCATGGCGAGTTCTTCCGGAGCAATGAAGTGGAAAGTTGGATTGAAGTGGCGCATGGCAGTTATGAGTGAGTGTACCGTGCGGCCGTATTTCAGATCGCCCACAAGATATATGTTGAGGTTTTCGAGTGTGCCCTGGGTTTTGTATATTGAATAGAGGTCAAGCAGACACTGCGATGGGTGCATGTGGGCACCGTCTCCTGCATTTACTATTGGCACCGGCGAAATCTCGCTCGCGTATTGTGCCGCACCTTCTATGTAGTGGCGCATCACGATGACGTCAGCATAGTTGGACACCATCAGGATTGTGTCTTTGAGCGTTTCGCCTTTTGTGACACTGGATGCTTTTGCATCCGAGAATCCTATCACTTTGGCTCCTAGACGGTTGGCTGCCGTTTCAAAACTGAGCCTGGTGCGTGTTGACGGTTCGAAGAAAAGGGTTGCTACAATTTTGCCTTTGAGAAGTTCTCTGTTGGGGTGCTTCTCGAATTCCTGTGCCAGCCTTATCATATACATGATTTTGTCTTTCGACAGGTCAGCAATTGTTACGAAATCGTGTTTCATTATTTTTATGGTTTTCTTTTTGCTTTCGACCGCTAAGTTAATCATATTTTTTCAAATGGAGTGGCTTCTGGGGTGATTAATGACTGAGTCAGGTGCATTTTTGTATATATCAGTAATGTCTTTTATGATGAAGAGTGTATGCTTTTTGTGTATGATATATGTGGTGGTATGTGTGCGGAACGCTTTGACAGCTTACGCTTGTATGACGATATTTTTTATAGTTGTATATAATGATATTGTTGACCGCTGTTTCCGTTTCTTTTGACGGCGTAAAGCGATATGGAAAATATCATTATATTTGTTTTGCTTTTTATCCTAATTGCATTATCTTTGCCAAAAAATCGGTTTCCGGTCATGAGAAAAATCTTTATACATTTTCTTTGGGGATTATTAGTTTTGTGTTTTGTCGCAGGTGCGGCAGCTTTTACAGCCATCTGGTTTGGATGGATAGGTTATATGCCTCCGTTGGAGGACTTGCAGAATCCGATAAGCAGATTTGCCACGCAGGTATATTCGTCAGACGGCAAGGTGATTGGTACATGGAATCTCAATCGTGAAAACCGAATATGTGTTTCTTATTCGAATCTGTCTCCGCATCTGGTGCAGGCGCTTATTGCAACAGAGGATGAACGCTTTTATGATCATTCCGGAATAGACTTCATTGCGCTCGGACGTGCAATGGTCAAGAGAGGTTTGCTCGGACAGGAAAGTGCTGGAGGAGGTTCTACAATTACGCAGCAGTTGGCAAAGCAGCTTTATTCCGAAACTGCAGGAAGTACAGTGGAGAGGCTTTTGCAGAAACCAATTGAATGGGTGATTGCTGTGAAACTGGAGCGCTATTATACAAAAGAGGAGATAATAGCTCTTTATCTTAATTATTTTGATTTTTTGCATAATGCGGTAGGAATAAAGACTGCAGCTAATACCTATTTTAATAAGGAGCCGAAAGATCTTACTGTAACAGAAGCGGCCACATTGGTAGGACTTTGTAAAAATCCGTCGCTTTTTAATCCTGTGAGATATCCTGAGCGCTGCCGTAACCGCCGTAATGTTGTGCTCGGACAGATGAGAAAGGCTGGTTTCATTTCAACAGCAGATTACAACCGGTATTCTGACGAACCGCTGACTCTTGATTTTCATCGTACGGACCACAAAAATGGAACCGCACCTTATTTCCGTGAGTTCCTCAGAATGTATATGACCGCACAGCGTCCGGAAAAGGATAATTATCCGGAATGGAACCAGAGACAGTATGTGCTTGATTCGATAGCATGGGTGAACGATCCGTTGTACGGATGGTGTAACAAGAATTTCAAGAAGGATGGCAAACCATATAATCTGAATACAGACGGATTGAAGGTTTATACAACTGTGGATTCAAGAATGCAGCGTTATGCGGAAGAATCTGTTTACGGGCATGTCGCAAAGTTCCTTCAACCTGAATTTTTCAAGGAAAAACGTAGAAAGCGTAATGCTCCTTTCTCAGATGCACTTACTGCCAAACAGGTGGATCAGATAATGGAGAGATCTGTAAGACAAAGTGAACGATACAGAGAGATGAAGGCTTCAGGTGCTTCTGATGAAGAAATAAGAAAGGCTTTTCATACACCTGTGGAAATGTCAGTGTTCACATACCATGGTGATATAGACACTGTGATGACACCGCTCGACAGTATCAGATACGTTAAGTCATTCCTGAGAGCCGGATTTATGAGTATGGATCCGAAGACAGGTGAAGTTAAGGCATATGTCGGAGGACTCGATTATTCACATTTTATGTATGATATGGTGATGAACGGACGTCGCCAGATAGGTTCTACCATTAAACCGTTCCTTTATTCATTGGCAATGGAAAACGGTTTCTCGCCTTGTGATAAGGTTCCAAATGTGCAGCAGACCTATATAGTTGCAGGCAAACCATGGACACCGCGCAATGCGAGCCGTAAACGTTATGGTGAGCTTGTTACATTGAAATGGGGCTTGGCGCAGTCGAACAACTGGATTTCGGCTTATCTCATGAGCAAACTCAATCCACAGCAGTTTGTGAGTCTTTTGCGGGATTATGGCATAAACAATCCGGATGTTTATCCTTCAATGTCTCTTTGTCTCGGACCTTGTGAGGTTTCTGTAGCAGAGATGGTGAGTGGTTATACGGCGTTTGTTAATCATGGTATACGTACTGCACCTTTATTTGTCACTAGGATAGAGGACAACGAGGGTAATGTAATTGCAAGTTTCAGACCTCATATGAATGAAGTTATCAGTGAGGAGAGTGCTAATAAGATGCTAGTGCTTTTGAAAGGTGTTGTAGATGGTGGAACTGCCGGACGTTTGAGATTCAAATATAATATTCCAGGAGAGATTGGTGGTAAAACTGGTACGACAAACCGAAATTCTGATGCCTGGTTCGTTGGTTTCACTCCTCAGCTTGTAAGTGGATGCTGGGTTGGAGGTGAAGACCGTGATATTCATTTCGACTCAATGAGAATGGGGCAGGGCGCAACTATGGCTTTGCCTATATGGGCATATTTTATGAAAAAAGTATATGCTGATAAGACATTGGGATATGATTCTTCTGCAAAATTTGATATGCCTGAAGGTTACGATCCGTGTGCATTCGTGGAAGAAGAGGAAACAAACTTGGGTGTTGACGAGATATATGAATGAGTTCAGTTGTATTCGGTCTAATTAATATAAAATGAATACGTATAGCGTTTATATATTATAATAATGTGTTATGAACGCTTTGTATTGTGAATGTATGTTAAAATTAAAGGTTAAAGTAAATTTCTGTTCAAAATATTTGGAGGGAATGCAAATTTACACTACCTTTGCATCCGCTTTCGGTTAATAGATAACCACAAGCAATAAAAGAAAGAGTTCTTTGAATAACTTACATAAAGACAGAGAAAGTAGTACAAGAAGCGATTTCGATAACATTGAAATCAAGGGTTAATAGATCCGTTGATTAGTTTTATTGAACTTTAAATCGGTTTGAATGGAAATTCTGAACAGAGACAAATTCCTGTTGTGTAATATTAATCAAGTATTGCATTGACAGAA
>NZ_JBBKBO010000004.1:0-240892 GCF_037890215.1 Prevotella sp. HCN-7019 | reverse complement strand
ATATATATAAGTGTTTCTGTCTGCGGAATATTATATATTATTTTGCTCATCTTTATTGTATGTAAGCCTGTTATATGTATTGAGGAAGAGTTTGTATGTATGTTATGGTGCTGACAGTACAGGTACGGCAATATTGTCTGGTATATGATGGATGTTCTATGTTAACGCTGTTATGTCAAGGTAGGTAATGGGTGAGAATGTATCAATGGATAATTTTGATCTATGATATATATAATTCTCCGGATATAGGAGAACTTATAATTTTAAATAGACATACCTATGAATTTTTTATAAATAGGATTTATTTAGGTTTTTATATACTACCTATTATATAAAAATCAACCCAACATCAGTGATATATTCTAATGCCAGGTTGATTTTAATTAGTACATATAAATTTATTTTGTACTATTGATAATATTGCTCATCACGATATCTGCTGATTTATATGATAATCCTGATTTTCCAACTTTTTGTGGATCATATTGCATTTCTTTAATTGTATCAGTATAAAAGGCACTGTTTAATATCGTCAGATTTGAAGTTAATTGTCATAGGATTGATGATCCAACTTAGTTTGTTATTCTCAATTTTCATTAGTTCGGTCAACCCACAAATGATCGGATAGAAGAAGCCATATGCGTAATCATATGTTGACTTCTTTTCAGAATGGTCCGGTATATTTACTTATGTAGCCGCCTGTTTTATTTTCTTTTTGAGTAACACCTTTTATACGTCCGAAAGATCCTGCATTAAAATTATATATGTATGGGAAATAATAATAAACTTTATCACAGAATCTTATAATATCATCGACAAGTTCAAATCCAGATTTAACAGCAGAATCAATAATATTATATTTACCAAGCTGCAGTTCTGAGATATTATTATCTTTCATCAAGTTACGATAATATTTAACACAAGTGCTCTTTTGTGAGTATAGTGAAATACGATTGAGTGATCCGATATTATTATATTTTTGTTTAAGATGATAATAATAAACAATATCTGGAAATGGTTTTATATGATATTATAATAGAACTTTTACGATATTAGAAACAGACTATATTGAATTAATTTTGTATTTTTGTCAATACTAAATCTTACGACTACATACAACATTAGAAAGGCCTCTGTGAGGCAGTTACGACATAGAGAGACTTTTGACATGACATACATTATATCCATAATATAAATATGAGGAAGATAATAACAATCGTTTTAAGTGGTGTGATGGCGTCTGTGTATGGGCAGAACATTAAATATGCCAATACCATCAAGATTGAGCCGGATGATCCGAAGGAGGTAATCATTGAGAAGGCGGCGCATGTTGTTCCTACCGAGAACCAGTTGCGGGCGATGGAACGTGAGTTCATTGCTTTCGTGCATTTCGGTCCGAATACGTTCACTCGCATGGAGTGGGGATCCGGAATGGAAGATCCTGCCGTGTTCGATCTTAAGAATCTGGATACAGACCAATGGTGTGAGGCCATCAAGGCTGCCGGGATGAAGCTTGTAATACTCACTGTGAAGCATCATGACGGTTTCGTGTTGTGGCAGAGCCGATATACGAAGCACGGCATTATGTCGAGCCCGTTCCAGGACGGTAAGGGCGACATTCTGCGCTCATTATCCGAATCGTGCCGCAAGTACGGTCTGCGTCTTGGCATATATCTGTCGCCTGCCGACCTTTATCAGATAGAAAGTCCGGAAGGCCTTTACGGCAACCTGAGCAAATACACCATGCGTACGATACCCAAACCGGTTGAGGGCCGACCGTTCAAGAACAAGAAGACATTCCGCTTTATGGCCGATGACTACAACGAGTATTTCATGAGTCAGCTCTTCGAAATACTCACCGAGTACGGTCCTATAGACGAGATATGGTTTGACGGAGCACATCCAAAGCGGAAGGGAGGACAGAGATACAACTACACGGCATGGCGCGAGCTCATAAGGACATTGGTGCCCGATGCCGTTATTTACGGCCGCGAGGACGTACGCTGGTGCGGCAACGAGTCGGGGCATACTCGCGACACCGAGTGGAATGTGGTGCCATTCCAGCACAATCCCGACACAATGACACACTATGACGATATCGTGGCGGAGGATGTCGGCAGCCGTGAGCGGTTGTATGAAGCCAGATATCTGCATTATCAGTATCCGGAAACCGACACGTCGATACGCGAAGGATGGTTCTATCGCGACGACACCAACCAGAGAGTGCGCAATGCCGACGATGTATTCGACATATACGAGCGTTCCGTGGGAGGCAATTCCGTATTCCTGCTCAACATTCCGCCAAACCGCGACGGCCGCTTTTCGGACACGGATGTCGATGTGTTGCACGAAGTGGGCCGGCGCATATGCGAGACCTACGACACCGACTTGCTCGACGGGGCTTCAGGTCCGCGCAAGCTGCTCGACAACAAACTTGATACTTACGTCAGCGTGTACGAAAACTCGGAAATAGTAATAACCACGCCGCGTCCCATAACCTTCAACCGCCTGCTCATACAGGAAGCCATAGCCAAGCGTGGCGAACGTGTGGAGGAACATGTCCTGGAGGCATGGGTTGACGGCGGATGGAAGGAACTGGCACGTGCCACCAACATCGGCTACAAGCGCATTCTGCGTTTTGCCGACGTCACCACCGACCGCCTGCGTCTGCGTTTCCCAAAGATGCGCAAGGAGGCCGGTATTGCCAAGGTGTCGGCTCATTATTATCATTCGCGTCCGCCGCAGCTCACTGCCAGTCGCAGTCTGGACGGAACGGTGGAGATAAAACCTATGGATCTTGGTTTCAGATGGAAGAGACATGGGGAGGATGTGGCAGCAAATCTGAATGCCGGTTTCAAGATATACTATACTCTGAACGGTGACGATCCGGCCGAGCATGGCACCGAATACAGCGGCCCGATACAGACCACTAACCAGGAGCTGCGTGCCGTGTCGGTGCTCAACGGCCGTGCTGGAGCGGTATATCGCGAACAGCTGGGCTATGTGAAGAGTGGCTGGAAGGTTTCGGTCTGTGGCAGCGAGCAAAGCGGACACGAGGCGGCGAAAGCCATAGACGAAAATCCCGACACCTATTGGCGCAGCGAGAAAGGTGCTGCCGACTGTTCGCTCGCCGTGGATTTGGGTCGCGAGCTTACTCTGAAAGGCTTTGCCTACACGCCGCAGAAGGCCGACAAAGAAGGTATGATGGAGCGTGGCACGGTATGGATAAGCCGCGACGGAAAGGACTGGCAGAAGGCCGAGGACTTCACTTTCGGCAATCTGATAAATGATCCTGTGAAACGTTATCATTACTTCCAGAAACCGTGCATGGCGCGATATGTGAAGATAGAAATGACTGAGGCCGCCGCAAACTCAGGCTACGCCTCCATGGCAGAGCTCGATTTCTTTTAAATCCGGCATATATTGTTTTTCATATAAATCAAGGAGACAGAGATTATATTTTTCGTATGACTTTACTTAAACCCAATGTATAGGAGTGTACATAGTCAGATTGTGAACAACAACAATCTGTATTTAGACACAAGGTGATGATGATGATATTTCATATTGGGAGCACAAGAGATGATGGCAAGACCTAATTATCGCATTGTGCATTTTTTCTTGATTGCAGATATTCTTCCTTGCCGGGGAAGTTCAAATTGCCGATGGCTCCTGTGTTATATCTGAATACCACTCGTGGAGAGTACAATATATTTCCCTGGTCCGAACCGATCGTGTCCTGTTTCTCGGGAGACAGGGTCTTGGGATAAATCAGATAATCATATTTATCGAGGAGTACTCGTCTGAATCCGATTCCGTAAGGCTTTTCGGGAGATGCCGTAACCGATATTGAGATACAATGTATGTCGTCCAAAGCATTCTCAATGTAATCCAGATCCGTTCTGTCCATACCGGACAGGAGCAGAAGTGAATCAACTTTCTCTTTACTCGGATCCCAACCGGTTTCCCCTTGCATATCTTTTATCGATACATGAAAAATCGAGATTTTCCCATTCTCGAATTCGATGTAAATGCCACGTCCGGGTTTTAGCTGATGATACACGTTACGATACAAGTCATCCATCTTTGCATGATATTCCAGATAATGCTTCTCCATTATGTTGGCGTCGCACTTATCGTTGGGATTATAAAGCCATAGAAAGAATGCAAGAATATTGACAACATGCCATATCAGAAGAATCCGTTTGTGATGTGTGTTGTATGGTAAAGAAGTGAAAACGGAAATGACAGACACAGTCAGAGCCGGCAGAACGAGCAGGAAGGCCAATGCTATAATCAGTATTCCGATGAATGTATCTATCCATAATAGGATGATTGATGCCGATATTATAATGACAGAGTAATATTGTGCAAGGACCCAGCTGCTGGTTGGCGGTGATTCTCTTGTTATCTTCGGCTTCATGACTGTTTGTTTTATATAATAACAAAGATAATAAAATCGATGGTTATTAACTGTATGATTCTGAATAAATTCAAATCATTATAAAGTTGGTCGGTTCATTGCAATGTATTATGAAGAATGTTTCATATATTTGTAAATGGACATTGTTTTTACGTTATCGTTAGCGATAAACTCGGAAAGAATAGTATTAACCGTCAAACAATAGAATGCTCATGGAAAAGAATGAATTAGAAAATCTGTTGATGCGGTTCTCTCATTTGGGAGTTACTCGTTCAGAAAATGGAGCGTTGCTGACAGGAAAGGCCCCTCATATTGCCGAATATGCCTGGCTTAACATTATGTACCCCTGTATTACAGAAGCAGAAGTATGCGATTTGGAGAAAAGACTGGGATGCGCTATTCCTGAAGTTTACAGGGACTTTCTGATGAATGTCGCCAATGGCTTTGATATAATGAATTGCACATTGGCACTGCATGGTTGCAGGGCATCATACGACAGATCAGATTTGGATTCATGGTATCCGTTCAGTCTTGAAGATATCCAGAAGTATGAAAGGCCAAAGAATTCATCACCGGAAATGTTCTTTTTTGGAACTTATGAATATGACGGTTCAAAGCTTTATCTTAATACTCTGGATAATAAAGTATACTATTGTAGTCCGTATGATGCGACACCTCTTAAATCATGGAATTCATTATCAGACATGATTACTGCTGAGATTGAAAGAATATTTGCCCTGTTTGATGCTGATGGGCATTGTATCAGTGAAGATGTTCCGACAACTCCGGTCGCTTTGTGATAATTATAGAATAGTATTGAGTGAAGTAGCTGATAACTAATATGGAGCAAGTAATATATTTTTGGAATAGATTGTATTATGGCATGTTCGAATGTAATAGACGAACAGATGTCTTCTTGTATAAATATATACACTCGCTAACTCGTTCGTTATATAATTTGCTCCATAAGAAAAAGATGGATAAACGACGCGATAAGTCTATTTTTAACGATGCTATTAGTGCATTATCTAATCCAAGATTAAGTTCAGCCTCAACGATTACTGATATACTAATATCTACATTCACTGCACTACTAACATGGACATCAATAAATTTCATGTCCATATTAATCCCGGATGTGTCTTTAGTCGGTGTAGATAAGATAACTTTCGTCATAGTCTCTGTAATACCAGGGCTAACGATTAATTATTTTTTATATGGAGAAAAAACAAGTATCTTGTATATTTTGAGATATTTCAAAAGAGTTCAAAAAAACGAAATACAATATGGTGTATTATAAGCATAATATGTTTTGTGCTTGCCTGGGTACTCTTTATTTTTAGCTTATCCATAATGTAATGACAAACGATATGGCATTAAGTAACCGGAACGTAACAATATAAAAGCAATAGTCCATGAATGAGTATAAAATTATTGATAATCTCCCTTTCGGCTTCGATTTCCATAATCGTTCCCGAAAGGAACTGATGAAATATTCAGAATGGTTCTATCAGAATAAAGAACAAAGAATGGCCGAACTTAATCATGCTGTTAAACAATATACAGGCAAGATGTGGCAGCAAGATTATTCCATCCATTCTTTAGCTGAATTAAACTTGTTTTTATTGAATAGTATAAATTCGGAAAATCTTTCAAAGCAAGAATTAGAAGAGAAAAAGAAAAGAGTCCCGACTTACATAACTATCGAGAATTGGGACTTAACCGTTAAGTCACGTTCATTGCTGATAGATGCGGGAATTTATTGGGGAGAAGTGATCGTACATAATAACGATACTTTACATTGGGAGCAATTTTTTTCAAGGAATAAAAATGATAATGACTATGGTCACATGGTCATTATGTTGAAAAATTCCCAAAGGATAAATCCTATATGGTTAATGTATATACAAGGCTTAAAAATTATAAAGAGAACAGCCTCACAGACATTTCTGAATGATTTATATTCCATTTGGACAAGCTATATTTAATAATAGCGGAGTGGAGATATTCTACACCTACGGCGATAGAAATTATATTATATGTATTTATGATAAATGAATAATGAAATATTTATGTGGTCAATTATTGATGGAAAAGAAAAAGTAGAGAAACTGTACAATGGTATTTTACCAAGTTTGGAATCTATATATATCCATGAATTTGCAATAATAACAGGTGAAGACATTGAGTTAGATATAAGATTTGACATAAAGGATATGCCTAAAGATATGCCTTCTAAGTGGATAGAAAGAAAGGTAAATATAGTTCAGTTTGTATTCGGCTTTCTAAGTGTAAAATTCATTGACTTTAATATAGATGAGGACTTTAAAAAGGGATGTGTTTTAAAATGTGAGAAAATGGCAATTGATAAAAGTAAGATTACGATAACAAACAGTGGAGGAGAAGTTAAATTATCTTTCTTCTCAAAATGGAGTTATATAAAAAGTATGTCCGGATACCAACAATATTAGGTGTTGAAGTAACATATGTTTTACTTAAAATATTGTGGTTATCAATTGTTATATGTCATGATTGACTCATAAATTTGTTTAGGACAAAGAATAAATAATCATACGTTTTTTTATAAAAAACAACAACTTATAGTATAGGTATAGTAGTATGGATAATAATAAATTTCATACCTATATTGTATTTAACATTCACTACACAACTTATTGTAAAATGAAATATTATCAATTGTCTTTTACTTTAGATAAAAAAATAAGAGGTAGATATGAAATGCCTCATACAATCAGCATAGAGTCCAAAAATTTCTTGAAATATATTTCAGATAAAGCTAAAACCATTTCTGTCTATTTTGAAAATCAAAGGAATTTTTATGACGATATGCCGGATAACCTTTTGGGTAAACTTTTAAAAAGAAGCAATGTTATAGATTTCATGGATTTTACACCAGCTTGTTTAAGCTTGGTTGCGGTCGTTAGTAATAATATAAAAAGGATCTTTGAACAATTGAAAATTTCAAAAGATGAGTATGTATTTAAAAGAATATTCATAGAAGGTCATACTGAAGATTTCTATCTATTATTTATTCCAATGATACCAGATACTGAATTTGTTTATCCTAAATGTATATTTGAAGATATGTTTGACAATGGAATTACTAAGATATTCAATGATCGCATCGAATACTATAACGCTCCAAATGATTATTGTTTGAAAAAAGTTACATTGGGAAAGGCATATAATAATTATGATTTATTGTATCCACAAGGAGGCGGCTTTTTCTTTTCAGAACGAATAATTAATGCTATGCAACAAGAAAATATTATTGGATACGACATTATTAAAGGTGGATGCTTTTATGCAGAATTACATTTTGTCTAAAAAAATCTCTGTATAGTTCTTCATATTCACCGACGCTGAAACATCCGGCTATGACAAAATCTTCCCCGCTTTTGTCAGCCGGCAACAGCAGGCTGTAGAGCCTGAAAATGGATGTCGGAGACAACACCATTAAAGAGATAGACTCACAAATGAATAGAATAAATAAAATATTAAATAAAGCTTATGGAATTGCAAATTAGTAAAAAGGAAATGTCTGCTTTGTTTGAAAAAGCAAAATGGACTTTTGAGTTGTCAAAAGAAGAAATCTTGAACCTGACAAACTTATTAAATAGAATCGAAAAATGTTCATATCAAGATTATTTTTTGTATGGAATTCACAATGGCATTGCGGCTTTTGGTCTTTGCACTAAACCGACAAGTGATAATATTGCCCTGATTGAGAAGTTTGTCAATACGGAATATTTTTGTGATCCGGTTACATCTGTTGCTCTGAAAGTATTATGTAGCAGTAGTTATTGGGATTTAGCTGGAAATTATGAAGATTTGCTGTGTAAATTCATCCAAATGGACGATGAATCTTATGAAGAGACTGTCAACGTAGCTATTGGCTGCATGGGAAGTTATTGTCATACTACAAAAAATAAAACATATATATCCTTGCTTTTTTCATTGTTTAATAAAGCTCTGAAGGATTATTGTGATAAGGAATCAGATAATGTGTCAAGTATAGGAATTCTTTACAATTCTCTTGAGTCTGTAATCTGGGGAAATAAATATCCTAAAAACAGAAACGTCACATTGGGAGAAATGAAGATATTAATCAGGAAGTCATAGCAAAAATACAATCAATGATGCAATGAATAATATATGGCAATATATGAAATAAATAACAATGACCTAAAATTGATTTCTTGAATGATAAAAGCAATGTTATTGTTATTTATACAATATGAATATAAGCGGAACAGGATTATTAAAATAAAGAAACTAAAGGACGGAACTTTCTGAATTTAACTTCTGTTAGCACAAAATGATCGAAAGAGCCTTTCCTAAATGTTAAATTCAGAAGTCGGAAAAATCATCTTGCGCTGTTCTTCCAGATGAAGGATGTGCCGCGATTAACGGTCCTTCATGCCACACCAAGCAATGCTGCGTCGCCTTGTGTTCGTCTCTGCGCTACAATAAAGGCCGTTTTGTGGTCTGATAATGCCTTTATCAGGGTGTAATATGCACCATATCAGGGGGCAACAAAGGCAATATCAGAGGCTGAAATGGGCTGTTTTGCAGTGCGAAGGTGTATATACAGAATGGTGGTATGGTGTTAAGTGCCTGGTATACAGCTGATTGTGAAAGGTCGCCATTTTCCGCGTTTTTCAAGATAAAAGAGGAGTTGATGGATTTTCCGCGTTAAATAGGCGTTAAAAAATGTTTCATGAAATAGTTCCGCAATGTATAGAACGTGTTGTTTTCTGGATTGAAATAAAATGCCGGAGACCATTTATCTGACCTCCGGCGTTCTGTCTATGTTTGCCACGCAGTTCGCGTTTACAGGTTTATGCAGTCTGACTGTAGTTTTGTCTGCCGTCTGCATGCCTGTCTGCATTGTTCCGTTTTTGTGCATTTATATGCGTCTGCCTCTGAAATGATAAATCAACTGTCTGAAGTTTTCGTATTTATTGCTGTCAATCCACAACTCTTTAGGCGAGAGATTGAATATCATGTATTTGCGGTTGTCGTTGTCATTGTCGTCTCCGAAATACTTCGCAAAGACGATCTTTACAGACTGAGTCATGCAGACCGTGCGTGTTTTCTGCATAGACGGTGTCAGCCCTCAAGTTCCTTTTTCAGGAATCGCGGCGTATATCCCTTGTCGCTTTCGGCCACCTCTTCAGGTGTTCCGGCCGAGAGCAGAGTGCCTCCGTTGCGTCCACCGTCCGGTCCCATGTCTATGATGTAGTCGGCCTGTTTTATCACGTCAAGGTTGTGTTCTATTATGACTACAGTATTGCCGCGGTCAACGAGGCGGCGCACCACGTCCATAAGTATTCTGATGTCCTCGAAATGAAGTCCCGTTGTCGGCTCGTCCAGGATGTAGAGCGTCTTACCGGTGTCGCGCTTGCTCAGTTCGGTGGCCAGTTTCACTCGCTGGCTTTCACCTCCGGAGAGGGTGGTAGAGGGTTGTCCGAGTTTCAGATATCCCAGTCCAACATCCTGTATGGTCTTGATTTTCTGGAGTATGTTGGGCACGTTTTCAAAGAAGTCCACGGCCTGATTGATGGTCATGTCGAGCACGTCGGCAATGCTTTTTCCCTTATATCTCACCTCGAGCGTCTCGCGGTTGTAGCGCTTGCCGTGGCATACCTCGCATGGCACCATCACGTCTGGCAGGAAGTTCATCTCTATGGTCTTGTATCCGTTGCCTCCGCATGCCTCGCAGCGTCCGCCCTTCACGTTGAAGGAGAAGCGTCCCGGTTTGTATCCGCGTATCTTTGCTTCGGGCAGATTGACGAACAGCGAGCGTATGTCGCTGAACACTCCTGTGTATGTGGCGGGGTTTGAGCGCGGCGTACGTCCGAGTGGCGACTGATCGACGTTCACTACCTTGTCGATGAACTCAATGCCTTCTACAGAGTCGTAGGGCATCGGTTTCTTCAGTGAACGGTAGAAGTGCTGGCTCAGGATGGGTTGCAGTGTCTCGTTGATGAGTGTCGACTTGCCCGAGCCGCTGACTCCAGTGACTACAATCAGCTTGCCGAGCGGAAACTCCACGTCCACGTTTTTCAGGTTGTTGCCGCGTGCGCCTCTTATCCACAGGCTGTGGCCGTTGCCTTCGCGGCGGTGTTCGGGTATTTCTATTTTCAGTGTGTTGTTGAGATAGCCGGCGGTGATGGTGTCGTGCTTGAGCATCTCCTCCGGTGTGCCCTGGAACACCACTTCGCCGCCTTTGCGTCCGGCTTTCGGACCGATGTCCACGATGTAGTCGGCACTTAGCATCATGTCCTTGTCGTGTTCCACCACAATAACGGTGTTACCCAGATCGCGCAGGCTCTTGAGCGAGTTTATCAGACGTTCGTTGTCGCGCTGGTGCAGACCGATGCTCGGCTCGTCGAGGATGTAGAGCACATTGACGAGCTGTGAGCCTATTTGTGTGGCAAGTCTTATGCGCTGGCTCTCTCCTCCGGAGAGCGAGGCCGACTGGCGGTTGAGCGACAGATAGTCGAGGCCTACATCAAGAAGAAAGTTTATTCGTGTGCGTATTTCCTTCACAATCTCTGCCGCTATCTTCTGCTGCTTGCTCTCCATGTGTGTTTCTGCCTCACTTAGCCATTCGCTCAGCTGACTCATGTCCATGGCAGCCAGTTCGGATATGTTCTTGTCCCAGATGCGGTATGACAGCGACTCCTTGTTGAGCCTCTGTCCGTTGCATTCCGGGCATGTGCATGTGGCGAGAAACTGGTCGGCCCACTTCTGTCCGTTGGCCGAGTCGTCGCTTTCCATCACGCTGCGCAGATATTTTATTATTCCGTCGAAGGCCACGAAGTAGTCGCTCGATGTGTGGATGAGCTCTTTGTTTATGCGCACATTCTCAAGTGAGCCGTACAACACCTCGTTCAACGCATCTTCCGGAATGTCCTTTATCGGAGTCTTCAGGTCGCAGTCGTACTTCTGCAGCAGTGCCTCTATCTGCCAGAAAATCATCTGGTTCTTGTATTTTCCGAGTGGAACGATGCTGCCGTTGCGTATCGACAGCGAGTCGTCTGGTATCACCTTTTTTATGTCAATCTCGTTCACATAGCCCAGACCCTTGCATCGAGGGCATGCACCTTCGGGCGAGTTGAACGAGAATATGTTTGGCGCCGGGTCCTTATATGATATGCCCGTAGTGGGGCACATGAGTCTTTTTGAGAAATATTTGGCTTCGTCGGCGTCCTTGTTGTATATCATTATAAGTCCGTCACCCTCCTTCATGGCCGTTGACACGCTCTTCTTGAGCCGCTCCACATAGCCTTCTTCCATCTTCAGTTTGTCTATCACAACCTCGATGTTGTGGTTTTTGTAACGGTCGGTCTTCATGCCTCGCGTTATCTCGCTTATCTCGCCGTCGACGCGCGCATACAGATAGCCTTTGCGGCGCAGGCTCTCGAAAAGCTCTCGATAGTGCCCCTTGCGTTGTCTTACGACCGGTGCGAGGATGTATATGCGCTTGCCGTTGTAGTGGGTTCGGATCATTTCCAGAATCTTCTCTTCGGTGTATTTCACCATTTTTTCGCCAGTCACATAGCTGTAGGCCGTGCCGGCTCGTGCGAAGAGAAGTCGCAGATAGTCGTATATCTCGGTTGTCGTGCCCACAGTGGAGCGCGGATTCTTGTTTGTGGTCTTCTGTTCTATGCTGATGACAGGGCTCAGTCCGGTGATCTTGTCCACATCGGGCCGCTCCATGTTGCCCAGAAAGTTGCGTGCGTATGCAGAGAAAGTCTCGATGTATCGGCGTTGTCCTTCGGCATAAATGGTGTCGAAGGCCAGCGACGACTTGCCCGAACCGCTCAGTCCGGTAATCACCGTGAGACTGTTTCTCGGTATCTCTACATCAATGTTTTTCAGATTATGGACGCGTGCGCCCCATACATTGATTTTTTCGTTTTCCATAAAATAAACCTACCTATTGAATATAGTGTTTTTCTGTTTGTTTCAGTTGCCTGACACCGAACCTCCATCCTCTGTGAATCCTCTCAGAAGGTTGACGTCTTTCTTTATGCTGAATTTTCTGCCGTCGGCACCCTTTGCCTCCACGAGTACGAAGTATACGCCGTCTTTCACGTCGTTGCCCTTGTACTTGCCGTCCCATCCTCCGGCCGGGTCGCTCCATTCGTATAGCTTCTGTCCCCAGCGGTTGAATATGTAGGCGTGAAACTCTATGAGGCTCTGATAGCCGTCCTTGGCTTTGTATATGTCGTTTATGCCGTCGCCGTTTGGCGAGAATGCGTTGGGCATCTCCAGCTTGCTTTCGGATATGGAAACGGTCATTGGACCGGTTTCGTCCCAATATTCCTTTGTATATTCCACCAGTTCGTCACCTTTTGTGAAAGTGGCGTAAACCACGATTTTGTGCAGTCCAGCCTTGGTGAATGTGTATTCAGTGTCCTGTTCGTAGCGGATGAGGTAAGGTTCTTCGGCTTCTTCCAGGGAGAAGCGCCATTCGTAGTGGGCTGTCCATCCGTCGGTGTTCTCTGGGTTGGCCTGAAATTTTACGGTCAGAGGCGCTGCGCCGGAATAGCTTGTGCCTGTCTCCTCGCCGTCGGGAGTCATGAATATGGCTGAAGGATTGATCGTGGGATACTCGTCTGCATATACTTTGGCAAATCCGACCAATAAGGATATGATGAGAAAAAATATTTTGTGGTTCATACAAAAGATCTTGTCTTGTGTGATTATAAATGCAAAAATACACAATAAATTTGTTATCGCCGTTTTTTTTAATTATTTTTGAACAGTTGTTTACACAATGTTGTCGTACGGACAATTTTATGTGATATAATTTCAGCGTACGACATATTTTGCGTATTTTTGCATATAAAAACAAAGGACGATTGTATGAGACGTTTTTTCAGATACTGCCTCTTTTCGTGTTTTTTTCTGTTGCCCGCGCTGTCGTTCGGGCAGACCACAAAGTGGCAGGATATATATAAGGTGAAGAAAAAAGACACCGTTTATGGCATAGCAAAAAAATATAACATCACTCCGGAAGAGCTTATGAAGGCCAATCCGGCGATTCCCCAGGCTGATTATAAACTGAAGAAGGGTGAGGAACTGTTCATACCTTATCCGGTGAAGACAGCAAGTGCTACTGCTGCAAGTACAGCAAAAGACACAAAGAAGGTTGAGGCCAAGAAGTCGTCGGCGCTAAGAGTGGGAATAATGTTGCCTTTGCACGACGAAGATGGCGACGGACGCAGGATGGTGGAGTATTACAGAGGTTTTCTGATGGCATGCGACAGTCTGCGGGCAAAAGGAATTTCTACAGATGTTTATGCATGGAATGTGACTGCCGATGCAGACATAAGAATGACTCTGCTTGACGACAATGCCAAGAAGTGTGACATGATTTTCGGTCCGTTATACACCAGCCAGTTGAAGATGCTGGGTGATTTTTGCAGGGCTAACGATATAAAGCTGATTGTTCCGTTCTCCATAAGTGGAAACGAAGTGGAGGCCAATCCTCACATATATCAGGTATATCAGTCGGCTGAAGTGTTGAACGAACGTGCCATCAAAGCCTTCATGGAGCGTTTCCCGGATTGTCATCCGGTGTTCATCGACTGCAACGACACTACGAGCAACAAGGGATCGTTCACATTCGGATTGCGTAAACAGCTCGAAGCTAAAGGTATTGCTTACAGCATAACCAATCTGAAATCGTCTGAGGCATATTTCGCCAAGGCGTTCAGCACTTCCAAACGCAATGTTGTGATACTCAATACCGGTCGTTCGCCACAGCTTAACGTGGCATTCGCAAAACTCGACGGATTGTGCGCGACTAATCCGGGAATAAGAGTTTCGATGTTCGGATATACCGAATGGCTCATGTACACGAAGGTTTATTTGAACTATTTCTACAAATACGATACTTACATCCCGACGACATTCTATTATAATGCATTGTCTGAACAGACAGAGGCGTTCGAGTCGTCTTACCGTAAATGGTTCAAGTCTGACATGCAGACGGCGCTTCCACGGTTCGCTCTGACGGGATACGATCATGCTTGTTTCTTCATCGGGGGTGAGCATGCGCGTGGCAAGTCATTCCGCGGAACGAAGGGACAAAGCACATATCGTCCGCTTCAGACGCCTTTGAAGTTTGAGTATGCATCACCTAATGGCGGTATGCGCAACAATGCTTTCATGCTTGTTCACTACATGAGCAGCCGCAGAATAGAATCCATAAGTTATTGATGTTATGAGCATTCGCAATACATTTGTTTCTTTGCTGTTACTTTACTCGGCCGGTGCTGCAGCTCAGATAGGTGAGCATCGCAACGATCTTTCCATCGGTTTCAACGGCGGATATGTGTTGAGCAATGTCGGATTCACTCCGAAGGTGACGCAAGGATATCATGGCGGAATGACAGGAGGTCTGTCTGTAAGATACGTATGTGAAAAATATTTCAATACGATATGCTCCATCTATGGCGAGGTGAACTATGCTCAGGCCGGATGGAAAGAGGATATCCGTATGACAGACGGCAGTCCGGTAATTAACAAAGTGACAGGTCTGCCGGAGGAGTACAGCCGTACGCTTAATTATGTCCAGATACCTATCTTTGCCCATCTGGCATGGGGACGTGAGACAAAAGGCTTCCAGTTCTTCTTCCAGGCAGGTCCGCAGTTCGGTTTTCTCATAAGTGAGAAGACCAAGACAAACTTCAATTTCGCAGATCGTAATATGGACGATCGCACCAATAAGGTTTGCGCACAGGATACAATGGCTGTGGAGAATAAGTTTGACTATGGTATTGCTGCCGGTGTGGGTATGGAATATTCAATACCGAAAGTCGGACATTTCTTGCTCGAAGGACGATATTACTACGGCTTAGGCAATATTTACGGCAACTCAAAGCGTGATTATTTTGCCAAATCAAATATAGGAAACATAGTCATAAAACTGACATATCTGTTTGACATAACTAAAACCAAAAAATAAAAAAACATGTTTGAAGGTCAACCAAAAGGACTCTATGCGTTGGCATTGGCCAACACTGGAGAGCGTTTCGGCTATTATACAATGATAGCCGTGTTTGCATTGTTTCTAAAAGCCAACTTCGGACTGGATCCCGGTACGGCAGGTCTGATTTACAGTTCGTTTCTTGGCTTAGTCTATTTCTTGCCGTTCATCGGTGGTATCATGGCTGATAAGTTCGGTTATGGCCGCATGGTGACAATCGGAATTCTCATTATGTTTGCCGGCTATCTGTTCTTGTCGATTCCTTTGGGAGGCGATACGTTAGCTTTGGTTTGTATGCTTGTTGCCCTGATTCTCATCAGTTTCGGAACCGGTTTGTTCAAAGGTAACTTGCAGGTAATGGTGGGTAATCTGTATGATGATCCCAAGTATTCCGACAAGCGCGATTCTGCTTTCTCTATTTTCTACATGGCCATAAACATCGGTGCACTTTTTGCTCCGACTGCAGCTGTAAAGATAAAGGATTGGGCTGAATCTATAGGTTATGCTTCCAACGATGCTTATCATTTCTCGTTTGCGGTAGCCTGCGCTTCACTCATTCTGTCAATAGCTATTTACTATATATTCCGCCCGACGTTCAGACACGTTGAAGGTGGTGTTGCAAAGAGTGGCGAGGCTGTTCAGACCGAGCAACAGCTATCTCAGTCTGAGACAACAGCCCGCATCATCGCTCTTTGCCTCGTATTTGCGGTTGTGATATTCTTCTGGATGGCATTCCATCAGAATGGTCTTACTCTGACTTATTTTGCTGATGAATTCACTGCCAAGAGTTCTTCTGGAGTTGAAAGTATGGCTTTTGATGTGTTCAATCTGGTTGCCATAATATTTATTGTTTATGCACTCTTCTCTCTGTTCCAGAGCAAGAAAGGCCGCACTAAGATGATTTCGGCTCTTGTGATTGTTCTTTCATGTGTTTATCTTTATTACAGATACACCACTCTTGAAGGTGAGGTTGCTGTAAGTGCTCCGATCTTCCAGCATTTCAATCCGTTCTATGTTGTTGCATTGACACCTGTCAGCATGGCTATTTTCGGAAGCCTTGCACGCAAAGGCAAGGAACCTTCTGCACCCCGTAAGATTGCCTACGGTATGCTTGTTGCAGCAATAGGTTTCGGTGTTATGGCTGTCGGTTCACTTTCATTGCCGAGTCCAGATGCTCAGAAAGCTGCTGGTGATGCTGCCGTGTTTGTGTCTCCTAACTGGCTTATAACAACATATCTTGTACTTACATTCGGTGAGTTGTTGCTCAGTCCGATGGGTATATCGTTTGTTTCAAAGGTAGCACCTCCAAAGTATAAGGGAATGATGATGGGTGGATGGTTTGTTGCAACAGCCATCGGTAACATCCTTGTCAGCGTTGGAGGTTATCTCTGGGGCAGTCTTCCGTTGTGGTGTGTATGGAGCGTGTTCATCGTTCTTTGCCTCATCTCGGCTCTGTTCATGTTCTCTATTATGAAGAAACTGGAGAAAGTCTGCTGATAAAAAGAATAATTTTGTAGCGCTGTTATAAATGCGCTTCAATATAAAGAAAAATGCTTTCCGGTGTTATCTATAGCCGGAAAGCATTTTTTATGTTATATGGAGATAGGGAAGAGAAAATATGTAATGTAGTGATATAATTCTATAGGCATTGTATCAGATTCGTTTTGTTATGGCTTGTGCAGTATTAATGGATTGTTTGGAAAACTGTGTTTCTATAATAGATTATAAAGGGATATTTTCGCTTTTGTTTACAAATAAAGGACGCACATTTTATTGAAGTGCGTCCTTTATTTGTACAAGTACTTTTATTGGTATGCCTTATTTAATCTTTTTATCCGGCCATGTAAGCCCATATTGCAAATGCGGTCAAGCATAAAGCTGCAATACACATCACGTAGAATAAAACCGTTGTGATAGTGTGTTGCAGACGTATTTTCTTGAGTCTTTGATTTTTTAACTCTTCGGCGTCACCAATGTGCTTGTGTGAATGATGTAATGTCATAATTTTTTTTGCAGTTGTTTCTTAAAATACGGCATACCGTTTTTATGACGGCATGCCGCGATTCTTTGTTAGTTATTTGCTTCGTTTTCTCTTTCAATTTGTTACATGAAAGCTACTGTCAGTCCGGCCATAACAATACTTACCATAGACATGAGCTTTATAAGTATGTTGAGCGACGGACCGCTTGTGTCCTTGAACGGATCACCGACGGTATCTCCGACGATTGTCGCCTTATGACACGGACTTCCCTTGCCTCCGAAGTTACCTTCTTCAACCATTTTCTTTGCATTATCCCATGCACCGCCGGCGTTGGCCATGAATACGGCTAAGGTAAAACCTGTCGCAAGACTGCCGGCGAGCAGTCCGAGAACTCCTGCTACTCCGAGCACCACACCCACGATGACTGGTATAAGAATGGCAAGAACTGCCGGAAGAACCATCTCGCGCTGTGCTCCGCGTGTACTAATCTCAACACATCGTCCGTAGTCAGGCAGAGCTTCGCCTTGCAATATACCCTTTATCTCGCGGAACTGACGGCGTACTTCCTCGACCATTGAGGCTGCGGCACGGCTTACAGCGCCCATTGTAAGACCGCAGAAAAGGAATGCTGCCATGGCACCGATGAAACAGCCAACAATTACTTCTGGATTGATGAGATTGACACGGAAGAACTCCATGAAGTCGGTTATGCCGGCATTGGCCGGATTGAATACCTCACCAGCTGCGTCGATGAATTGTCGTCCGCCTTCTGCAGCACGTATCATGGCTATCTTTATTTCTTCGACATACGAAGCGAGCAGTGCTAGGGCTGTAAGTGCGGCTGAACCGATGGCAAATCCCTTGCCCGTGGCAGCTGTTGTGTTGCCTAGTGCATCGAGTGCGTCAGTGCGATGTCTGATTTCCTCTCCCAGTCCGCTCATCTCTGCATTACCGCCGGCATTGTCGGCGATAGGGCCGTAGGCATCTGTCGCCAATGTGATGCCGAGTGTGGACAACATGCCGACTGATGCAATGCCGATGCCGTAGAGGCCTTTACTTACAGATGTAGCACTCATAGTCATGTCAAATCCATTTGCACAGAGATAGCTCATTAATATTGCCGCTGAAATGGCAAGCACAGGTATGAGTGTCGATATCATGCCGGTTCCAATACCTTTTATAATTACTGTCGCAGAACCGGTGACCGATGCCTCGGCAATTTTCTGAGTCGGTTTATAGCTGTGCGATGTGTAATATTCAGTGGCCTGTCCTATTACAACTCCGGCTATCAGACCACTCAGGACAGAAAATGACAATCCGAGCCAGTTGTCGATGTTGAGCATGTATAGTATGACGAAAGTGGCTATTGCCGTCAATCCTGCGCTGAGGTTTGTCCCGACACCTAGTGAGTGTAGCAGGTCTTTCATTGTCGCACCTTCCTTTGTTTTAACGGCAAGGATGCCGAGCAGTGAAAGGAATATGCCCACAGTGGCAATAAGCATCGGTGCAATGACAGCCTTAAGCTGCATGTCGCCACTCATGGCGAAAGCCGTTGCGCCGAGTGCAGCGGTAGAAAGAATTGATCCGCAATAGCTTTCATACAGGTCGGCACCCATTCCTGCCACGTCACCTACATTGTCGCCTACGTTGTCGGCAATTGTCGCCGGATTTCGCGGATCGTCTTCCGGTATGTCTGCCTCCACTTTTCCTACAAGGTCGGCACCTACGTCAGCCGCCTTAGTATAGATGCCTCCGCCTACACGTGCGAACAGAGCCTGCGTCGATGCACCCATTCCGAAGGTAAGCATGGTTGTTGTGATAGTGACTAAAGCCATCTGCTCTCCGTCGTACACTGCATTGAGAATAACAAACCAGAGAGCGATGTCGAGCAGTCCCAGACCGACAACCACCAGTCCCATCACGGCGCCGCTGCGGAACGCTATTTTCAAACCACTGTCAAGGCCACGGCGTGCGGCGTTTGCCGTACGTGCCGAAGCATATGTCGCAGTTTTCATTCCGAGAAATCCTGCAAGGCCGGAGAAGAAACCTCCGGTGAGGAATGCAAAGGGCACCCACGGATTCTGTACCTTCATGACATAGGCCATGAACGCGAATACCGCGGCAAGAATGACAAAGACGATGGTCACTATCTTGTATTGTTGTTTCAGATAGGCCATGGCGCCTTTCCTTACATAACCGGCTATTTCACGCATCCTTACAGTTCCTTCGTCTTCCTTCATCATGCTTCTGAAGAAGAACCACGCTGCAGCCAGAGCCGTCAAGCTGGCTACGGGAACGAGCCAAAATACAGATGGAATGTTACTCATATAGTTTCAGTTAAAGGTTTAGGCAAATTAAAACAGGATCAGAAGCGGAAGTCCACCTCTACGTCCACCATGTTGTAGTTGGGCTTTTTCAGTGAACGGTCGTTCACGAAAGCATATTCGGCGCTCACTCTGAAGTTTTTATGGAAATCATAGTGTGCGCCCACTTCGTATTGTGTCTTGGCCGTACTCCATTCCGCTTTCGGACGGTACATGTCGTAGCGTGCCTTCAGATAAAACTTCTTCTTCACTACCGGAGCAATCACGAGTGCATACAGACCGTCGGCCTTATCGCCTGCAGCTGTGTTCACGGTGCAGTCTTTTGCGTCGTCAACGTCCTGATATGTGGTTTTGAAACCGTAGCCCTGGCTGTGTATATATTCCGAACGCAGTGTCCAGTCGTTGGCTGCATATTCCACACTAACGGCATAACGGTTGCGGTCGAGTGTTCTCACACCCTTCTTCTCCACGATGGTTCCTTCCGGAGTTGTTGCCTGCCATGTACCTTTGCGTGAATACGTACCGGTCCATCCGAACGCACCGATCCTGAGTCCGCTCACCGGCATCACCCAAATACCTCCGATGACGTCCTTCTGCTGATCTGCGTCTTTCACGTTTATTCCCTGTCCATTGAATACACCTATCTGATAGTGTAACAGATTTCGGCCGGCTGCATTCTTCAGGAAATCACCTTGAATCTGCAGACCTATGTCGCGTCCGTTGCTGGAATGTTCACCCACACGGTCGGAGAATCCCGCCAGCTTGCTCACGTTCTGCGAGTAGCTCATGAATCCCTGATCTATAGGATTCATCGGGCTCTCAAAGGTGAAAGGTCTTTTGTATTGTCCTATCTTCACTTTGAAGAACGGGAATTTCTGCCATTCGGCAAAGGCGTCCACCACTCGTGGTGAGCTGCCCAGTGTAGATGTGTTGCCGTTGAACTGTATCTGTGTTTTCCAGTAAAAGTCTTTCAGTATGCGTCCTTCGAGCGACAGACGCGCCATTCTTACGTCGAATGAGTTGCTTTCGGCGTCTTCCTGACTGCTGTACTGATACTGTGTCATAATGTATCCGCTGAACTTTATGTCGCTGAAGACGGTCATTTTCTTTTCTTCTTTCTGAGCGTTGATGTTCATTGCTGTGAGTATGAGCATAGCGCTTATCACTGCCTTTTTGTTCATCATTTGAAAATTATGAAGTTGTTAGTAATTGATTTATATTTTTGTTAGGTTGTTGCTCATCACAAATATAAATAAAATAAGTGATGGCAACATACCCCTAACGTTCTTTTTTTATCTTTTTTATAGCTTTTTGGTTCGCGTTTCAATTTCTCTTTCTGAGCAGCACCACGTTCTCCACGTGCGGCGTGTGAGGGAACATGTCTACCGGCTGTACCGCCTCCACGGCATACGCAGTGTCAAGCAGTGACAGGTCGCGTGCCTGTGTGGCAGGGTTGCAGCTCACGTATACTATGCGTTGAGGCTGTGCGCGGAGTATTGTGTCTATAACGTCGCCATGCATGCCGGCGCGTGGCGGGTCGGTGATTATCACGTCCGGACGTCCGTGGCTTGCTATGAATTCGTCGGTAAGGATGTCCTTCATGTCGCCGGCGTAGAACAGAGTATTCTCAATTCCGTTTATGGCTGAGTTTACCTTGGCGTCCTCTATTGCCTCCGGCACATATTCGATGCCTATCACCTTGCGTGCGCTGCGTGCCACGAAGTTGGCTATAGTGCCTGTTCCGGTGTATAGGTCGTACACCAGTTCGTTGCCGGTAAGGCCTGCAAACTCGCGTGCCACTGAATAAAGATGGTATGCCTGTTCGGTGTTGGTCTGGTAGAAACTCTTGGGGCCAACCTTGAACTTCAGACCTTCCATTGTCTCGAAAATATGGTCGTTGCCCTTGAACACGCTCACTTCCAGGTCGCCGAATGTGTCGTTGCACTTTTGGTTGTTCACGTATAGCAGCGATGTTATCTGCGGGAACTTTTCGGCTATGTGTTCAAGCAGACCTTTTGCGCGCAGCTCGTCGCCCTCTTCATCGTAGTGGAACTGTATGATGACCATCCATTCGCCCTTGTTGGAGTTGCGTATAACGATGTCGCGCAATAGTCCGTGCTGTTCGCGCAGGTCGAAGAAAGTCATGCCCGTTGTCAGTGCGTAGTCGCGTATCTCGTTGCGTATGCTGTTGTGCAGATCGTCCATAAGCATACACTTCTCTATGGGCAATATCTTGTCGAAGGCGCCCGTGATGTGGAATCCGATGGCATTCATCTCGGTGTTCTCAAAACCTTCTCCCGACGCTATCTGCTCATTTGTGAGCCACTTCTTGTTGGAACATCCGAACTCGAGCTTGTTTCTGTACTCGCTAGTCTTCACCGATCCCATTATCGGTCTGAACTCCGGCAGTTCAACCTTTCCTATTCTCGTGAGCTGGTCGTGCACCTGTTTCTGCTTGGCCTTCAGTTGTTCTTCGTAGGGAAGCATCTGCCATTTGCATCCGCCGCACACTCCGAAGTGACGGCACATGGGTTCTGTGCGCAGTTCACTGTATTTTATGAATCTTATCACTTCTGCCTCACAGTAGTGGTGTTTCTTGCGTCTCACCTGCAGATCGACAATGTCGCCGGGCACGGCAAAGGGCACAAACACCACCATGTCGTTGATTCTTGCCAACGATTTGCCTTCTGCTGCAACGTCGGTGATCGTGATGTTCTCGAGCACCGGCAGCGGTTTCTTTTTTCTTGTCATTTCTTTATGTTTTGCTTGTTTTGTCCGTTCAGGCTGATACGGATAATGTGCAAAGGTAACACTTTCTGCTGATATGGCGTCATAATGCGCCATATAAACGAATTATTTGCAGAAACATGGATTGTTTTTCGTACGGTTTGGGCTGATGTGTGTCGTATTGCCGGCTGATGTTATGATTTGTTGCAGAATCCCGAATTTTTCTTATGGTTTTTATTAAAATATGTTTATTATGGTTAATTGTCAACTTTTCTGGTGTCTTGAAATTCGTGCAGTTTTCTGTTTGTGCACATTTTCCTGAAAAACAGAGAAAATATGCAATTTTTTATAATTGTCTGACAGTCAATGTATTTCTTAATATTGACTGAAGATGATGGCTTCTGTACACAACTCTTATGCATAGAAAAGTCTGCCAAATGGGCTTTTTCATGCTCCGGAAATGACCGTATTACACCCTGATATGGACTTTCTGGCTGTATGGTATGGGCCATTTCGTGGTGTAATATGGGCTTTGTTGTATGGAGGAAAGTTTGGAGCGACTTTTCCGAAGGCTTTTTTCCGCGGATTCCTTCTCTATTTTATGTCCTCACGAAGTGTTAATTCTGACTCGAGTTTTCTGTAAGTGCCGGTTGTCTGCCGGCTGCCGTTTTCATGCGTAACTGTGCATGCCGCCCAGGACATAGTTCACTCCGAAGTAGGTCATTATGATGCACAGGAACGCGACTGTCATGAACGTATGGTAGTGCATTGGTTTCCGCAGCCACGGCAGACTGTCGCAGTGTACAGCTATTGCATACACCATGAATGTTATGAGGGCCCATACCTCCTTCGGATCCCAGCTCCAGTAGCGTCCCCAGGATATGCCGGCCCACACAGCTCCGGTGAATATGCCGATGGCAAGCGCAGCCAGTGCGGGATAGAGAAGCAGTTGGGAGAGGAGTTGCAGCATGCGTGTCTGCCGTTGTGCATGGCGTCGTGTCATGTGCATGATGATGGCCGTGACGCCGCATACGAATGTCAGTGCAAGCATGGCAAAACCAGTCATGATTACTGAAACGTGTATGCAGAGCAGCGGTGAGTTGAGTACAGGCATGATGTGCGTTATCTGCGGGTCCATGCTGTTGATGTGGCTCACGAGCAGAAAGAAGCCGGACGTGAGCAGTCCGCAGGGCATAAGGAAGTGAACCCGGCGGCAGAACATCAGACTGAGAAGCATCACCAGCCATGCGGCAAGGAGCATTGTCTCGTAGCCATCGGACATGGGAGCTGTGCCGCTTATTATCCAGCGCAGCGTAAGACATGTAGAGAGTGCAAGAAATGACAAAATCATTGCTACGATGGTAAGCTTGTTCAGCATTTTGTCCTTGTGGCTCAGACCGGCATCGTTTGTGTTGCCGCGGCATAGACGGCGTATGGCGAGAACCATTGTTGTGAATCCAACGCTGAGGTTGAAGATGAAAAGTATCGTGGCAAACGGCACTCTGTTGTATATCATCTCTGCCTTTATCCGGACAGGTGAGGGCAGTGAGGCACCGCCGTTCTTCTGTTGAAAACGCGCCATCTTCGTGATGATTTCGTTCATCTGTGTGTGTTCGCTCGCCAAGGCATGAGTGTAGAGCAACGAAAAGACATTCTGTATGTAGAGCTGTTGATTGTGGGGTGTTGTCTCGGGCAGGTCTGATACAGGTGAGTGCCACACCACGGACTTTCCGTCGCGTAATGGAAATATCTTCAGAAGCGTACCGCAACGCAGATCCATTATCAGTTGCAGCTTCTCGTCTATGTCGGCTGCCTGACGGTGGAACTTGTCGTTCTGTCCTCTGTAATACTCCTGCACATAAGGTCCGATGATGTATCCGCCCATATCGCGGTTGAAAAAACGATTAAGCGACATGTGTCCGGGTAGTGCGAGTGCGTCCTTCAACGGTCCGCCCTTTATGTTTATGAACGGTTCGTCACTCCATTCAGTGCCCCAGAATATCCATCCCGTCACTACCTGTTCGGGCGTCAGTCCTTTGTATGATGCCTTGCCGTAAATTTTCTTGGTGAAGTCGGTGGCGAAAGTGTTGAACGGACAGATGCGGTTGTTGTGTAGAATGAGTAATCGCCCGAAGCCTTCTGCCACATCCTTGGGCAATGCGTGTGGTGAGGCGGATGATGGGAGGGCATTACAGAATAAGAGCATTGCTGCTATAAGAGATTTTCTTACAGGCAACATTCTTAAAATCCGTCGATATGGACCTTTCGGGTCTGCTAGCATCCAGAGAAATGAAAGAAACAGCAGTGCATAGCCTGTGTAGCTCACTGCTATGCCGTAAGGATCACGGCTTAAGGACAGGCGGCTACCGCGCATGTCATTGTCGTAGCCCGACTGGCAAAATCTTGTGTGACCATAGTTGAATATTTTGTTCATCGACACTGTGGCTTCGGTTTTGTGCCCCCCGCTCTTGTCGGTGATGGTAAGGTGGGTGAGATAGTCGGCCACGGCCGTTGTGCCTTCATGATATTTTATCTGGAACGAATCGAGTCTCACACTGAATGGCAGTGTGGTTTCCACAGTCTTACCTGGTTGTATCAATCTACTGTAACTGTCGGTTGTAACGCCCTGTCGCAGATGCAACGTACCTTCATCGGCTGAAAGATGTGTGAGCAATGCTCCGACAAGTATCACGACAAACGAGAAGTGCAACATAAGCAGGGCAGGCCGGCGTAACTTACTGCGCACAATCCATGCAATGGCCAGTATCGTCAGCGCGATCCACGAGAGCGAGAACCACCACGAGCCGTAGATATGTCGTGACACGAAGGTGCTGCCATAATAGTGCTCGACGATGGTGGCTGCGGCCATTGTCATTATTATAAATATGTATATTGTTACAGTTGATTTTTTCATTTCATTCGTATTTAGGTGTCACAGGTGCCATTGTTTTCGTTTTTTCTATAGCGGCACTCTTCTTTGCCGGAATGTAAGAAGAGTGCCGCTGAATATGTTAGTGTGTATCTGTTGACGTTAGATAGAACGCAGGAATTTCACCACGGCATCGCGGTCGGCTTTGCTGAGGTTGTAGAACTTCTCAGCCGATGTATATGCGTGGCTCTTCTTGCTGTAGGCGTGCCACATTATGGCCTCTATCTCGTTGCGTGCACGGCAGTCGTGCAGGCGGTCTTCGGCTCCGGTATTGAGCAGAGAGAGCCCTCGGCCCCAAAGCGGAGTTGTGCGGCACCATGAGTTGTGTATGTCGTTCTTCATATAGAGCTTGTGCTGCACGAAGTCGGAGTAAGGATAAATCTTCTGGTTTGGATATTTCGGGAGCGGCCGGTCTTTTATTATGTCGGGAGTCCAATAGTTGTCGTCACCGGTTGTCCATGACGGTCTGTGGCACGACGCACAGCCTATTTCCATGAACACTTCCTTACCACGCTGCACATCCTTGTCGTTCAGATTGCGGGCACGTGGTATGGCAAGTCCGCGATGCCATACCATGAAAGCATAGAAATTGTCGGTGCTCATTTCCGGAGTGAAGTTGTGCCAACGGTTATCAAACTGATCGGTGGTAGGTGACAGCAGGTTTTTCACGGCGTCGGCTATGCCGCTGTCGGTGCCGTCGGCATAATAGGGCGATGTCGGATCTGCCTTGATGGCGTTTATCACATCAGTGTTCATCGACATTGCGTCAGCCCATGCCTGTGTGGTATAGAGCTTCGGACGGTCAGGGCGCGATACGTTCGGAATGTTCCACATGGCGTTAGCGCCGGCGCCGTCCTGAAGGCTCGCACGTGTCAGGGCATAGGTGTAACGCTTTATCATGCCGCTTATGGGTGTGCCGTCGGCCAGTGCCCCGGGGCTTGTCCAGTTGGTGTAGTAGGCAGACGGTGCCCAGTCGTCGGCCGAAAGATCCCACATGGCGCTGTTGATGTATTCATCGGCGTTCATTCCGGTCTGTGCAGACATCATGCGTGCGTACTCGGCCTGCGCGCGGTATTGCTCTTTCAGGGCCGATTCTGGTATGGCGTCGATGAGGCCGGTACCTATTATCCCGATAGTGGATTCCACGCGCACTGCGATGTTCTCCGGTTGTGGATAAGTGTTGAAGGCACTTTGCGGGATTTTTATCTCGGGATAGATAAGCTCGTATTGCTCGCCGTCAGGGAACTGCATCGGCAGTCCGCTTTCCATGGCTGTCACCTGATGCCATTTCATGTCGATCTGGTTCTCGTCTACCGGCGGCAGGAATGGCGATACGGCCTGCGTCTGTGGCATACCTGTCACTTCGCTTATGTAAGGCCCGTCGTTGCTGTTGTCGCTGTCAACGGGATTATATATCACGAGTAGATAGCCGTTGCCATAGTTAGCGGCTTTGTATGTGTCCTGTCGTTTACCGTGGCCGTAGCCGGGGTGGCAGTCGATGCAGGATGTGCGCACGGACGCCGGTCCGAGACCATTGAATGGTGGTGTTGTCAGTGTGACATTACGTTCGAAGAACATCTCGCCGAGGTTGAAGTCGTCTATGAGTCCCTGATTGTTTACGGCTGGAGTCTCATCCTCGTAGCACCCGGCCTGTATGTTCTCCGTGGTGCCAAGTCTTCCACCGGGATACCATTCGTCTTCTGTGAAATTGCCGACGGCTTTTCCTATATAGCTGTAGTCGTCGCTCTGCCACACGTCGCCGAAATCTTTGGTGTCGTCGGTGCAGGATACAGTCGAAAGACATGCACATGCGGCCAAAAGGAAGATGCGTGTTTTCGTAGAATTCTTCATAGTCAGTGTGATTTGAATTTGTATGTTTGCATATTGTCAGAAACCATGCCAGACAGTGTGTACTTGTCGGCATGGATAAACGTAGTGTGTTATTGTATCAGTTTGCTATGATCCAGTCTTTCGCCTCGTTGAGAACGGTGTTCAGACCATTGATTGCATTCATGGCATTTTCAACGTTGTCGAGTTCTTGCTGTGTGCCACTGCTGGCTATGAGTACGAACGGACGGCCCTGCAGACAAACGTCGAGTGCGGCAAATGAGGCTTCAAGGCCGGATTTGATTTCTGTTGCCAGTTCGGGCTTGTATTTGGCAAGATAGGCCATGATGGAATTCTCGTTGTATGTGGAGCCGTCGATGTTGCCGTAAAGAGCATTCTTTATGCTGACAATGTTGTCGTAGAAGTCGGTGAATGACTTGTAGCTGTAGGGTGATTCTATGTAGTTGGGATCATCTGCTTCGGCTCCGGTGTTGGCCTGGCCGGTGGCACAGCGCCATACCTGACCCATCTTCTGGTCGGACACTTCCTGTGCGATGTTCATGCAGCCAGAGTCTATTATGGTGGCTATGACGTTGCGCCATGAAGTATATGGACTGCCACTGCCCGGATTGAGTAGTGCGTGCCCGGTGTATGTCCCTTGTGTGGTGAGAGTGAAACCGCGCTCCTGGCAGCGTGATATACGGTCTGTAGGTGCGCTTTCGCCTTTCCAACCTACTTCGAGCCAGTAGCAGTGGTCGCGCAGGTCGCCTGCCACGGCAAGTGCGAAGTCGAGCTCCAGTTTGCCGTCAACGCCTGAACCGGCAAACTCTGAGGCGGTTTCTTCATTGCTGAAGTCGCTTACCGTACGTGGATTACCGTTGCGGAAGAGAATGAACTCCAAACCGTGGAAACCGAGCCATGAGTCTTCGTTGTTATTGCGGCTCACCTGTTCGATAGCATTGTTGATGTCATATCCAGGAGCAAAGATGGTGTTTCTGTTATTTTTCAAAAATGTGGCGAGACCGTCGCGGCTGAGTGGCCATGTGTCGATGTGTGGATCGATGCCGTGTACGTCGGCCGGACCGTAGAGCCACGCCTCACTTTTCTCCCACCACGCGCGTGCCTCAAGAAATGTGTTGCAGACATCATCTATCTGGCTTTGTGTGAGATTGCCGGCAGACAAGTTTGATTTCATATTCTCGATTTTTCCATATAGCGACTCTGTGGCGTCTGCAAGTTTTCCGTAGGTGTAGTACACCACGTTATTGACATAAGTGGTTGTGAGAGCTTTCATTTCTTCCTGTTTCTTTAGCTCTGCCTCGGCATAGCGTTCGTCGTCATCGCTGTCACTGCACGATGAGAAACCTGTTGTGGTGGCCAGGCATATGGCCACGTAGTAGAAAAGTTTTTTCATTCTGTTGATTGTTTTATTAATATGAGTTTGTTTAATTAAAGAAAAAATCCTTGATATGCTATTCCTATAGATAAGGATGGTTCGTCGTTGTAATGCAGGCCGGCTGTTGTGGTCTTGTTGAAATATCGTTTTGAATATTCGGCCTTAACGGCAATTTCTGGTACTGGATAGTAGTTTAAGCCGACGGCAAAGCGGTTTTTCGCAGTATAGTTGAATGCGTGTGACTGTGATGTGGCCGGAATGTATGAGTCGTAGTATTCGTAGCGTGAAAAGAGATATAGCTTCTGGTCGTCGTTTCTCAGTCGTGGTATTTGTGAGAAAACGTCGTAACCTGCTTCGATTCCGACTGCCAGAGCGTTCTTTCCTACTTCCGATTTGTTGACGGGTGAGCTGCCTCCGCCGCTGTTGGCCTTGATACTGCTAATTTTGGCGGCATCGCGCAGATATCCGTAGTCGGCGCTACCGCGGACAATCCAATTGTATCTGTTGAATGTGAAGTCTATCGCACCGATGAATACTTCGCCTTTCACTTTTTGGTTGACCTGTCCTTCATTTTCCATGTCGTGTGGAAACGTGTTGTGCATGGAACGTCCGTAGTAACCGCTAAAGCCGATACGCAGACCGGGAACGGTGTAGTTGTCAAGGCGAGTGGCGAATCCATATTTGTTGGCAACCTTGAATTCAAATGGTGAACCTGCGCCGCCCTGTATCCAGTTGTCGCGGCTGAACAGCATGGCATCTAGGCCGGCGATGAATTGGATTTCATAACGGAAGTCACCGGCACGTCCCCAAAAACTGATACCGGTATCATGCCATGTGCATGGAAGGATGGTTGACTCGCCTTCGGGACGATAGACCGTGAAGAAGTTTAGTGGTTCGTGGTAGGCATTTGTGAGACCTACCGGTACAACAAAATGTCCTAGACGGATGTTTGCCCATGGGGCAAATGATTTCTGAATCCAGAACTGCTCAAGTTCTACCTCGCCTCCTTTTTCAGTTTCCTGTTCCCATTCACCGCCTTCTTCCCATTCTTTTTCGGATGCACCGCCAGTGCCTCCGTGTTCAAACTCAATTTCACTTGACATTGTCCACCCTTTGCCGAAATCATAGCTTATGTATATGACTGCATGAGGAATGTCGAAACGACCATGACTCGGATCGTTTTTATAGTCTTGTGGACTACGGTAACGATAAATGTTATCGCTGAAAAAATTGCGGGTGAGTGCCACTTCTCCATATCCACCTATACTCAGACGATTGCCGGATACATGTTGTTGGATACTGTCGGATGTGACTGTCTGTGCGTTTGCAAAGAACGGACACCCGGAAACGGCCAGTGCAACGACCTGTGAGAGAATGATTTTTGTTCTCATATTTTATAGATTTATTTGTGTTTTTTTATGATTGCAAAGTTATTTCTGTCAGATATTTTCCGCAATACTTAAATTTTAGTAAAATGACGGTAGCAAGAAGTTGGTATGCGATTGACGAGGAAAGAAGTTTGACAGCGTTCAGATGTGTGTAAAATACCTAAAAATAATTATTGTGTGTGTCGTAAGTTTTTTGTTATTTTGCGGTTGTAATTATATATTATTATAATAATGTGTGATGAGAAGTTTTAAGATGTATGAGGCAAGCGACAAGATGATATCGCTTATAAAGGATAATTATAATCTGTTGCAGTGTCTTGGCAGTTTTGGAATAAGTCTGGGGTTTGGTGACAAGACCGTGAGTGCTGTGTGTGAAGAACAGAATGTGGATACATTCACATTCATGGCTGTGGTGAACTTTACCATCAATGGTTATCTGAATGCCGATGACATAAGCAAACTTTCCGTGCCGACGTTGTTGCAATATCTGAAGGCAAGTCACGAATATTTTCTCGGATTCCAATTGCCGTTTATAAGGCGGGGACTTGTTGGAGCCTTGGATGAAAGTGATAATCTTGCCGGACTGATAATAAAACTTTATGATGAATATGCACATTCCATAACATCGCACATGAGATATGAGGAAAAAAATGTCTTTCCTTATGTGGAAGCATTGCTTGATGGGAAACCGACGGGAAACTATGACATTGATACATATTCTAAACATCATGGACAGGAGAGTGACAGGCTCAGAGAATTGAAAAGCATCATAATAAAGTACTTGCCTGGTGACGGACTACACAACAATCAGCTTTCGGCAACTTTATATGATATATATAATAATGAAGAATGGTTGTCGCTGCATGCAGAGGTCGAGGATAAAATATTCATACCGGCAATAAGGCTTCTTGAGCATAAATCGCGTCAGAGTGGAGTTAGTCAGAATATTTCGAACATGATAGGCAAAAAAAACGATAATGGTGAAATGCTTGGTGAACGTGAGAAGGAGGTTATCGTAAGTCTTGTGCAAGGAATGACAAACAAGGAAATTGCGGATCATCTTTGCATATCGATAAACACAGTGATAACTCATAGGCGGAACATTGCACGAAAGCTTCAGATACACAGTGTAGCCGGGCTTACTATCTATGCTATTGTGAACAATCTGGTGGATATCTCGACTGTAAAACTATAAATGGCAGGATATTTTTATTACAAAAATATTGGGTGGATAATGTAGTTATTCTATATTTTTGGTTATCTTTGCACCGAATTTGAAAACGTAACAAAAGGTGTAACTATCATTACGGATAATTTTTAAAAGTTTTCTGTTTTGGATAACTTTTTGAAAAATGAAAATGAAAAAGTTATCCGTAATGGCAAAGAATTGGAATGGAAATGAAAGACTTTACTATCTTGAAAAGGGACGGTTCGCGTGACCGTTTTTCTCTTGACAAAATTATGAATGCCGTAATAAAAGCGTTCAATTCTGTAAACGAGGAGACTGATTTGTGCTCATTGTCGAAGATTCTCAGCCATTTGGATATGCATGAGGACATAAAGGTGGAGGACATTCAGAATCAGGTGGAGATGGCCTTGATGCAGGAAGGGTATTATAAGGTAGCAAAGTCGTTCATGCTTTACAGACAGAAGCATACAGAAGACCGTGAAACGATGGACAAATTGCGTTTCCTTACTGAATACTGCAATGCATCAAATGCGGCAACTGGTTCAAAGTATGATGCTAATGCAAATGTGGAGCACAAGAATATTGCAACACTTATAGGTGAATTGCCAAAATCTGGATTTATTCGTCTGAACAGAAGACTGCTGACAGACAGAATTAAGAAAATGTATGGCAAGGAGGTTGCTGATGACTATATAGACAAACTGTCACATCATTTCATATATAAGAATGATGAGACAAGTCTTGCAAACTACTGTGCTTCTATAACAATGTATCCTTGGTTGACAGGTGGTACTATGTCTATAGGAGGTAACTCTACGGCGCCGACAAATCTAAAATCGTTCTGTGGTGGTTTTGTAAATATGGTGTTCATGGTGTCAAGTATGCTTAGTGGTGCATGCGCGACTCCGGAATTCCTGATGTATTTGAACTATTTCCTCGGACTGGAATATGGGAAGGATTATTGGAAAGAGCCGGATAAGGTTGTTGACTTGTCGTTGAAGCAGCGCACAATAGACAAGATGATAACCGATTGCTTTGAGCAGATTGTCTATTCAATCAATCAGCCTACCGGTGCCCGTAACTATCAGGCGGTGTTCTGGAATGTAGCTTATTATGACAAACCTTACTTTGAGAGTCTGTTCGGCAATTTCTATTTTCCAGATGGTTCGCAGCCGGATTGGAACGGATTGTCATGGTTGCAGAAGAGATTCATGAAGTGGTTTAACAAAGAGCGTACGAAAACAATTCTTACATTCCCAGTCGAGACAATGGCATTACTGACAAAGGATGGTGATGCAGTTGATAAGGAATGGGCTGATTTCACTGCTGAAATGTATTCGGAGGGACATTCGTTCTTTACATATATGAGTGATAATGCCGATTCTCTCAGTTCTTGTTGTCGTCTGCGCAACGAAATTCAGGACAATGGTTTCAGTTATACACTTGGAGCCGGAGGCGTTTCAACTGGTTCGAAAAGTGTGCTCACGATTAATCTGAACCGTTGTATACAGTATGCCGTAAACAATAAGATAGATTATAAGGAATTTCTTGCAGAGGTTGTTGATTTGTGTCATAAGGTACAGCTTGCATATAATGAAAATCTGAAAGATCTGCAGGAACATAAGATGTTGCCTCTGTTTGATGCGGGATATATCAATATGAGTCGTCAGTATCTTACTATCGGAGTTAACGGACTTGTGGAGGCTGCTGAGTTTATGGGATTGCAGATAAATGATAACCCGGACTATTTGAATTTTGTACAGACTGTATTGGGAATTGTAGAAACCTATAATAAGAAATATCGTACCAAGGACGTGATGTTCAATTGTGAGATGATCCCTGCAGAGAATGTTGGCGTGAAACACGCGAAATGGGATAGGGAGGACGGCTATTTCGTACCACGTGACTGCTATAACAGTTATTTCTATGTGGTTGAGGATGATAGCCTGAATATAATGGATAAGTTCAAACTGCATGGTGCTCCGTATATACAACATCTTACAGGCGGGTCGGCATTGCACATGAACTTGGAAGAACATCTGTCAAAAGCTCAATACAGACATTTGTTGAAGGTTGCTGCAGTTGAGGGATGTAATTATTTCACTTTCAACATACCGAATACCGTATGCAATGATTGTGGGCATATAGACAAGCGTTATCTCAAGGAATGTCCTCATTGTCATAGCAAAAACATCGATTATGTGACACGTATAATTGGTTATCTGAAACGCGTGAGCAACTTCTCGCAGGCACGTCAGCAGGAGGCAGGTCGCAGATATTACGCGGATAAGGAAAAGATGGTTGAAGCATGATTTTTTAGATAAGGAATATTTGAAGAGAATGCTGAAATATACAAATTACGGAATAGTGTTTCAGGAGATCCCGGACGAGGTAACGCTTTCGATAAATATATCGAATTGCCCTTGCCGTTGTCCGGGGTGTCACAGCACTTATTTGTGGCAGGATATAGGTGTGCCGTTGACACCTGTCGTATTGGAAAAGTTCATGCATGAATATGGTAAGGATATCACATGTATCTGTTTTATGGGCGGTGATGCTGAACCTGAATATGTGAATGTTCTGGCTCGTTTCCTACGTCGTGAATATCCACAGTATAAGATTGCATGGTACAGCGGAAGACAACGGATACCGTCTAAAGTAAAGAAATCGGATTTTGATTATATAAAAGTGGGTCCATATATAGAACATCTTGGATGTTTGAAAGATCATACAACAAATCAGCGTCTGTACAAGCGCGTATCGGGAGATGATTTTACTGACATTACTTATCGTTTCTGGAAGAATGGAAATTAATTATAATTGCGGTTTATGGAAAAGCCTTGCGTGGTAATTGTTGATTCGAATACGTTTGTTGGCATTGGTCTGAAAAATATGTTGCAAAATGTGATGCCGATAATGAATGTAGATAACTTCAGATCATTTGCCGAGCTGGAGGCTAACAGACCGGAGCATTATTTTCATTACTTCGTTAATGTGAATATTGTATTGGAACACAAAGATTTTTTTGTTTTGCATAAGAAAAAGACAATAGTATTGTCACATTTTAGTGAGCCTTTCGTATTGACGGAAGGCTTTCATAATATATGTGTGAGTCTCCCGGAACATCATTTGTTGAAGTCGCTTCTGATGCTTGAACATTATGCTCATGCGGAGGGACGTAATTTGCCGTCTGCAGAGAACGGGGAGTTCAAGCAGTGTATATTGTCTGCGCGAGAAATAGAAGTAATGTCGTTGGTTGTGAGGGGATTAATCAATAAAGAAATTGCAGATAAATTGGGAATAGGTGTTTCAACTGTAATAACACATCGTAAGAATGTGATGGCTAAGCTTAATCTGAAAAGTGTTGCTTCTTTAACGGCATATGCTGTTATGCACGGATATGTCGATATAAACAGTATATGATGTGATGATCAAAGGAACGGAGTGAGCAAATGAGCGAACCAGGCAACAAATTTCTGCCAGTCTGTTCTGAATTCATCCCATGTTTCTGGTGTAAGTTTAAAACTATCAGATTTGTCTTTGTCAAACATGTCAGACAACTCTTTGGTTGTGCATCTGTCGATAATGACAGCGTTCTCCTCATAGTCGAAGTTAAGGCTTCGTGCATTAAGGTTGGCACTGCCAACAGTGCAAAATCGTCCGTCAACCATTATTACTTTCGTATGGTGGAATCCTGGCTTGTAGATGTAGATATCAGCACCATGTTTCATTAGATTATGTACATTGTAGAATACACAGTCTGGAGTTAACGGAATATCACTGTGTGCAGATACCATGATTTCAACTTTCACACCGCGTTTTATTGCATTCCGTAGTGATTTTTTCAACTTATGATTGAGTGTCAGATATGGATTGATAATTTTTATACTGTCCTTGGCGTTGTTTATCGCACTTTCGTAGAATGCACGTATTATCTTGTTGCTTATACGGGGTTCGCGGTTTATTATGCCGACCATTTTTTTTCCGGCCGTTTCACAGGTGTCGGGTTTTAAGTCTTTAAAATAAGTTGCAGGGAAACAACCTCTGAAATATTGTGCTCCGTGAACATTTTGTCCTGTTACTTTATTCCAAATCTTTAAGAAGATGGCTTGGAGAGTGTTTACTTCGTCACCATCGATTCTACAGTGCATGTCACGCCAGTCTCCAACCTGTTCTGTGCCGTTTATGTAATAATCAGCAACATTCATTCCTCCTGTGTATGCAATCTTTCCATCGATGACAACAATCTTGCGGTGATCTCTGTGAAAGACGTGGTTGACCCACGGAAAACGAATTGGGTCAAACTCGTAAATTTCAATGCCTTTATTTCGTATCTCTTTCAGATGACGTTTACGAAGAGGTCTATTGTTGGAATCATTTCCGAAACCATCAAACAAAGCCCTTACCTCAACGCCCTCTTGGGCTTTTTGGGCAAGCAGTTTGAAAAGAAGACCTGCGATAGAATCATTGCGGAAGTTGAAGTATTCAAGATGAACGCTGCTCCGTGCCTGACGGATGGCTTTAAACATATCATCGAATTTTTCCTGACCGTTCATTAATAATGTAACGCTGTTGTTTTTGGAGAATTTGATACCGGAAGCACGTAATTCATTGACAACTAAAGAATCGCTTGTCTGTGCATGAACGGAGATGCATATACAATAAGTGAAAAATAGAATTATGATATATTTCAATTTCATCTTAAATCTAGATCATGCAGTTATGATAACTTAATGGTATCATACTGACTTAGTCTTGGTCTGATATTACTTAGTATTATATGATGGCAAATCAGCTAGATATATCAGACTTTTGTATAATTCTAAAATCTATCGTAATATAATGTTTGCATGGAAAAGAACTTGATATGTCCTCTATGTATGAGTATTATGCTGCATATTTTGTCCATGTTCGCATGCAACATTATATTGGATAGTATGGGGTGATATAAATTTTATAAACGTTATAATTTTTATATCAGTTTCAGATCTTTTATCTGTTAGTTTGCGGATTCGAATTCGTTGAGGAATCGTACATCATTTTCTGAGAACATTCTCAAATCCGCAACCTGATATTTCAGATTTGTTATGCGCTCAACTCCCAATCCGAAAGCATATCCACTGTAAACCTTACTGTCAATATTACATGCTTCAAGTACATTTGGATCAACCATTCCACATCCAAGAATTTCAACCCATCCTGTATGTTTGCAGAAACCACAACCTTTGCCTCCACATATATGACATGATATGTCCATTTCTGCACTTGGTTCTGTGAATGGGAAATAGCTTGGACGCAAACGGATACGTGTGTCATTGCCAAACAGTTCTTTCGCAAATGCAAGAAGAACTTGTTTTAAGTCTGTAAATGAAACGTTCTTGTCTATATAAAGGCCCTCAATTTGATGGAAGAAACAATGGGCACGTGCAGAAATTGCTTCATTACGATATACACGGCCTGGACATATCACACGAATAGGTGGTTGCTGATGTTCCATCACGCGGCTTTGGTCGTTGGATGTATGAGAGCGAAGGATGATGTTTTTTGTAACGTCTTCCTGGTTGGTCTCAATAAAGAACGTGTCTTGCATATCGCGTGCTGGATGGTCTGCAGCAAAGTTCAGTTTCGTGAAAACATGCAGGTCGTCGTCAATTTCCGGTCCTTCAGCAATGCTGAATCCCATACGCTGGAATATATCGATAATTTTATTTCTTGTAATTGTCAGAGGATGACGTGCTCCGAGTTGTATCGGGTAAGCAGAACGTGTCAGGTCGATATCATTGAAAATATCATTACCTGTATCTGCATTCTCTTTCAATTCATTGATTTTCTGTATAGCTAGTTGCTTAAGTTCATTTATTTTAATTCCGACAGTCTTTTTTTCTTCTGGTGCAACATTTCTGAAATCAGCCATGAGAGCGGTGATTTCGCCTTTCTTTCCAAGATATTTCAAGCGCAGTGATTCTATTTCTTCGGCACTTTTTGCAGAAAGATTGTTTACCTCGATAATCAGTTGGTCTATTTTGTCCAATATCATAATTATTATATTGATTGTGTTGTTGGTTGTTGCTAACAGGCATGACGGTTCATAAAGGGTGTTTTTGCTCATTATAATGCTATGCCTTATATTTAAACGTTGCAAAGGTAATATTTTTAGCTTAGAATAAGAAAAATATAGAAATAAAGTTGTACTTTTGCCAAAAATTTGAGGAATGACAAGTCCTGCAATATGTATATGAAAAGATGTGCTGTTTTTATTATACTGATAATTGTTATCAGTGTAATAAGTTTTTCTTCAATGGGTTGTTCGGACAAAAAGAACTTCATGGCGGGTTCTGTTTCTATTACTGATTCTCTGTCTGCAGATACGACTGCAACGGATACGATGGAAACAATCATATCTGAAACTCCAATGCCACGGGCGGCAGATGAACTGTTTGACGATTTTTTCTTTAATTTTGCTGCCAACGGTAAATTACAGAGAAAACGTATTAAGTTTCCGTTGCCGGTAATTCGAAAAGATACAACTTTTATAAAAGCTAGTGCTTGGAAAACCGAACATTTCTTTATGCATCAGGATTATTATACACTGATATTTGATAATCTTAGACAGATGAATGTTGTGAAAGATACGACAATTCACCATGTGATTGTTGAAAAGATATATCTTAAGCGTAATACTGTTAAGCAATATCTTTTTGATAGGGTGCAAGGGCTTTGGAAAATGACAGCAATAAAGTATGAAGGAATGCGCAAAAACCGTAATGCTTCATTTTTGAGCTTTTACAGTAAATTTGCAACAGATTCAGCTTTTCAGATAAGTAGTATTAATGATCCTTTGGATTTTTCTGGTCCCAGCTCGGATGATGAGTTTGATACTACGAGTGGTTTTCTTGCACCGGAACAATGGTTGTCTTTCGCACCAGAACTGCCTTCTGGGATGATTTATAATATTCAATATGACAGTGAGAGAAAATCTGGTGGTAATCAGAGGATTTTCGTTATAAGAGGAATATCCAATGGTCTTGAAACAGAACTTACATTCCGTAAAAAAGAAGGAAAGTGGATGCTAATAAAACTGATAGTATAATGAAAGATTTTTGCAACTATAGTTTGTTAAAGCATAATACATTTGGCATGGATGTCAGATGTGCAAGATTTATTGAGTTCAGTACAGTTGAGGAACTTCGTGGAATAGTATTACAAACAGAACGTTTTCAGAAACCTCTGCTATTTTTAGGTGGAGGCAGTAATATGTTGTTTGTCGGAGATTTCTCCGGAACAATACTTCATTCAGGAATAAAAGGAATTGAAACGATTTCGGAGGGAGATGACATCCGTTTGAGATGCGGTTCAGGAGAAGTTTGGGATGATGTTGTTGAATATGCTGTGTCAAACGGTATGTATGGAGCCGAAAATCTTTCAGCAATTCCAGGGGATGTGGGCGCTTCTGCTGTTCAGAATATAGGTGCTTACGGCTCTGAGGTTAAGGATCTGATAGTGAATGTTGAGGCTGTGGATATTCAGACTGGGGATATCTGTAAATTCACGTCGAATGATTGTCATTATGGCTATAGAGACAGCCGGTTTAAGCACGAGTGGAAGAACCGTTATGTGATTACTTATGTGACTTACAGATTTTCCAAAACTTTCGAGCCAAAACTGGACTATGGTAATATAAGATCCTTTCTTCTGGCAAAAGGAATAGATGAACCTACGGCAAGAGATCTACGAGATTCTATTATCTCTATAAGAAATGCTAAATTGCCTGATCCCGCAATAATGGGAAATGCTGGCAGCTTCTTTGTGAATCCGGTGGTAGATGAAAAGAAATATTCTGCTCTTCATGAAGAATACCATGATATGCCACATTATCTTTTATGTGACGGTCGTGTGAAGATACCGGCAGGATGGCTTATTGAACAGTGTGGATGGAAAGGGCGTTCGCTTGGAAATGCTGGTGTTTACGAGAAGCAGTCTCTTGTTCTTGTGAACCATGGTGGTGCTACCGGTGCAGAAGTAGTTGCGCTTTGTGAAAGAATATGTGAGGATGTTTGGAAAAAGTTTGGTATAGAAATTTACCCGGAAGTAAATATTATACGATAATCTTTAGGGTTAGAACAAATATATTTAGTCGATCTATAAATTATGAAAGTCACACTGCTTGGAACAGGTACATCTGGCGGAGTGCCCTCATTGGGGTGTGGTTGTAATGTTTGTCGCAGTAATGATCCTCGTGACAGGCATATGCGCAGTGCCGCCCTGCTTGAAACTATTTCTACTCGAGTGTTGATAGACTGTGGCCCTGATATACGTGAACAGTTGATGCCATTCCCCTTTAGGCCTATTGATGCCGTACTTCTTACACATTGTCATTATGACCATGTGGCAGGCATAGACGATTTGCGTCCCTTTTGTGTGTTTGGCGCAGTTAATATATATGCAGACAATACAACTGCCGGATGTGTTAAACGTGTGATGCCGTATTGTTTCGGTAATGATCTTTATCCAGGTGTACCGTTAATAAAACTGAATGTTATAAAGCCTCATGATGTTTTCAGAATAGGTGACATAGATGTATTCCCCGTAAAGGTTATGCATGGTAAAATGCCGATATTGGGGTATCGGTTTGGTGAGTTTGCATATATTACGGATATGAAAACGATAGAAGATTCAGAATTATCAAAACTATACGGTGTGAAGAAACTTGTTGTCAATGCTTTACGTTTCACTAAAGAACACCACTCACATCAGTTGGTTGATGATGCAATAAACTTTGCTCACAAAATAAAGTCAGAAGAAGTTTATCTTACTCATGTATGCCATCATATAGGGCTTTATTCCGAAGCTTCCGCCAAGCTGCCAGACGGTGTCCATCTGGCATACGACGGTATGACAATCAACGTCTCCTCTTTTTGAATATAGAGCGGCTACCTTTGAATTTTCTGTAGATTTTCCAACCGAGAATGACACCGTCTATTACACCAGCACCCATATTTATCATGTTGGACATACGTTGTACAGGAGTGGCTGGCTCTTGTGTCTCTTTTTTATAAAAGAGTTCACTCCATAGTGAAGCTATTTTTTCCTCGTCGGCATAAATCTCATTTTGCAGTTGCTCCTTGCGGGCACGTATATCAGCCAACGAACAGAACGTCTGTGTATTTTTATCAGTTGTTGTCATAGAAGTATTATTCTTGCATTAAAACGCTGGCCAGAAATTTAACCAACGGACGCTCTATCCACTTCTTTCTGAAAATAATGCATAATATAAGTGCTGTGAGGTATGCGCCGGCCACCACGCAGAATGCAGCAGCTACGCCGATGAGTGGTTGTAAGGCAAATGCTGCGGCAAAGGAAGCGTAAATAAGCATAAGCATCAGTAATACGGTTAGTATGATCATCATCACAAAAGCCGTAAGCAGACGCACAATCTTGTCAATTACATCGAGCTTCGCGTATTTTGTCTGAAGCCCGATGTAATGTCTTATCGCCTCGATAAGCTGTCCTATGGTTTCTATGTTTTTATCACTTGAAAACATATCGGCAGTTTATCCGTTGGCTCTTTCTGTTGCATCCTTAATGTCGTCAACGAGATCTTCAACCTCATTGCGGCTTAATTTGATGTTGTGTTTCTTGCAGAAATCGTCTATTGCATCTCCTATTTTAGTACGAGTTTCGCTACCTTTTTCTGGCGCCATGAGAATTCCTAAAGCAGCTCCGGCAATAGCACCTCCTAAAAATGCGCCGATATAACCCAGTGTTTTCATTTTCGTAAAGTTTTTAATTCAACAATGTTAGTTTAATTATGAGCAAATATAGAAAAAAGATGCGTAAGAAGTGTTGTTTTAAAAGCCATTTTTTGTTAAAAATGCCCGCGTTTTGGTATTTAACAAACTTTATGTGCCTAATTTTCTTATACTTATAATATATTTTGTAATTTCGCACATTATTAAATTTTGACGAATTTATAATTAATAACTAATATGAAAATGAAAAAAAGTGTGGTTTTGTGTGCAGGCGTGTGTGCCGCATTAGCACTTACAGGTTGTAAGTCGAGTGAGAGTGCTTATAAAAAGGCGTATTTGAAAGCACAGGCACAGCAGGAAAGCCAGCAGACAGAAGCTGCTGAAAGCGAGACACCTGTTGTCGCTCCGATTGTGGAAAAACCAGTTACACAGACAACCGTTGTTGACAATACAGACAACGCTCCTGTTCGTTCAGAAAACGTTACTCTTGTAAGCGGTGCCGGATTGAAGGCTTACAGTGTTGTTGTTGGTTCATTCTCCCTGAAGGCAAATGCGGAAGGACTGCAGAGTACTCTGAAAGGTGCAGGATATGATGCTCAGATAGTATATAATCCTTCAAATAACTTCTATCGTGTGGTTTCTGCCACATTCGATCAGAAGTCTGACGCAGTGAGCTCACGCGACCAGTTCCGTGCTAAATATCCGGATGCATGGTTGCTCTTTAAGAAATAATAAACATTGTGGCTCGCATATTATCCATAGATTATGGAAAAAAACGGACGGGGTTAGCAGTTACCGATCCATTGCAGATAATACCAAATGGATTGGCAACTGTTGACACCGTTGAGTTATTTTCGTTTTTGTCGTCTTATGTTGGCCGTGAGGATGTTGAGCGAATTGTAATCGGTGAGCCGAGACAACTGAACGGTGAACCGAGTGAGAACCATTCGCGTGTCCTTCAGTTCGTTGCCAGATGGCGTAAGGCTTTCCCGGCTATCCCGATAGAGCTTTACGATGAGCGTTTTACATCAGTGCTTGCTCATAGGGCTATTATTGACAGTGGCATAGGCAAGAAAGCACGGCGCAATAAAGCATTGGTCGATGAGATTAGTGCCACAATCATTTTACAGAGTTATTTAGACTACAGACAGGATAAAAAGTGGTAAACACATTTTGTTTATAACTGTTATATTAAATTCTATTTCTAAAGTTTGATGATTCTACCTATTTATATTTATGGTAATCCTGTGTTGCGCAAACAGGCACAGGACATTACACCCGATTATCCGGATTTGCAGGCTCTTATTGAAAACATGTTCGAAACCCTTACCGAAAGCGATGGCATAGGACTTGCTGCGCCTCAGATAGGACTTGATATACGCCTGGTTGTTATAGATCTTGATGTTCTTAGTGAGGACTTCCCAGAATACAAGGATTTTAAAAAGGTTTACATAAATCCTCATATTGTGGAGTATGATACTGACGGTCCCAAGGAAACAATGGAAGAAGGCTGTTTGTCACTTCCTGGAATACATGAGAATGTGACCCGTCCCAAACGCATACATGTGACATATCAGGACGCAGACTTCAACATGCACGACGAATGGGTGGATGGTTATCTGGCTCGTGTGATGCAGCATGAGTTCGATCATCTTGATGGAACAATGTTTGTTGACCGCCTCTCTCCGATGCGTAAACAGCTCATCCGCAACAAATTGAAATCTCTGTTGCAGGGCCGTTATCGTTGCGGATATCGTACAAAACCTGCGAAAAGATGAGAAAAGTACTGTCTTTCATAATGCTGATTCTGCCGCTGGGAATATTTGCGCAGTTCAATACCGATCGTCTTATGGTGACCGGCCGCAGTGCTCTCTTTTATGAAGACTATGTACTTTCAATACAGTATTTCAATCAGGTTCTTAACGTTAAGCCTTATCTTTATGATGCCTGGTTTTTCAGAGGTGTCGCGAAATTCTATCTTGACGACTATGTAGGAGCAGAAAGTGATGTGACGGAAGCTATAAAGTTGAATCCGTACATATCCGATATATATGAGCTCAGAGGTCTGTGTCGCATCCATCAGAAAAATTTTGACGGTGCAATAGGTGATTATGACAAGTCGCTTGAGTTCAATCCGTGGAATTACAATGTCTGGTATAACCGCACGTTGTGCCGCATTGAAGATAAGGATTATGAGCGTGCACAGGCAGATCTTGACACTATGATAACAAGATGGAAAACCAATGCCAAGGCTTATTCGCTGAAGGCTGAGGTTTTTCTCATGCAGAAAGACACCACCAAGGCGGATGAGTGGCTTGGCAAAAGCTTGGAGATCGATCCATACAATGCTGACGCATGGTCGGCAAAAGCCATGATAAGTTTGTCACGTTCCAAGTGGAAGGATGCGGCTGCCAGTCTTGACAAGGCTATACATCTGAAGCCTCAGAATGTGGCAAATTATGTCAATCGTGGTCTTGCGCGTTACAATTTGAACAACCTGCGTGGTGCCATGGCTGATTACGACAAGGCTATAGATCTCGATCCCAACAATTTCATGGCACGCTATAACCGTGGATTGCTTGGCATGCAGTTGGGTGACGACAATAGAGCGATAACCGACTTCGACTATGTTATTAAGATGGAGCCGGGCAACGTAATGGCTATTTTCAACAGAGCGTTGCTGCATGATCGTACTGGTGACCTGCAGGCTGCCATAAAAGACTATACGACGGTTATCAATCAATTCCCGAACTTCTGGACAGGCCTTGCGCGGAGAGCCAATTGCTATCGCCGCCTGGGAATGACGGCCAAGGCAGAACTTGATGAGTTCAAGATACTGAAGGCTCAGATGGACAAGCATCAGGGTGTGCAGCCACGCTGGAGCGCATCGAAAACCAAACAGATGCGAAAGAGAAGCGACATTGATCCGGAGAAATACAATCAGATTGTCGTTGCTGATGAGAACAAGGTGGAGCACGAGTATGAGAGCGATTATCGAGGACGCGTGCAGAACCGTTCTGTGGAACAGTCGTTCAGGCCGATGTACTTTCTAGCCATGTCGCCCTACGATAATGGTGTGAAAAGTTATCAGGCATTCTCGACTGTTGTGGAAAGGTTCAACAACACGGGTCGTGTGTTCCGTCATGTTTATGTCAACTGTATGTCGCGCCAGCTCGACAAGACCACTTCGCAGAACTATTTTGCATGTGTGGACAGTCTGTCTGCCAGAATAGATGCATCGCGAAATGTAGCCGATGTTAAGTCTGATGTACTTGTACGTTCGGTTGTATATTCATCTTTACAGAACTATGATGCTGCGATTTCCGACTTGACTACCTATTTGTCCATAGATTCCCTGTCGTCGCTTGGTTATTGGCAGCGTGCCGTATGTCTGTCGAAGATGAATGAGTTCAATGCTTCGGGCGGAACTGATGTGCGTATTGCGGCTGAGAGAGCCAGGGCGGATATGAACCAGGCTATAAAGCTCGATGCCGATAATCAGTATCTGTATTATAATCGTGGCAATATGTATGCGGCCGGAAAACTTTATGATAAGGCCATAGCCGACTATAACGAGGCTATACGACTTGATGCGAAACTCGCAGAGGCTTATTACAACCGAGGACTGGCACGCATAAACAACAAGGACGTCAATGGTGGTATCGCGGATCTGAGCAAAGCAGGAGAACTTGGACTGTATGACGCGTACAGTCTCATAAAAAAATACCAGCAGTCTGACAAGAAATCACGCTGATAAAATTATCAGCAGTAATTGTTTTTTATTGAAAGAATATATTAATTTTGCAACATAAAAAGATTAAATACTAATTTGTTATGGTAAAGATCACTTTTCCGGACGGCGTTGTTCATGAGTACGAGCAGGGCGTGACCGGTTTACAGATTGCAGAGAGCATTTCGCCTGCTCTTGCCCGCGACGTTGTATCTTGCGGCGTAAACGGCGAAACAGTAGAACTGAACCGTCCTATTCTTGAGGATGCGGATTTTGTTCTGTACAAATTTGAAGACGAAGAAGGCAAACACACTTTCTGGCACACATCGGCCCACCTGCTGGCTGAAGCCCTGCAGGAACTCTATCCGGGCATACAGTTCGGCTTTGGTCCGGCTGTTGAGAACGGATTTTTCTACGATGTAATGCCTCCTAAGGGTGTCACTATAAGCGAGAATGATTTTCCTGCCATTGAGGCAAAGATGAAGGAACTGGCCAAGAAAAACGAGCCGGTGGTACGCAAGGACGTGGCAAAAGCTGACGCTCTGGCAGAATTCAATGCTGACGGGCAGACTTATAAGTGCGAGCATATAGACCAGGATCTTGAGGATGGCACCATCTCAACTTACACACAGGGATCGTTTACCGATCTGTGTCGTGGTCCGCACCTCGTGAGCACCGGTTCCATTAAGGCTATTAAGTTGACAAGCGTGGCTGGTGCATTCTGGCGTGGCGATGCAAAGCGCGAGCAGATGACACGTATATACGGTATTACTTTCCCGAAGAAGAAAATGCTCGACGAGTATCTTCTCATGCTTGAGGAGGCTAAGAAGCGCGACCATCGCAAGATAGGACGTGAGATGGAACTCTTCATGTTCTCTGAGCGTGTGGGTAAGGGACTGCCTATATGGCTGCCGAAAGGTACTGAGTTGCGTCTGCGTCTTCAGGACATGCTGCGCAAGATACAGAAGAACTACGGTTACATGGAGGTGATCACTCCGCATATCGGAAGCAAGAACCTCTACGTTACGTCTGGTCATTATGCACACTACGGTAAGGATTCATTCCAACCGATACACACTCCGGAAGAGGATGAGGAGTATATGCTCAAACCGATGAACTGTCCTCACCACTGTGAGGTGTTCGCTTGGAAGCCGCGTTCTTACAAGGACCTGCCTCTGCGTATCGCAGAATTCGGTACAGTATACCGTTATGAGATGAGCGGTGAGCTCCATGGTCTCACTCGTGTACGTTCGTTTACACAGGACGATGCTCATATCTTCTGTCGTCCTGATCAGGTGAAGAACGAGTTCTTGAGAGTGATCGATATTATCCAGACAGTGTTCTCTACCTTCAATTTCACTGATGACAACGTAGAAGCACAGATATCTCTGCGTGATCCTAACGACCATGAGAAGTATATCGGTTCAGATGAAGTGTGGGCTTCTGCCGAGCAGGCCATCATCGAGGCTTGCCATGAAAGAGGTCTTAAGGCTAAGATTGAATACGGTGAGGCTGCATTCTATGGTCCGAAACTCGACTTCATGGTTAAGGATGCCATAGGTCGTCGTTGGCAGCTCGGTACCATACAGGTTGACTATAACCTGCCGCAGCGTTTCAAACTCGAGTACACCGACGAGGACAATACCAAGAAGACTCCTGTCATGATACACCGTGCACCATTCGGTTCTATGGAACGCTTCTGTGCTGTTCTTATCGAACACACTGCCGGTCACTTCCCATTGTGGCTCACACCGGATCAGGTTGCCATCCTTCCTATCTCAGAGAAGTATAATGATTATGCGAAGAAGGTTTGCAGATATCTTGACAATCAGGGCGTTCGTGCTTCTGTTGATAGCCGTAACGAGAAGATTGGACGCAAGATCCGCGATAATGAGATGAAGCGCATTCCTTACATGCTCGTTGTAGGTGAGAAGGAGCAGGCTGACGGAACTGTAGCCGTGCGCAAGCAGGGTGGTGGTGAACAGAGCGTTATGTCAATGGAAGACTTTGCTGCTAAGATCAATGCTGATGTAGCCGAAATGCTCAAGGCCACCGACATCCGTCCGGAATAAGAAGACTACGTTTTAGTTTTGAACATAGCAAAGGCGTTGCAGGATGATGCGCAGATGCGTTTCCTGCAGCGCTTTTTTCTTTTTACAGTTTTTGTAGCCTTTTCATATCACGTAGAAACCAGATTGTTGTGAAACACCGTTTGGAGGCATATATGTGCGGTGTATTCCATTTCGGTCTTTTCTTATTCGTGCCGTCTTGTGGAAAGGCATCCAAAACAAGCATTATGTTAAAAGAAAAACAATGAAATATTTTGCCGATTGGTTGAAATGTGGTAACTTTGCAGTCGCTTATCATAAAATAGTTGAATGAAGAATGACAAAATGAAGAATCAGTACCGCGTGAATGAGCAAATTCGCGTCAGGGAAGTACGAGTTGTAGGAGAAGACGGTTCGACTGTAATGCCGATACGTCAGGCGCTTGACATGGCCCACGATCAAGGTGTTGACCTTGTGGAGATATCTCCAAATGCACAACCTCCGGTTTGTCGTCTCATCGACTATAGCAAATTCCTGTATCAGCAGAAGAAGCATGCCAAGGAGATGAAGGCAAAGCAGGCTAAGGTTGATATAAAGGAGATACGTTTCGGACCTCAGACCGATGAGCACGACTATAACTTCAAACTCAAGCATGCAAAGGAATTCTTGAGTGAGGGAAATAAAGTGCGTGCCTATGTTTTCTTCAGAGGCCGTTCTATTCTTTTTAAGGAACAGGGTGAGGTGCTTCTCCTTCGTTTTGCCAATGATCTGGAGGAGATTGCCAAAGTGGAACAGCTCCCGAAGCTCGATGGAAAGAAGATGTTCCTCTATCTTTCGCCCAAGAAGGCTGGTGTGGCCAAGAAGAGCCAGCAAAAGCTCGACCGTGAGCGCCGTGAGGCTGAACTCAAGATCCAGAATGCTGCAAAGGCTGCTGAGGCCGAGGATGAAGTTCCGGCAAACGGAGGACTTTTCGCAAACGCAAAAATCAGCGAAGAGGCTCTGAAGAAACTCAATATGGAATAAGACGAGAAGTGCGTAACGCCGGGTATATGCGTTGCCACTCATATTAAATAATAATTTAAAACATAAAAAAATGCCAAAACAGAAGACAAAGTCCAGTGCAAAGAAGAGATTCAGCTTCACTGGTACTGGTAAGATCAAAAGACATCATGCTTACCACAGTCACATCTTGACTAAGAAAACAAAGAAGCAGAAGAGAAACCTCGTTCATCAGACAATGGTGGATGGTAGCAACCTGAAAGCGGTGCGTGATATGCTCTGCCTCCGTTAATTTTAATTAGTCAAAACATTTAAAAGGAAAACAAAACTATGCCAAGATCAGTAAATCACGTTGCTTCGAAAGCAAGAAGAACAAGAATTCTTAAACTCACCAAGGGTTACTATGGTGCAAGAAAGAATGTCTGGACGGTTGCTAAAAACACATGGGAGAAGGGTCTCACATACGCATACCGTGACCGTCGTAACAAGAAACGCAACTTCCGCTCATTGTGGATTCAGCGTATCAACGCAGCAGCACGTCTTGAGAACATGAGTTATTCTACACTTATGGGTGCGCTTCACAAAGCAGGTATCGAAATCAACCGTAAGGTTCTTGCCGATCTCGCTGTAAACAATCCTGAAGCATTCAAGGCTATTGTAGAAAAGGTGAAATAAATTAGGACATAACAAGTCTTAATATAACATAGAAAGAGAGCCGCAGTTATCAGTTTACTGCAGCTCTCTTTGTTTATATAGCTACGTGTGGCAATGGATGGCATATTCTTCATTTCTAAAATGCCAGAACAGACAAACAGAGTGTAATTCTATAGTCTGGTGAAATGCATTTACTTTATGGTAATGCTTTTGTTGTCTCTCATATCGACTGAAAACTTTTTCCTGTTTCTTCTGGTATAGTGTATGTGTTGTAATCCATATATCATATATCTGTTGTTTTGGGGATGTTTTCGAAAGAATGTGTAGCGAGTGTTCTATGGGTAATATTCTTCCATATATGAATTAAATATTCTATATTTGCATAAGTAATTATAGATATTATGAAAAAACATAATTTATATTCAAAAGCAGCATTGTTATACAATGAATATCATTGTGTCAAGTAATTTAATATACTGGTGCTTTGGGATGATATCCGATACATTTCTATTTTTCCATGCAATAAGACTTAAAATAATAAACTAAATTTATATATGGCAAATCTATTAGATGAAGTTACAGGGCCTGTTAATGATAATGGCCGTGATGTACATGTTATTGATCGTCAGTTACCTGTTGAAGTAGGGTTCGGATCCACACTTTTCGAAATTGCGTTGTGGGTGACAATACCTTGTCTTGTGTTATTGTACGTTTACTTTATGGGCAGTACATTGGAGAATCCTCTGTTGGTTGCATTTGTCGGATGTCTTGTCGGCATATTGCCGGGCGTGATATTTATCTTTATGAAAATATCTGCCCATAATTATTTCCAGCAGTTGGAGCAGCGCATTCAGGCTGAGGCTTCCAACATAGACAATTATCTCGAACAGCGTGTGCAGATTTTGCAGAATGTGGTTGGTATCGTAGAAAAAGCCATCGATCTTGACAAGGATGTCATGAAAACAGTGGCTGCCATGCGCAGCGGAACTGTAAACGAGAAGAACAGGGAGAGTGTAAGCCAACAGGTAAATATGGCTTTCGGACGCTTGTTTCCGCAGGTAGAGGCTTATCCAGAGCTTAAGGCGCATAATGCAATAGCCGATGCCATGCAGCAGAACAGCTATCTGCAGCGTGAGATAACAGCGGCGCGTACAGTATATAACAGTCGTGTTGCACAGTGGAATACTGATATTTTCAGCTGGCCTACCAAGATGATTGTGGCAGCCCGCCAAGGCTACACAACACGTATCCCGTTCACAGCTTCAGCTGAAACCCGTGAGATGGCTAGGGGAAAATTCTTCTAAAACATTTGTATGGATAACGACATATATGATCCTCTGACAGAATATCAGAAAGTGTTCCGCGACCGTTTCAAACGTGTCGCGGAACAGACTTTTGATGAACTGGCGAAAGAGGCTAATGTGGATGTCAAGGCCAACCGTATCACTTGTAGCAAGATTAGCAGCAATAATACAGAGCTGTCATTGTTGAAATCACAGATATTCCGGTGGAAAGCCTGGGGCGTTTTGCTGATTATTGCTGCTGTCGCAGGAGTCGTGGCTATAATAGCTTTTTGGAATGATCTTACCGACTTGGGTAAATGCCTCTTTTCTCTGATTGTATTTGCTGATGTGGTTTTTCTATTTAAAAAGGTGAGGCCGCAGTTGAGCGAATTGAAGTCGGAGCGTGACGATCTGTGTAATGTGATAGACAAGCTTACAAAAGAGGCGTGGAGCCAGATGGCTCCGCTTAATCGCTTGTATGATTGGGATATATTGGCACGCATGATAAGCAAGACTGTTCCGCGTCTGGAGTTTGATCCGTATTTCACGGCCCAGCGTCTTGCCGACCTGAAGAATGTTTACAAGTGGGATGACTCTTTCAATTCTGACCGCTCTGTGATATATGCCAATTCCGGGCTTATCAATGGAAATCCATTTGTTCTTTGCAGGACAAGGAAGATGATAATGGGTACTAAAATATACACGGGCAGTAAAACTATATATTGGACGACACGTGAGCGCGACTCAGACGGTAAATATCACACCGTCAGACATTCTCAGGTGCTTACGGCAAGTGTCGAGGCCGATTATCCTGAATATTACGAGAAGACACGTCTTATATATGGTAATACGGCTGCTCCGGATCTGATATTCCACAGAAAACATAGTGGATTGGCGGGGAAAGAACATTCTCTTTCGTATAAATGGAAAAAATTTAGGCTTCATAATAAGGCACGCAATCTGAGCAAATCAGACTATGCGATGATGACAAATGAAGAATTTGAAGTTGCATTCGATACCAGTAACCGTAACGACAATCAGCAATTCGCTCTGCTGTTCACTCCTCTTGCTCAGGGAAATATGCTTAAGCTGCTCAAGGATGGTTATATAGGATATGGTGATAATTTTGACTTCGACAAGCATAGAATGATAAATACTATCACACCCGAGCATCTGCAGAATCTTGACTTGGACATGAATCCGCAACAATATCGCAGCTTCGATTTTGACAAGGCAAAGAAAAATTTTAATTATATAAATTCAGTGTACTTCCGGGCTATATATTTCAGCCTGGCTCCTCTGCTTTGTGTTCCTATGTATCAGCAGATACGTCCTCAACATGAAATCTACGGGCGCGATATGAAACGTCACAGTTCGTTCTGGGAACACGAGGCATTGGCCAATTATTGGGGACAGAATCATTTTGCACATTCCAGTTGTGTCACTGATTGTATTCTTAAAACGAAGCAAAGCAATGCAATCAACGACAGCTCTACAATAACAGTTTATGCTTATGGTTATAAGTCTACAACCCGATTGACATACGTCAGCAAATATGGTGGGGATGGAAAATTTCATAATGTTCCAGTGTATTGGGATGAATATACTCCTGTTACGGGCGAAGGACAAATATACATAAAGGAAGATAATGATATGGAGAAAAGCGGTATCACCCAACAGGAACGTGTAGCACATATAGACAGAGTTCTGGATAAATCAGACATGACGCTGTACAGAAGACACATTGCTTCGAGAGTATAAGACCGTATTTTTCATGCCGCATAAAATAGCTATGGGGGAAGTGATGCATGGCTTTTATGTTTCAATAAGAATAAATGTACGGATGTTTAGCATCCGTACATTTATTGTAAGACTCTTATCATGTTGTATGATGACTGCTATAGTATAAGTCTACACAGTCTGCGTGTGTCATATTTTGAGTTCATCGTGGACGGCCTCGATAACGGATCGTTTTCTGAGAAGTAATTTACCTGAAACCGACGTCAATGCTCCATACATATTGTTTTTCAAATAGATTATAAGTTGTCTGCTGTATGTGAAGGCTCCCAAAGACAGATTCTTGCCGATTTTAAAAAGAAAAATATATGTATTCTTTAGAAAACTCAAGTGTCGAACTTACAGTTTTTCTTGACTTTATTTTGACAAAATAAAATCGCAAAAGAGATGTGAAGAATTGTTAAGCCATATATAAGAAAGGCAGGTTCAGGCTGTACTGTCTTATCATATACCCTGTAGTGGCATGCTGGATAATTCATCCTGCGTTCCGATTATGCCCGTTTTATCCTCTGTTTACGTCCGTTTTAGGGTGTGATATTGTGGGTTTCAGGCCCTGAAATGGGCAATATCATGTGCTCAAATGGTGCATTTTGTATGACAGAAAGAATCGTATTGCATACAAGTCGTTGGTATTCAGTATATTGCGCAAAGTTCTTATTTCTCGCGTATTTGCGTCCGACGGAGAGTCAGCTCGCAAATACTCGCTTATTTTTGGGGGTAGAATAGAAAACTCAAGCTAAAATATTATAAACTGCTTAGAATTTGAAATAGTCTCGCTCGTCTTTATCTCAGAAAAAAGAGAAAGGACTGAGTAGGGGGAAACCTCTGTCTTTTGTAGAAACCAGTCAGCATTGAAGTCCTGCTAGACCGCTTTATGCCATCGTTTTTATTATTACAGTTTGAATCTGTGTTTCTTGCGTGCTTTCTGTGGTGTCACGTTGTCGGGGAATCCGAATACGCCAGATCCTCCGCGTGCCTTGTTGCGGTATTGTGCCCAACGGTTTCTGATGCTTTCTACATAGCCTGCGGTTTCCTGACCGCGCATGTATCCGTATTTCACAACAGGGTCGTTGTAATATTCCGGACGGCTCAGTTTCAGAACGAATTCCGACACGTCGCTCCATGAGTGAGGGTTGCGTCCGTGTTTCTTTGCCAAAGCCATGGCGTCGCGTATATGGAAGAATCCACCGTTGTAGCTGGCCAGAATGAAGGAACAACGTTCGTTGCGGTCTCTTATATCAAGAAATTTTCCGTTGAGTGTCTTTATGTAACGGGCCGCAGCGGCGATGTTCTCTTCCGGATCAAATATGTTGGCGCGTGACAGTCCTATCATGTCCGCAGTCGCTGGCATTATCTGCATCAGACCACAGGCTCCGGCCCATGAACGTGCCTTGGGGTCGAATGTTGATTCCTGATAACATTGTGCGGCGAGCAGACGCCAGTCCCATCGGGTGAGTGGAGCGTATTTCTGGAACAGATGGTCGTATTCTGAGATTATGCCGGCAGAAGCATTGAGCATTGGAGAGTAAGTGTGGCGCCGTATGCTTCTTGGCGAATACATGAAGTCTTCCTCTTTCTTTATCTGTGCAAGCAGCTGCGGTTTGTACCAGCGGCTGAGTGTGTCCGACAATTCCTCGTTGCCTGCACTTACAGCCCATGAAGTGCTGTCTGTACCGTATCCGCAATATTTCAGACCTTTCAATTTTCGTGGCATCTGATATACTATGATGTCGCCTTCTCCGTCTTCAAGTCTTTTTATCATCTCGGCAGTGTCTCGGCAGAGCTCCACCCGCAGGGATACGCCGATATTGTGTGCGAATTTTTCACACAGCAGATATTGCGTTCCCATTCCTCGTCCGCGATAATCAAAATATGTGTCTGGGCCGCTCATTGTGAGCATTATCATTTCGCCGTTATTCTGAAGGTCTGTAAGGCTGAAATGATTCTCAACGGTCATGGTATCCTCATCTGCAACGCTGCCCCATGGAGTCATTTCCTGGGCCTTTTTCTTATTATTGCAGCTGAAAACCAATAATACTGAAAATAATATGTATAAAAATTTCAATTGCATGTAAATGGTGCACAAATGTACTACATTTCTTGCATAATTCCTTGGAAAACGGTATTTTTGTCATTATTTTTTTAATATATTTGATATTATGTTACGAATTGCCGTGCAATCTAAAGGTCGTTTGTTCGACGACACAATGAATCTGCTTGCCGAAGCCGACATCAAAGTCTGCACTAGCAAGCGCACATTATTAGTACAGTCTGTGAACTTCCCTATAGAGGTGCTGTATCTGCGCGACGACGACATTCCACAGAGCGTGGCAAGCGGTGTTGCCGATGTCGGCATTGTGGGGGAGAACGAGTTTCTGGAAAAAGAAGAGAACGCCCAGATTATATCAAGACTTGGATTCAGCAAGTGCAGACTGTCTCTTGCCATACCGAAAGAGTACAAATACAACGGCCTTGAATGGTTCAACGGTCGGCGTATAGCAACGTCTTATCCTAATATTCTGGATAAGTTTCTGAAGAAGAACGGCATCACGGCAGAGATTCATGTCATAACCGGCAGTGTAGAGATTTGCCCGGGAATAGGTCTTGCCGATGGTATTTTCGATATTGTCAGCTCAGGAAGCACGCTTATAAGCAATAATCTCAGAGAAGTTGAGGTTGTAATGGAGAGTGAGGCTCTCCTGATTGGCAACTGGAATATGGATGATGACAAGCATGCCATACTCAATGAGATGTTGTTCCGTATCGAGGCTGTGCGTTCGGCAACGGATAAGAAATATGTCATGATGAACGCCCCGAAAGACAGAATAAAGGATATAACGGCAGTGCTGCCTGGAATAAAGAGTCCGACAATCATTCCGCTGGCCGATGAAAACTGGTGTTCAATACATACAGTACTTGACGAAAAGCGATTCTGGGAGATTATCGGACGGCTTAAGGAACTTGGTGCGCAGGGAATACTTGTTACACCAATAGAAAAGATGATTCTGTTATGAAAATAGTGAGATATCCAGAACGGAAGGATTGGAAAAGCCTTCTGGAACGCCCGCATATAGACGTTTCCGAACTGAACGGAGTTGTGAAAAGCATTCTGGAGGATGTGCGCGAGAATGGAGATGATGCGGTCTGGCGATATGAAATGAAGTTTGACGGAGTGTCATTGGATGCTCTTTCTGTGACAGAACAGGAGATTGACAACGCTGTAAAAGTGGTTGACGCAGGCTTAAAAGAGGCAATTGAACTTGCACATTCCAATATAGAGAAATTTCATATGGCACAGCAGATGTCGGAGAATAGGGTGGAGACCTCTCCGGGTGTGTGCTGTTGGCAAAAAGGTGTGGCCATACAGAAAGTCGGCTTATATATTCCCGGCGGTACGGCACCGCTGTTTTCTACGGTTCTGATGCTTGCCACACCGGCAAAGATTGCTGGATGTGAGGAGATTGTATTGTGTACTCCGCCAGACAAAAACGGCAATGTCAATCCCGCCATTCTTGTTGCGGCGAAGACTGCCGGTGTCAATAAGATATACAAGATTGGTGGTGTCCAGGCCATAGGAGCTATGGCTTATGGAACAGAAACGGTGCCGAAGGTATATAAGATCTTCGGTCCGGGAAACCGTTTTGTAATGGCTGCAAAGCAGCATGTGAGCCTTTCTGATGTGGCGATTGATATGCCGGCAGGTCCTTCGGAAGTTTGTGTTATTGCAGACGAAAGCAGCAATGCGGAGTTTGTTGCGGCTGATCTTTTATCACAAGCGGAGCATGGTGCAGACTCACAGGTGCTCCTCATAAGTACGTCGGAGGCCATGGCAGAGCAAGTGAGCATGGAGATAGAACGCCAGCTTGAGCTTCTGCCACGTCGAGATATAGCCGTGCAATCACTTGAGAACAGTCTTTGTATAGTTGCTCACGACAGCAGCGAGGCGATGGATATAAGTAATACTTATGCTCCGGAGCACCTTGTCATAGCTACGGAAGACTATGAACAGCTTGCTGAAAAGGTGATCAATGCAGGGAGTGTTTTCCTTGGGAAGTATGCATGTGAGAGTGCCGGAGATTATGCAAGTGGGACAAACCATACGTTGCCAACCCACGGATATGCCATGGCTTACAACGGAGTGAATCTTGACAGTTATATCCGCAAGATAACATTCCAGCACATCACGCCGGAGGGAGTTATGTCCATTGGGCGTGCAGTGGAGCTTATGGCAGAGAACGAACATCTTGATGCGCATAAGAATGCGATGACCGTACGTATGAGAAATATTGAGAACAAATGAAAAAACTGGAAGAACTACTACGCGATAATATCCTGAAGCTGTCACCATACAGTTGTGCAAGAAACGAATACAGCGGACATACAGCCACCGTATTGCTTGATGCAAACGAGAATCCGTATAATAATCCTTACAACCGTTACCCGGATCCGCTGCAGGTGGAGCTGAAAAAGATGATGGCCAAGCTCAAAGGTGTATTGCCGGAACAGATATGTTTCGGCAACGGAAGTGACGAGATAATCGATCTGTTGTACCGTTGTTTCTGCCGTCCGGCGGTTGACAATGTTGTGGCAATAGAGCCGACATATGGCATGTATAAGGTTTGCGCCGACATAAACGATGTGCAATACCGTCCTGTGATGCTTGATGATAAATTCCAGATTGATTCAGAGGCGCTGTTGAAAGCATGCGATGATAACACAAAACTCATATGGATATGCTCGCCGAACAATCCTACCGGAAATCTGATAGACAGCGGTGAGATAGAGAAAGTGGTGAATGCATTTGATGGTATCGTGGTTATTGATGAGGCGTATACTGATTTTTCGCGTGCAGTTCCTTTCAGACTAAAACTTGCAAAATATGAAAATATAGTTGTGCTCAACACTATGAGTAAGGCCTGGGGGTGTGCTGGAATAAGACTCGGAATGGCTTTTGCACGCAAGGAAATCATAGATGTGTTCAATAAGGTGAAATATCCTTATAACATAAATGTGCTTACCCAGAAGTGTGCCATTGATGCGTTGAAGGATTCGTTCAGAGTGGAGAAGTGGATAAATACTATTGTAGTGGAACGCAACAGGATGATGAATGCTTTCCAGATGTTGCCGATATGCAGTAAGGTATATCCCACGGATGCCAATTTCTTCCTTGCAAAGATGGATGATGCACAGGCGATATATGATTATCTTGTGAAGAATGGAATAATTGTGCGCAACCGTACCAATGTATGTATGTGTAACAATTGTCTGCGTGTGACTATAGGTACGAGAAACGAGAACAATGCGCTTCTTGCTGCTTTAAGACAATATTGATAAGACAATAAAAATCCCGGCATATCATAAAGGTATGCCGGGATTAACATATAGATTTGCTTTACAGTACTTAATTATTTTGCTTCCTCAGTATTGTTTTCTGTATTTTCGGTAGCTTCAGCTACAGGAGCAGCTTCTTCTTCCTTCTTTTCAACAGGAGCGTTTTCTGCAACAACCTTTACAGGGAGCTTAACCTCAACTTCTTTGTGGAAGTGGATAACAGCCTCATAGTCGCCTACGCTCTTGATGTCGCGCATTGTAATGATCTTGCGGTCAATGTCGAAGCCGAGTTTCTTCAGTTCGTCAGCAACGATGTTTGTGTTTACAGAACCGTAAGTAACACCGGTAGCACTTACCTTAGCAGCGATTACAAGTGAAACATTGTTGAGTGCTTCAGCCTTCTTCTCTGCTTCAGCCTTGATAACAGCAAGTTTGTGAGCCTGCTGTTTCAGGTTCTCTGCAAGTACTTTCTTTGCAGACTCAGATGCGATAACACCTTTTCCTGTCGGGATGAGGTAGTTACGTCCGTATCCGCTCTTTACGTTTACAATATCGTTCTTGTAGCCTAAGCCGATGATATCTTCTTTCAGTATTATTTCCATATTGTCGTTCCTCCTTTTTTATTTCATCAAATCGGTTACATATGGAAGCAAAGCTATCTGGCGTGCGCGCTTGATGGCCTGTGCCACACGACGCTGATATTTCAGAGAAGTACCGGTAATGCGACGCGGAAGGATCTTACCCTGCTCGTTCAAGAACTTCTTGAGGAACTCAGGATCCTTGTAGTCGATATACTTAATACCGCTTTTCTTGAAACGGCAATACTTTTTCTTTCTTGTATCCACTGAAGGTGGAGTCAAATAACGAATTTCTGATTCTACTGCTGCCATAAATTAAGCCTCCTCTTTTTTAGCAAATTTGTTACGTCTCTTCTCAGCGTACTGCGCAGCGTACTTGTCGAGTTTGACTGTTATGAAACGGATTACTTTCTCGTCGCGGCGGAAGCCAGTTTCGAGAGTCTTAACGATTGTAGGCTCAGCCTTGTACTCAAGCAGGCAGTAAAAACCTGTTGATTTCTTCTGAATAGCATAAGCCATTTTTTTCAATCCCCAGGTTTCCTCATTCAGGATCTCTGCACCGTTGTCGGTCAGGAGTTTCTTGAATTTAGCAACCGCTTCCTTCATCTGATCATCAGACAAAACGGGAGTCAAAATGAAAACGGTTTCGTATTGATTCATATTAAAAATAAATTGTTAAATGATTTAATTTTGCAAAATGCGGTGCAAAGGTACTTATTTTAATCGATAGAAACGAAGTCTGACTTGGCTTATTTGTGTATTTAACAATTTTTAGAATTATAAGATGGCTGTGATATACCGAACTTTAATATTTTTGCAGCGGAAAATATAAGTGCGATGAAACGGTTTTTAAAGAATTACCTGTGGATACTTCTTGTATGTATTGGTGTGATGATTATATTTGTCCTGTATCTTCTCGGTTGGACAAACTCGAATATAGTCAACATCCTTGCATCCCTTATGATTCTGACTGGGATTGTTTTGTATGTTTACAAAATGAAAAAGAACAGCATATATTAGCTTTTCTGGCAGCGGCCGCTGCGTGCCGGGCGATGGAACTATGGTATGTGAACGGTCTTCGGTCATACCATGAAATAGTGTTGCATCATTTCTTGTCCTGGGCTCATTCCCCGCAAGACATAGTAAGAGTTGTGCGCTGCACCGTGTCGGGCAACGTCTGTTTTCTGAAAGATACTTCTTTTTACAGTCTTTGGGGAGATAAGTAGAAATTCAACGGAGATTGGTTATGATAAAAGACTGCGACTTCGTCTCCGGATCAGCGTTGTCGCCTTATGCTGAAAGAAATTGATCCGTGGCACTTTCAGATTTTCAGTATGCTGCGATATTTTCGTCCGAGTTTTCTGTTCTACCCCTAAAAATAAGCGAGTATTTGCGTGCTGACTCTCCGTCGGACGCAAATTCGCGAAAAATAAGAACTTTGCACAAAGGACTGAACATCAATAGCTTACGTTTAAAGTTAATTTTTCCGTCTTACAATAAGCATCGTTCTGGCATGTGATACAGTCCATTTCATGACCTGAAACCATACAATATCACACCCTAAAACAGACGTAAACAGAGGATAAAACGGGCATAATTGGAATGCAAGATGAATTATCCGGCATTCCACTATAGGGTATATGATAAGACTGTACAGTCTGAACCGGCCTTTCTTATATGTGGTTTAACATTCCTTTACATCTCTTTTGTGAAAAATTTTTGTCAAGAAAAAGTCAAGAAAAATTGTAAGTTTGTAGTCTGAGTTTTCTTTAAAAACACAGACATGGGGCGTGAAAATAAACACGAAAAACATAAGAAGATCTTGAGAGGATGAATTATCGGTTGGGGCAACGTGAGTTTGTTATTATGTGAGAAAGCGTATTGCACGGTTTATGTCATTACGCTCTGTCGGATATTTTCCGGCATTATATGGCACTTCATAAATAAAAACAATCCCCACATAATTCCTGTTGAGCTCTTTTTGTGTCACAGGTGAGATAAAAGTGCTGTTCTTTGTCCTATTAGTAAGTTATAGGTGTAATGCAGAGAACATTATTTCTCCAGTTTGTTTTTATGTATTCTTGTTGCCGTGTATGCACGTCATGTCAATTATGGTATATAAAAAATCAGGCTCCCTCGATAGAAGGAACCTGATTGTTGTGTATGTTTTAAAGGCTCGTTATTATTCGCCCTTTATAGCAGCAACACCCGGAAGAACTTTTCCTTCGATTGCCTCGAGCATAGCACCACCACCTGTTGAAACGTAGCTTACCTGATCAGCCAGACCGAACTTGTTGACAGCAGCAACAGAGTCACCACCACCTACGAGTGAGTAAGCACCGTTTTCCTTTGTAGCCTGTGCTACATATTTTGCTATTTCGCCTGTTCCGTGTGCGAAGTTCTCGAACTCGAATACACCTACAGGGCCGTTCCACAGAATTGTCTTTGATCCGAGGATGATCTTCTTCCAGATTTCAAGGCTCTCTTCAGAAGCGTCCATACCTTCCCATCCGTCAGGAATGTTGTAGATGTCAACAACCTTGCGCTCTGCGTCGTTAGAGAATTCGTTTGCTGCAACAGTTGCAACAGAGAGGCTGAGGTTAACGCCCTTCTTCTTAGCTTCTTCGATAACATTCAGTGCCTCCGGCATGAGGTCGTCCTCATGGAGAGACTCACCGATCTTACCACCCTGTGCTTTGATGAATGTGTAACCCATACCACCACCGATGATGAGGTTGTCCACCTTGTCCAGGAGGTTCTTGATAACGCCGAGTTTTGAGCTTACCTTAGAACCGCCGATAATGGCTGTGAACGGATGCTGTGCGTTCTTCAGCACGTTGTCGATAGCGGTTACTTCCTTCTCCATCAGATAACCCAACATCTTTGAGTCTGCGTCGAAGTAGTCAGCGATAACTGCTGTAGAAGCATGCTTGCGGTGAGCTGTTCCGAAAGCGTCGTTAACGTAAACGTCTGCATAAGAAGCCAGCTTCTTTGCGAAGTCTTTCTGACGCTTCTTCATTTCGTCCTTTGCTGCTGCGTAAGCAGGATCAGCTTTGTCGATACCAACCGGTTTGCCTTCCTCTTCAGGATAGAAGCGGAGGTTTTCGAGCAGAAGAGCCTCGCCCGGCTTCAGAGCCTGTGCTGCCTCGTCGGCATTAGCGCAGTCAGGAGCGAATGCAACTTCTACACCAAGTGCCTTTGCAACGTCCTCTTTGATCTGTCCGAGAGACATCTTTGGGTTCACTTTGCCTTTGGGTTTGCCCATATGGCTCATCATTATGAGGGCACCACCGTCAGCAAGCACTTTCTTAAGTGTAGGAAGTGCACCGCGGATACGAGTGTCGTCTGTTACTTTTCCATTCTCATCCAATGGAACATTGAAGTCCACGCGAACGATTGCCTTCTTGCCGGCAAAATTGAATTGATCGATTTTCATTTATCTTAAATATTTAAGTTGGATATTATTTTCTCTGCACGCAAAATTAATAATAAAAGTTGACATTGCCAATGTTGAAATCCGAAAATTATATGTATTTAACCGCTTTGTGCGTGTCTTGCTGTGCGGTGTGCCGCTATTGATTTTCGTATTCGGTTCTGTCGTCTATTCCGGCAAGCGCCAGAGCCTCTTTTCTTTCGATGCAGGTGCCGCATTTTCCGCAGTGTTTCTCACCGCCCTTGTAACAGCTCCATGTTTCGGAATAATCTATTCCGAGACGCTTTCCTATGGCAGCGATGTCGGCTTTGGTTATGTTTGTGTATGGCGCATCGATGCTCACATCCTCGTATGTGCCGTTTATTATCGCCTCGTTCATTGCCTTTATGAATTCCGGACGGCAGTCCGGATATATCGTATGGTCACCTCCATGGTTTGCAATGAGAATCTTTTTCAGTCCGTTGCTTTCGGCGATTCCGGCTGCTATTGACAGCATTATGCCGTTGCGGAACGGTACCACTGTCGATTTCATGTTCTCGTCAGCGTAGTGTCCTTCGGGTATGGCGTCGCCGCCTTCGAGCAGGCTGCTTGTGAAATACCTGTGCATGAAGTCGAGTTTTATCACTATGTGTTTTATGTTGAGGCGTTCACAGTGCACCTTCGCCCATGCTATCTCTTTTGCATTGTGGTTGCTGCCGTAATCGAACGTAACGGCAAGTGCAATTTCATCCTTCTTGTCGTAGAGCAGCGTGATGCTGTCCATTCCGCCGCTGACAACTATTACAGAATCTTTCATGATGTTATCCAAATAATATTCTTAATGCTTCTTCAACCTTTCTGACTGGATGAAGATTGATGTTATATTTTGTCTTGTCTATCCTTTGCATGTTGTAGCGTGGGATGACGATGTCGGTGAATCCCAACTTCTCGGCCTCGGCCAGCCGCTGTTCCATGCGGTTCACGGGGCGCACCTCACCGCTCAGGCCCACCTCGCCGGCCATACACCATCCTTGTTCGATGGGAGTGTCCACGTTGCTCGACAATACTGCGGCTATGATGCTCAGGTCCATTGCAAGGTCGGTGACTCTTATTCCGCCTGCAATATTGATGAAAACGTCCTTCTGCATGAGTTTGAATCCGACGCGTTTCTCCAGAACCGCAAGCAGCATGTTGAGTCTTCGCTGGTCGAATCCGGTGGCGGCGCGTTGCGGAGTGCCGTATGCTGCTGACGAGACAAGGGCCTGCGTTTCTACCAGAAATGGCCGTGCACCCTCGATGGCCGAACTGATTGCCACACCCGAAAGTCCTGAAAGGTCCTGCGCCAAAAGCATTTCCGACGGATTGTTCACCTGTCTCAGTCCGTCCTGTCGCATTTCGTATATGCCCAGTTCCGATGTGCTTCCGAATCGGTTTTTTATCGAACGCAGTATGCGGTACATGTAATGCTGGTCGCCTTCAAACTGTATGACGGTGTCAACTATGTGTTCCAGTATTTTCGGTCCGGCCAGAGTGCCTTCCTTATTTATGTGTCCGATAAGAATTATTGGTATGCCGCTGCTTTTGGATATGCGTAGAAGTGTTGCGGCACATTCCCTTACCTGCGACACGCTTCCCGGACCGCTGTCGACGCTGTCGGTGTGTATTGTCTGAATGGAGTCTATGATTATTATCTCCGGTCTGACGTTCTGAATGTGATCTATTATCTTGTCGAGCGACGTTTCACAGAGTATTATAACATTCTCGTCTTTCTTTTCGCTCTGTTCCTTCCGGCTTTCCAGACGGCGTGCACGCATCTTCAGCTGATGAGCGCTTTCCTCACCGCTTACATATAAGATTTTGTATTCCGGCAGATTGAGTATTGTCTGCAGTGTCAGTGTGCTTTTTCCTATTCCCGGTTCTCCGCCAAGCAATATCAGGCTTCCCGGCACCAGTCCTCCGCCAAGAACTCTGTTGAGCTCTTTGTCGTTGAGATCTATTCTTGGATAATCCTCGTATGGGATGTCCTTCAGCCTTATAGGCTTCATCTCGGCAGCCTGTTTGGCACTGCCGCCAAATCTCTCAGAAGAAAGTATAGAGGATGTTGCAGTGTTGCCTGCGACTTTTATTTCCTTAAATGTATTCCATTCTCCGCAATTCGGACATTTGCCGATCCACTTCGTCGACTCCTGTCCGCAGTTGCTGCATACGTAAGCAATTTTGTCTTTTGCCATAGTATTCAATTTCCTACAAAAGTATAAATTATTTTCATTGTTACAAAATTTATTGTTATTTTTGCCGTATGAACAAGAACATTCTTTTTATCCCGGCAGTGCTGATTGCCGCCGTTTTTTTTTCATGTGGACGTTCTGCTGAAGAAGTACGGCGCATATCGTATGAAGAGCGGATGAAACAAGCAAAAGAGGAGCGCATGGCGTTGAAGATTGCAGTGATGCCGACACTCGATTGTCTGCCGGCTTTTATAGCCAGAGAATGCAATCTGTACGACACCACGGCGGTTGACATAAGATTTAAGAAATTCACCGCGCAGATGGACTGCGACACAGCTCTCATAGGCAAGAGCGTCGAAGGAGCGTTCTCCGACTTTGTGCGCACGGAGCGCATAAAGCGTCACGACGGTCTGCAGCTTGATTACATATCAACCACAAACGCTTATTGGAATCTGATAACAAGCCGTAAGGCGCGAATAAAGAAAATAAACCAGCTTGACGACAAGATGGTCGCCATGACGCGATATTCGGCAACCGACCTGCTCACATCGAAGTTTACGGAAGGAGTGAAGCTGAAATCACAGGTGTTCCGCATCCAGATAAACGATGTGAACGTGCGTCTTGCCATGCTTCTTAACAACGAGATTGATGCCGTATGGCTGCCAGAACCGCAGGCTACGGCAGCAAGAATAAGAGGCAACAATGTGATAGCCGACAGCCGTGACAAGAAAAAAGTGCTGGGAGTGATAGCATTCCGTGCCGAGGTTACTAAGGATGCCCGTCGCAGAAAACAGCTGTCCGCCTTTATGACGGCATACGACATGGCCTGCGATTCCATCAACAAGAACGGGCTGCAACATTATTCGGAGATACTGAAAAAGCACTACGGGATAGACAGTAAGGTGATAAAGGCATTGCCTAAGATAAAATACAATCATATACAAAAGCCTCGCAAGGCGGAAATAGACAAGATCGTCTTATAACATTATCCGGCATAAGCCGGTCATAAGTCATAACGAAGTATGCGCAATTCCATAAAGCATTCGATATTGAGCAGGCAGGATCTGGGAAAAGCCCTGCGCGATATACGTAACGAAATCAACAGCGACACAACATATTCTTCTCTTGAAAACCAATATGAAGTCATTGAAAAAGACTATCATCTTATGCGCGACTTTATGCTGCGCGGTTTTAAGGATCCGCAGATAGACGCCGTTTACAGAAATCTTCTGAAGCGTGTCTATCGCTTGTATGGTGCCATGCAGCTTGCTGATATGACAAAGAAGCGCTCGTCCTACATAACTGCCAGAATAAATGCTGGCGCTCTTTCACTGGAGTCGGACGAGGTGCGTGGTGAGCTTGAGCGTTTTGTGCAGGACGTGGCAATGGCGTCTCTCGGCATGGCAGGCATACAGGAGACCTCTCTAAGTAGTGTTTATGCGCGTCATCAGCAGTACATGTCGCGTCTGTTCGACGCCGTACTGGTGTCAGAACAATGGAATGACAACTGCGCGGAAGCAATAAAGGGACTCCTTACATCGCCGACGGTGGATTCCAACGACGTTATGCTTCTTCTGTCTGCAGTTATGCTGTCTGCCATGAATGTGTTCGATCTGAACAAATGGCTTGTGATGGTTGATGTATATGAAAACGCTTCCGACGAGAAGATAAGACAGCGTGCGCTGGCCGGATGGGTGTTTGCTCTGCCGGCAGACGATATGTCGCTCTTCCCGGAGGTGAATCAGACGCTCATTCGTCTGACCGGAAACAAGGATGTGTGCCGTGAGATTCTGGAGATGCAGATGCAGGTGCTCTACTGCAACAACGCCGATGCCGACAACAGAAAGATACAGAACGACATCATCCCAAGTCTGATGAAGAACAACAGGTTTGAGATGACCGATGCTGGCATAATAGAGAAAGACGACGACAAACTGCAGGATATTCTCGATCCGGGAGCGGCCGACCGCAACATGGAAGAGCTGGAACAGTCGGTCAATAAGATGATTGACATGCAGAAATCCGGCTCCGACATATACTTCGGAGGATTCTCACAGATGAAACGTTTCCCGTTCTTCAATACGCAGAGCAACTGGTTCTGTCCGTTCTACATGGAACATCCTCAGATAGGAAGTCTGGGAGAGAAGATGGGGAGCAGCAAGTTCATACAGAAGATTTTCAAGGACGGTCCGTTCTGCGATTCGGACAAATATTCTTTTGTTCTGGCCATGTCGTCGGTCATCGAGCGTATGCCTGACAACATAAAGGAGCTGCTCAACAACGGCGAATCTCTCGGAATGCCTGCCGGAATGGAAATCAATACGTCTGATCCGGCTTATATACGCAGAATGTATCTGCAGGATCTTTACCGTTTCTTCCGTCTCAACCAGTACAGAAACGACTATGTGAATCCGTTTGCCGGCAGAGGCCGTCAGTCAGGTGGCCTGTTCTTTGCCAATCATCTGCTGGCCGGCGTGCTTACGTCAGACAGTGTGGTAGAGCTTGAGAAGTTTCTCTACAAGCACAAGCGGTATGACATGATACTGTCGCTTGCGGCAGAATATGTCCTAAATGATGTGGAGGAACATCTTGTTATGGTCGCCATGTCGCATCTCCGGCTTGGTCACAGCGATGAGGCCGAGAGTTTGTTCAGCCGTATTCTCCGCATGAACGCAGACAGCGAGCAGGCCATAAAAGGTATGGCGCAGATTTCTTTCGCCTCGCGCAAATATCCGGAGGCAGAGACATACTACGGAAAACTTGTTGTGCTTCATCCCGACAATAGAAACTACATGCTGAATAAAGCTGTGTCGCAGCTGTGTTGTGGCAAACTGGAGGAGGGTATGGCTGTCATATTCAGGCTTGATTATGAACATCCGGAGGACAACAACGTCAGAAGGGCACTGGCCTGGGGACAACTTCTGAAAGGCGATGCGAAGAAAGCCGGCGAGATATATGATGCTCTCATAGATGGCGGACGCTGCATCAGGGCCGACTACCTCAATTCGGCATACGCAGGATGGTTCTGCGGCGACATAAGCTCGGCGGCGGACCGTCTGCGCAGATACGTTTACTATAATAATGAGAACATGGGGTACGAAGAGTTTGAGTCGGCTCTTGCCGAAGACAGTACACTGCTGGACTCATATGGCATCACTGCGACGGAAAGGAAGATAATGACAGACGTAGTGTTCAATGCCGGCGAATGAACGGCCACAGGACTGCGTCTGTAGTCTGATTTCCGGTTGTGATTTATCGGGGGACATACGTTTCATGCGGTTTCTTGCAGGCAAGTCATGAATGATGGTTTGTATATTTGTATGCGTGTTTCCGGGCTCGACTGAAAATCAGTGGGGAAACAGGTTTTTACCCAAAAATCATCATAGAATGTCGGAAAAGTCCAGGCAACGCCGGATTGTATAAACAGTGACGGGCCTTTTCACACGTAATGACAGATTCACGTTGCCACACCCTATAAACCATTTTCTCAAGACAAATACATATTTCCTGCGTTTCTTTTCCCGTCTCATGTCGGCATTTTTAAAGAAAACTCGGATGGCTGACTTACAGTTTTTCTTGACTTTATTTTGACAAAATAAAATCTCAAAAGAGAAGTAAGGAAATGTAAATCCGACATTGGAAAAGCCCGTTTGGGCCTTACGGCATTGTCGTATATCCTGTAGTGGAATGTCGGATGATGCGCTTGGCGTTCCAATAATGCCCGTTTCAGCCTCTGTTTATGCCTGTATCAGGGGGTAATATAGTGTGTTTCAGGCCCTGAAATGGACTGTATCACATGCCAAAATGGTGCTTATTGTAAGTCGAAAAAATGGCCTTTAAATGTAAGCTGTTGATGTACAGCGCTTTGCGCAAAGTTCTTATTTTTCGCGAATTTGCGTCTGCCGGAGAGTCCGCCCGCAAATACTCGCTTATTTTTAGGGGTAGAACTGAAAACTCAGACGAAAAAATTGCAGTACACTGGAAATATGTAAGTAGCCTCTGTTATTTTCATTTCAACAGAAGAGAGCAATGCAGCTTCGGGATAGAAGCTATAGTTTTTGTTTCAACTATTCAACGCAGGGTTTCTATTGCGTGTGTTTCCGTGTTCAATTCTTTTTCTTTACTTCCTGCGGCATGCAGCAAAGATGCGCTTTCCATTGTCCGTCTCTCTTTCTCATGACAATGGAGTAGAGGGCTGAGTCTCTCATTTTTGACGGGACACCGATGCTGTCCATCATGAGAAAATTCTTCACCTTTATTGTCACTTCAGCTGTAGAGTCGTTCTCCATCGTCAGGTCTGTGCTCTCGCATGTGGCGTCGTCCTTCTGCGAGTTCAGTATGTCGATGTCCTCCTGCGATATGTTTGATGCAGCATAGCTCAGCCATTTTGCAGACTCAGGCGTGCACATCTCCATTGCATCCTTGTATAAGCAGTTGAAATAATATTCGGCAAAGCGGCATGCATTGTTTTCTATCTCCTCCTCGTCGTTGTTTCCCGAACATGATGTTACGCTTATTGTAGTGAGAAATATGAGTGTGCCGGCCGATGCGGCAAGAATTCTGTTAAGAACGGATAATGCCTTTTTCATGAAGTGAGGTATATATTTTTTTATGGTTATTTGTGATGATTCTTTCGTGTTGATTATTTTTATGACCAACACCCATTTTTGTTATATGTTTTTGATTTAATATTCAGATTTCTTAAAGGAAATTCTGTAGTCATAACAGAGAGTTATATTGATAGTAGAAAACAAAATATGCTATTTATTATATAGATGAAGGGTATTTTCTTTTATTTTATATCAAATCTTTCGTTTTCCTTTTGGCTATATTCTTTGAAGAACTTTATTATATTCGGATAGAATTTCTCAAAATTTCCATATTTTGATTGTTTCTTTTCATATTTTCTCAGTAAGCTAACTAATTCTGGCATCCATCTGAAATTCCGTTGCACCTGTTCTAATAGTACGTTTCTTATTTCTTCAGGTTCGTATTCATTATCCAGCATATAACAGATAACTGCAGCACGGACAAGTGATTCGTTTATCATAGTCTTCCAATTACCATATGCTTGCTTTGACATACTCCAATGTGAAGATATAAACAAATTTGTCGCCGCAGGTTCAAGTTGCTTTACATAAATCGGGTATTTATTTTCGTCCAGATAATGATTGATGAAGGAATGATTAAATTCATGGATCAAAGTAGGAAGATATTCCTTGCTGTACATAGGTGTCTCTTTTTTATCTACGTAATAACCTACAATAGCAAAAACTTCCTTCATTTTACCTGTTATTTGTCTATTAACGCCATAGTTACCTCCACCGTTACAGAATCCAATTATTACTGAAAAAGTTTCCTGAGGTTCGTTGCCATAGAAATCTGAATACCAGTCTATATCAAAATGATTTATGACATTATCCTGATAAGATTTAAGTCCTTTTCCATAAAGATCTTTATGAGATCTGAAAAATTCATTGAATTTTGTATCCTTATAAAAGTTGTTGAGATAAGACAAAAATTCATCCTTATCCACATTCTTCCATCTTTTCTCTAAAGTAGGAATATCTTCCTCAATTAATGATAATGTTCCGTTCCGGTTGTCCAGATGTACTGCCATAGACATAACAGCATCATAAGATATGCCATATTTATTTCTTAATTCTTTCATATAATGGACAGCTTGATGTTCTGTATTGTCCTTAAAATAGTTGTCCATATCCTTTATGTATTGGCCTGCCATATCCATATTATATTCCGGGAAACCGGCCATGCGAGACAATATACTCATAAGTTCCACATTTTCATTTACCTGTGGAATTATTGACTGTGCTTTTGCAAAAAGACAGGCAATGAGTAAGGCTAGAAGTGTTGTACATTTTCTCATAAGACTTAGTGGAAGTGTTTCTTTAATTCCCCCAATATGCTCTGTTATATGATTTCCCATATCTCAATCTTTATAATTGTACCAATTATCCATTGTGTAAGTCTTGTAGAATCATATGAATGAAATTAATATTTTATTTACTAATTTCATGTTATGAATATATTTATGGTTTTGTATTTATTTTTTTATTGTTTACTGCTTGTTATATAATCGATTCAGTTTTGCAAATTTAGCCAAATACTTTGGCATATTCATATCTTTTTGATACTTTTGTATAAAAATAAAGGCACTGATGTTGAAATTCATATCTTTTGGTAGCGGTAGCAGCGGCAATTGCTATTGTCTTTTTACGGAAACTGACGGGTTGATGATAGATGCCGGATTGGGCATACGCACAATAAAAAAATATTTCCATGAATACGGATTTTCGTTCCAGATGGTGCATAACATCATCATTACGCACGACCATGCCGACCATATCAAGTCGGTGGGGTCGCTCAGCTGTACGTACGGACTGCCCGTATATGCCACTCCGACCGTGCATCAGGGCATAGTGCGCAACTACTGTGTCAGGAACAAGATACCCGAAACCAACAAGAGATTCATCGAGAAGAACGTGCCGTTCCGGGTCGGTGATTTCAATATCACAGCTTTTGAGGTGCCACATGACAGCAGTGACAACGTAGGCTATCAGATAAAATGCGGCGATGTGGTTTTCTGTATCATGACCGATGCCGGACACGTGACAGGGGAGATGGCGGGTATGATAGGGAAGTCGAACTATCTTGTTTTGGAGTCGAACTATGACGAGGACATGCTACGCGACGGACCGTATCCGGAGTATCTGAAGTCGAGAATAAGAGGTGGCCGTGGCCATCTTGGCAACAACGATTGTGCTGCGGCTCTTGCACAGTATGCCACGGAGCGTCTGCGTCATGTATGGCTGTGCCATCTGAGTGAGGAGAACAACCATCCGGAGATAGTGCGTAAGACTGTCGAACAGATACTTGACTCTCACGAAGCTGAACACGAAAGACGTTTTAAGATTGATATATTGAAGCGCAAAAGTCCTAACGGTATTTTTGAGTTGGGATAAGATTTTGAGTCTGAATAGCGATTCGCCCGGCAGGCATTGTGGTTGCATGTACTTTGTATGTGTGCAAGGCAATGGGTGCCGGGCGAAATGTTTCATTACTTTTGTATTTTTATAATTATGGCTTAGACCGTCTTCTTCTTTTTCATGTAATGCTGTTTATATAAAACTGAAGTGGGACGTGAGAAAATGAAAACACTGTTCACCGTGTTTTCATTGTATGTGGCTGGCTGTTGTTATGTTTCTATACATGTAGTCCGGAATACCTGCGGCGATAGTTTATGTCGCTGTGCGCAGTATTCCGGAATAAGTGTGATGATGTCGTCTGTCGGTTATGTATTCTGCAAATCGTTACAGTTTCTCCTTCAGATATTTTCCTGTGATGCTTTGTTTACACTCGGCCACTTCCTCGGGCGTTCCGCAGCAAACAAGGTTTCCGCCTTTATTTCCGCCTTCCGGTCCGAGGTCTATTATATAGTCGGCACACTTTATCAGGTCCATGTTGTGTTCTATCACAATCACGCTATGGCCTTTGTCTATTAATGAACTGAATGCTTCGAGCAGTTTCTTTATGTCGTGGAAGTGCAGACCGGTTGTCGGCTCGTCGAAGATGAACAGTGTTGGGTCCTGTCTTTCCTGTCCGATGAAGTATGCCAGTTTCACGCGCTGGTTCTCACCACCGGAGAGTGTGGACGAGCTTTGTCCGAGTTTTATGTATCCGAGTCCCACTTTTTCCAGCGGACGAAGACGGTTGACAATCACTTCCTCTCCGTGTTCTTCGAAAAAGCTGATGGCTTCCGATACAGTCATGTCAAGCACATCGTTGATGTTCTTCCCGTGATATCTCACGTCGAGCACGTCCTGTTTGAAGCGTTTGCCGTGGCATGCCTCGCATTCGAGTACAAGGTCTGCCATGAACTGCATCTCCACATTGATGACTCCCGTGCCCTTACATTCCTCGCAACGGCCGCCTTCGGCGTTGAATGAGAAGTATTGGGCTGTGAATCCCATTTGTTTTGCGAGAGGCTGTTCGGCATAAAGTTGTCTGATAGCGTCGTATGCCTTGAGATATGTGGCTGGATTTGAGCGTGTGCTTTTTCCTATCGGGTTCTGGTCGATCATCTCCACATGCTTTATTTCTTTCCAGTCGCCTCCAAGCGAAGCGTACTCACCGGGAGCGTCGGCGGCCTCGTTCAAGTGGCGTTTCAGTGCGGGATAGAGTATTCCTTTGAGTAATGACGACTTGCCGGAACCGCTCACGCCGGTTATCACCGTGAGTATGTTCATCGGGAATTTCACGTCAATGCCACGCAGGTTGTTCATTCTTGCGCCTTTAATCTCTATGGACATGTTCCATTTGCGACGTGTCTTCGGAATGTCGATGCTTTCCTTTCCCGTAAGATATTTCACGGTATGGCTGCGTGTATCATTATTGGCCTGGCTGTCGATAGACTTCGTGTCGCCTTCGAAGACAATCTCGCCGCCCAGTCGTCCGGCGTCCGGACCTACGTCTATGAGATAGTCGGCAGCACGTATAATCTCTTCGTCGTGTTCCACAACGACCACTGTGTTGTTGAGAGCCTGTAGTTCCTTCAGCACGTGTATAAGTCTCTGTGTGTCGCGACTGTGCAGTCCGATGCTCGGTTCGTCGAGAATGTAGACTGAGCCTACCAATGAACTGCCGAGCGATGTGGTAAGGTTGATGCGTTGGCTTTCGCCACCACTGAGAGTGTTCGACGGACGGTTGAGTGTCAGATATCCCAGTCCGACGTCGAGAAGAAATTGCAGTCTGTTCTTGATTTCTGTTATCAGACGTTTCGATATTTCTTTTTCATTGTTGTCGAGCTTTATGTTGTCAAACCATTCTTTAAGGTTTGCTACAGGCATGTCCACAAGGTCTGATATACTCATGCCGCATATCTTTACCCATGAGGCTTCTTTTTTCAGACGTGTTCCGTGGCAATCCGGACAAACGGTTTTGCCGCGATAACGGCTCAAAAGTACGCGATACTGTATCTTGTATTGGTTCTCTTTCACCATCTGGAAGAAAGAGTCGATGCATATCTTTTCGTTGCCCGGCATTGATTTTTCTGAGGGTAGTCCGTGCCAGAGCATGTCCTTTTGTGCCCGTGTAAGATTGTAGTATGGCTCGAATATCGGAAAGTTGTCTTTTGTAGCCCTGCGGCAGAACTCGTCTTTCCATACGCTCAACTTGTCGCCGTGCCAGCATTGTACGCATCCGTCATACACACTAAGCGCCGAATTTGGGATAACCAGTTTCTCGTCTATGCCCATTATCTTTCCGAAACCTTCGCAGGTGGGGCATGCGCCGGCCGGCGAGTTGAAAGAGAACATGTTGTCGTTGGGCCTTTCAAACTCAATTCCGTCTGCCTCGAATTTTACAGAGAAATCGTAGCAGATATTTGACGGCAGGAACAGAAGGCGGCAGCTGCCGTCACTTTCGTAGAAAGCGCTTTCCACAGAGTCTGTAAGGCGTGAAATGGATTCCTTCTCACTGCTTACGCTCATACGGTCGATAAGCAGGAATATCTCGTCGGCATGAGTTTTTTCTAACGCTTCGTCGTTATTCAGAAATTCGTCAATCCTGAGAAACTCTCCTTTATACCATATTCTGGAATAGCCTTGCTGGATTTCCATCTCCAACTGTTTCCTGAGCGTGCGGTCCTTTATCACTTTTAGCGGAGCGAGCACCGCGAATTTTGTGCCTGCCGAATATTGCAACGCACAGTTCACTATGTCTTCGGGGGTATGCACCTTCACCTCGTTTCCGCTGTATGGCGAATAAGTGCGGCCTATACGTGCGAACAGCAGTCGCATGTACTCGTATATCTCCGTTGAAGTGCCTACGGTACTTCTCGGATTGCGGGAGTTGACTTTCTGTTCTATGGCTATTGCGGGCGGCAGGCCCTTTATGAAGTCACATTCCGGCTTGCTCATTCGCCCTAGATACTGTCTTGCGTACGACGAAAGAGATTCCACATAGCGACGCTGGCCTTCGGCATATAGGGTGTCGAAGGCCAGAGACGATTTGCCGGAGCCTGAAACTCCGGCAATAACTATAAATTTGTTGCGTGGTATTTTCAGGCTCACGTTTTTCAGGTTGTTCACCCGTGCGCCTTTGATTTCAATGTATTGATCCATAATTATGAATTCATTGAAAGAAGGAATTCTTCGTTGTTCTGAGTACGAATCATTCTGTCGTGTATCGAATTCATTGCCTCGATCGGGTTCATGTCTGAAATATATTTTCTCAGAATCCACATACGGTCGAGTGTTGTCTTGTCCTGAAGCAGATCATCACGGCGTGTGCTTGATGCCACAAGATTGACAGCTGGGAATATTCGCTTGTTGGAGAGGGTGCGGTCGAGCTGGAGTTCCATGTTACCGGTTCCCTTGAATTCCTCGAATATCACCTCGTCCATTTTTGAACCGGTGTCTATAAGTGCAGTGGCGATGATTGTCAGTGAACCGCCGCCTTCAATATTACGGGCTGCACCGAAGAATCTCTTAGGTTTCTGAAGCGCGTTTGCATCCACACCACCGGTGAGTACTTTGCCTGATGCAGGTGCTACGGTGTTGTAAGCACGTGCGAGTCGGGTTATGGAATCGAGGAAAATCACGACGTCGTGACCACATTCCACCATTCTTTTTGCTTTTTCAAGCACGATGCCGGCAATCTTCACATGGCGTTCAGCCGGCTCGTCGAATGTTGAGGCTATGACTTCTGCGTTTACGGTACGTGCCATATCGGTGACCTCTTCAGGGCGTTCGTCGATGAGCAACATCATGAGGTATGCCTCAGGATGGTTTGCGGCGATTGCATTTGCAATATCCTTCATAAGGATTGTCTTACCTGTCTTCGGTTGTGCAACTATAAGAGCGCGCTGTCCTTTACCGATAGGTGAGAACAGGTCTACGATTCTTGTGCTGAGGTTTGTTGTTGCTCTGTCACCGCAAAGAGTGAACTTTTCGTCTGGGAAAAGTGGGGTGAGGTGTTCGAATGCTATGCGGTCGCGTATTTCTGACGGGTCACGGCCGTTGATTTTGTCTATACTTGTGAGCGGGAAATATTTCTCTCCGTCGTGTGGCGGACGTACATGACACTGTATGACGTCACCAGTTTTCAGACCATAGCGTTTTATCTGCTGAACTGAAACGTAAACATCGTCGGGTGAAGAAAGATAATTGTAATCGCTCGAACGCAAGAATCCGTATCCGTCTGGCATTACCTCCAGCACACCGTTTGCGCTTATTATGTCGGAGAAGTCATATTTTGTGCTTTCTGCTATCGGTGCCTGCGGATAGGTTGGCTGCGACTGCGGCATTATGTTTGTCGGATTGTCGAAAATATCGTATGTAGGTACGACACCCTGATCTTCAATTGGAAGGTCTACAATCGGAATAAATTCAGTTCCATCACCCGGATCTCCTTCCCAGATACCATTTGCCATAGCTTCACGCTTTTCGTTTGCATCCTCATTGTGTGCATTTATTTTTGCCTGGAGCTGTGCTATTAAATCACTGTCTGCTTCGTCGCCGTTTTCACTGCCGGCAGAGGCAAATGCTTCTTCTGGTATGATGTTGTCCATCTGCATTTCGTTTTCCGGCTCTGTTACAACTTCAGGTTGTTCTTCCATAACAGGCACTGTCGGTTCAGCTTCCTGAACCTCAGATGTTACAGTTTCTTCAGTTGTATTTGTTTCCTGTTCAGGCATAACGTCTGTTTCCTTTTTTGTTTTTCTTACACGACGTTTTGCTGTTGCAGGTGCTTCAGGCTCATTGGTATCCTCTGTCACTGCGGGTATCTCCGGTTGTGGCAGGTTATCCTTGAATAATGACTGTTGTTCTGTAGCTATTTTATTCTTCTTAAGATCAAAGTTTTCTCCGTCTTTTCCGTTAACCGAATAAACTCTGTCGGTGTCTTTCTTTAATATTCTTGTTCTGCGCCTTTTTGTTCCCAGTGGATTTTTGTTGCCTTCCACTTCAGCTTGTTTGTCTAATATGGCGTAGATTATTTCTTCTTGTGTTTTACTATTGTTGACATCTATGTCTGCTGCTTTTGCGATATCTTCCAGTTCAGACATGCTTTTAGATGATAATTCGTCTTTGCTATACATGGATTATAAGAAAATTGATGTAAAGATAATGTTTCACGAACGGAAACATGTGTCGTACTAAAATTGTACCGCAAAGTTAGTAAAAATATTCGTAGAATGAGTAAACAGAATGTTATATTTATTGCTGTTAACATTCGTTAACCAAGACTTCTACATTGCATAAAACAGATGCCTTTCAGACCATATTTATGTTGTAGGACAGTGTATTATGGAATATATAATAGTAATATTATATGTAGAAATTTTATTATATGCAATTTGTGTTTTTCATACTTATGAAGGGATGTATCTCAATTTTTTTTCGTAATCTTGCAATAGTAATGTTATGATATATTCTAAACCGCTTTATTATTTACAAATTAAACAAAGAAGTATAAAACAGATATAAATATGCATTCAGATATGATGACTTTATTGGAAGCAATTGATGCGCGTCATAGCGTGCGTCATTATGTCAGCAGACCATTGGAGCAGGAATTTATTGACCGTCTGCAGGCAAAGATTGACGAGTGTAACCGTGTTGGAAATCTGCACATACAGCTTGTTGTCAATGAGAAGAAAGGATTTAGTGGAATAATGGCTTATGGTGCATTTTCCGATGTCGAAAACTACATTGTTATGGCTGGACGCAGGGCTGATGATCTGGACGAGCGTATCGGTTATTTCGGTGAGCAGATTGTTCTGTTGGCTCAGCAGCTCGGACTTGGTACGTGTTGGGCCGGATTGTCATACAGAAAGGTAAAAGGTGTCTATGATCTGGCGCCAGACGAAAAGGTGGCATGTATGATCTCGCTGGGTTATCCGGATGATGCTGGCAGGAAACATAAATGTAAAAGTGTTGCAGAAGTGAGCAATGCGAGTGCCGCCACGCCTGAGTGGTTTGAAAAAGGCGTGCGTGCAGCATTGAAGGCTCCGACTGCAGTGAACCAGCAGAAGTTCTATTTTGAATATGCAGGAGTGAAAAATGGCAGGCATTTTGTCCGAGCCAAACGTATTTTCTCAGTAGTGGGCTATACGCAGATGGATCTTGGAATAGCGAAACTGCATTTTGAGATCGGTGCGGGAAAGGATAATTTTGAATGGTTGTAAGAAACATTATAGATCAAATAAAGTATGAGGAAAGTTTTATATTCACTGATGGCCATGATGTTTTTGGCTTCATGTACTACACAGACAGAAAAGACGGGTAGGGGAAACAATGATTATGACGTTGTGGAAAAGGTTATAATGTCAAGGCGTAGTGTGCGTCAGTATACTGACAGACCAATAAACCGAGACACGCTTAATGAGATTCTGAAATGCGGAATCAATGCACCAAACGGTCAGAACCGTCAGGCTTATGAAATACGTGTTATTGATAATCCGAAACTGTTGGCGGAAATAACCGAGGCCGTAGTGAAAGATAATCCTGAAAACGCACCTAAAAATGGTGCGGAAAATATATTTGTCGGAGCAACATGTGTGATTTTCATTGCGAATGATACGACATATGATGTGTCACAGGTTGACTGCGGATTGCTTGGCGAAAACATTGTTCTTGCGGCATGGGCAAAGGGTATCGGTTCTTGCTGCATGGCCCAGCCTGTACGTCTTATGAAAGGAAGCAGATCATGTGCTCCTTATATTGAGAAACTTGGATTGAGTAAGGATTACAATCTGCTGTACTGTATTGCAATGGGGTATCCTGATGAAAAACCTGAGGCAAAACCGAGAAAGACTGATAAAATACGTTTTGTTGAATAGCTTATTCGATATTTAAGTATATTATTGGAGAATAATAATTGTTTCTGGGAAGTATGGAATAAAGGACGAAGCTGAAATCACGGCTTCGTCCTTTATTCTATTATGAGGTTTTGAGTAAATGTAGTTAGCTTGTTTTATTTTTTATATGCAAAAAAAAAGATGTGGAAATCAGAATTTCCACATCTTTTTTCTTTGCCATATCAGATTGCTGCAGAATCATATCATCTCAACATGTCTGACATGTATTGGATTATAAAGTGAATTGATTATTCGCCTTTTTCCATTTTAGCTTTCAGTTCAGCCAGAGCGTCGAGGTCGCCGAGAGTTGTGCTTGCTGCAACATTGTTGATTGTTGGAGCAGCTTCCTTCTTAGCTGTGTGCTTGCGTGTAGGTTTTGTTTCTTCCTTAGCCTGTTCGAAAGTACGGCTGTGAGAAAGGATAATACGTTTTGTATCCTTAACGAACTCGATAACCTTGAATGAGAGCTCTTCGCCAAGCTGTGCCTGTGTTCCGTCTTCCTTAACAAGGTGCTTCGGTGTAGCAAAGCCTTCGCCACCCTCATCGAGTGTGATGACAGCGCCCTTGTCCATCATTTCGGTGATCTTTCCGTTGTGTACAGAACCCGGTGTATAAACAGCTTCGTATGCATCCCAAGGATTGTCTTCAAGCTGCTTGTGCCCAAGGCTCAGACGACGGTTTTCCTTGTCTATTTCGAGAACTACAACATCGATTTCTGCGCCTACCTGTGTAAACTCAGACGGATGCTTAACCTTCTTAGTCCAAGAGAGGTCGCTGATGTGGATCAGACCGTCAACGCCTTCCTCGAGTTCAACGAAGATACCGAAGTTTGTGAAGTTGCGTACTTTAGCAGTGTGCTTGCTGCCAACAGGATATTTAACCTCGATTGTCTCCCATGGATCTTCCTTAAGCTGTTTGATACCGAGAGACATCTTGCGCTCGTCTCTGTCGAGAGTCAGGATAACTGCCTCAACCTCGTCGCCTACGTGCAGGAATTCCTGTGCGCTGCGCAGGTGCTGGCTCCAGCTCATTTCAGAAACGTGGATCAGACCTTCAACACCCGGAGCTATTTCTACGAATGCACCGTAATCAGCGATTACGACAACCTTACCCTTAACACGGTCGCCAACCTTCAGGTCTGCGTCGAGAGCATCCCATGGATGTGGAGTGAGCTGCTTCAGACCAAGAGCGATGCGCTTCTTCTCGTCGTCGAAGTCGAGAATAACAACATTGATCTTCTGGTCGAGAGCTACAACCTCGTGCGGATCGCTTACGCGGCCCCAAGAAAGGTCTGTGATATGGATGAGTCCGTCAACACCGCCGAGGTCAACGAATACACCGTAAGAAGTGATGTTCTTGACAGTACCTTCGAGGATCTGACCTTTTTCGAGCTTGCTGATGATTTCTTTCTTCTGTGCTTCCAGTTCGGCTTCGATGAGAGCCTTGTGAGAAACAACTACGTTGCGGAATTCCTGGTTGATCTTGACAACCTTGAACTCCATTGTCTTGCCTACGAATACGTCGTAGTCGCGTATAGGATGAACGTCGATCTGGCTTCCCGGCAGGAATGCTTCGATGCCGAATACGTCAACGATCATACCGCCCTTAGTGCGGCACTTAATGTAACCCTGGATAACCTCTTCGTTGTCGAGGGCTGCGTTGACGCGCTCCCAGCTCTTGCTCAGGCGTGCCTTCTTGTGTGAGAGAATCAGCTGGCCTCTCTTGTCCTCCTGGTTTTCAACGTAAACCTCAACGACGTCGCCAACCTTGAGGTCTGGGTTGTAGCGGAATTCTGATGCGGGGATGATACCGTCGCTCTTGTAACCGATGTTAACAACAACTTCTTTCTTGTCAACAGAGATTACTTTTCCTTCTACGACCTGCTGCTCTGACACTTTGTTCAGTGTCTCGTCATAGGCTTTCTCAAGTTCCTGCTTGCTGACGTTTGCACTGGTGCCATTCTCAAACTCGTCCCAATTGAAGTCTGCCAATGGCTGTACGTTCTTTAAATTTGACATAAAATTAATAATAAGTGTTTTAAATTAATAAAGTTAGACTTTATGTGAATAATTAAAAAATCGCGCAAATTTACTAATTTATAATGAGATACGTGTGACGTGGGCTGGAAAACATACTGTGTTTTTTTGTTTTTTAACACAATGCATTTGTCATGATTCTTTGCTTTCTGTGTAAGAAATAACGTTAAATATTATGTTTTGTTATAAAAAATGGTTATTTGTTTTGCAGAATAATTCAAAAAGGATGAGTTTTTAGTAAATTTATATCATAAACGTCGGATAATCAGTATGATTGTCAATGCAATGCAGAAAGAATGAAGCGAATATATACGAAAACATGTGAAAATGTTTTTTACAACTTCGTTTTGATAAAAACAAATTGAGGTGAGTGTTTGGGTGGCATAGGCGATTACTGATTGTCTTGAATATAATTTTGGAAAATGAAGAAAGATAAGATTATCGAACTATGGGATTGGTTGTCTACGGCTGTATACCTTTATTTTATAATTATGTTGGTTGCAGACCTTATGGACTCCGTGCCATGTTGTTGGTTGCTTTTCCTTGCTTTGTTTGTGGAAGGAGCAGGCGGACTGGTGATAAAGTTCAAGTATGGTCTGAAGTGGATGAGCTGGTTTGTGTTTGAGTCACTGTTCTCGCTTGTGTTTTCTGCAGTATGTCTGTATCTGTTGTGCCGATTTTGTGCATTTGCTTAATATACAGGTCTGTCTTTATTTCACGTTGTTGCATTGTCGGCAGGTGGCATGCCGGCTGAAATATATTTTCTTCTGCTTTTCTGGCAGAAGGCTTGGTGGAGTTTTCTGCAGGAATGACGATTGTTGCGCAGACAGCATGATTGGGTTGTCGGCTCTTTTGCGCATCCATGCTTGTTTGTTTGTGTAGATTGGTGTTTGTGGAATGTTTGTGTATGGTTTGCTGTATGTGTCATCCGTTTTCTTATGGCAGTAGAGACAGTGGCGGCGGTTTATTGATATGACTTCTATGATTAAACATTTTTTAACTGCGATTTAACGCCGCGAAATGTTCCGACAAAACTTTTGTTTCAAATATCGTAGTTTTGAAGATGTGTTGATAATATTTTGTGTGTCAGTGCGTTATGTGAATATTGCGGACTTGTCTGTCTTGCCCGTCTGTGTGAAATCGACTTTTTTATGCTTCAAAGAAGCCATTATTATAGCATGAAATGCACTGTATTGCATGCTGAAACGGGCTTTATGACAATGCAGAAAAGGCTCTTCCGCATGCCGGAATACTTATTGCTAGGATTTAGTATGAAGTTTTTTCGCCCGGAAAGGGGATTTTTGCGATACTTCTTTTTCTAGAATGATGTTGTTAGACGGATTTTTCTGCTCACTCTTTTAACATTTGAGAAAGGCTGTATTGAGTGATTTGTGTTAATAAATGTAAAGCCAAATAGTTGCATGAGGGTTTTTATGTGCTGCGTCCGATGTATGAAGATAAAAGGGTGAATATAAAAAATAAGGATATGCCGGACTGTGAATTTTAGGTCGGATGGCATATCCTTATTCTCTATAATGTATTTATCGGCGCCGGCGGTTTCTGCCTCCAGATGTGCGTTCCTGCCGTCTGCTCTGTTCGGGACGTTCCTTTGTCTGCCGTTGGGCAGGTTGGTAGGGAGGACGTCCGCCGTAGAGTTGTCTGATGAGGTCGGGGCGCCCTATGCGTCGCAGTTCGTTCTCTATGTTGCGACGCTCCTCCGGTTTGTACCAGAAGAAGAACATGCGTTGTGCCTGTTTCTCGCGCGGCGTTTTGGCGCTGAACACTGGTTCGAGCGTGTAAGGATCGTAGCCGGTGTACCATGCTTCGGTGCTGACGGTCATCGGGGTGGGGGTGAAGTCCTGTACTTGTTCCAGATGGAAGTCGAGTCGTTTGGTTATCACAGCGAGTTCGGCCATATCTTCTTCGTGGCATCCCGGATGACTGCTGATAAAATAAGGTATAATTTGCTGGTTGAGTCCTTTCTCCCGGTTTATGCGGTCGAACGTCTGTTTGAACTTCTCGAACAGAGCGAACGAAGGTTTGCGCATGTGTTGCAGCACGTGGTCGCACGTGTGTTCGGGCGCCACCTTCAGTCTTCCGCTCACGTGGTTGCATATCAGTTCGCGCGTATACTGACGTGCGGCCTGGTTGGTCTTCTCGTCCTTGCTCTCGTGCAGCAGCAGGTCGTAGCGCACTCCGCTGCCTATGAAGCTCTTCTTTATCTGTGGCAGTGCGTCAACGGCATGATAAATGTCGAGCAGCGGCGTGTGGTCGGTGTTGAGGTTGGGGCATATCTGCGGATGGATGCACGACGGACGCTTGCACTTTTCGCATGCCTTGTGGTTGCGGCCGTGCATGCCGTACATGTTGGCCGACGGTCCGCCGAGGTCTGACAGATAGCCTTTGAAACCGGGCATCTCGCACACCTGTTTCACCTCTTTCAATATGCTTGCCTTGCTGCGGCATACAATGAACTTGCCCTGATGGGCACTTATGGTGCAGAAGGCGCATCCTCCGAAGCATCCGCGGTGGATGTTTACGGAGAATTTTATCATTTCGTATGCCGGTATGCGCTTGTTCTTGTATTTCGGGTGAGGCATGCGTGTGTAGGGAAGATCGAACGATGCGTCGAGCTCCTCGGTTGTCATGGGCGGGAACGGCGGATTGACCACGGCATAGAGATTGCCGACTGCCTGTAACAGACGGTGGGCGTGCATCATGTTCGACTCTTCTTCTATGTGGCGGAAGTTCTCGGCCTGTGCCTTCTTGTTGTTTAGACACTCTTCATGACTGTGCAGTACGATGTCGTCAGCGGTGATTCCTCCAGGTATGTCTTTCTCGCGGCAGAGATACACTGTCTGCGGTATGTCTTGTATGTCTTTTATGTTCAGACCGCTGTCGAGACGTTCGCACAGTTGCACCACAGGCTTTTCGCCCATGCCGTAGATTATCATGTCTGCACCTGAGTCGCACAGAATGCAGCGCATGAGCTTGTCCTTCCAGTAGTCGTAGTGGGTGAGACGACGTAGCGACGCCTCAATGCCACCGAGCACTACGGGCACGTCGGGGAATAGCTTTTTGAGTATCTGTGTGTAGACTATCGTTGGATATTCGGGCCGGCAGTCGTGGCGTCCGTCTGGGCTGTAGGCATCCTCCGAGCGTAGGCGGCGGCTGGCGGTGTATTTGTTTACCATCGAATCCATGCATCCCGGTGCTATACCGAAGAAGAGACGCGGACGGCCTAGCTTGCGGAAGTCGCGGAAGTCGCCGTGCCAGTCGGGTTGAGGTACGATAGCCACGCGGTAGCCGGCGGCTTCGAGCGTACGTCCGATGACAGCGGCGCCGAACGAGGGGTGGTCAACATAGGCGTCGCCGGAAAACAGTATCACGTCGAGCTCGTCCCACTTGCGCAGTTCCACCTCCTTTTTTGTGGTAGGCAGCCAGTCTGTGAGTTGATATTCTTTCATTTCGTTTTTTCCGGATTGTCGGTGAAGATAGGGCGTGGGCTGTGGTGGCTCACTCTGCCTCAGGATGCGACTGCTCCCATTCTATGTAGAGCGCGAGCAGTTTGCGCAGGCCGAAAGCCTTCATGTTGCTGTTGTATATGACGTCGAGACACAGATTGAGTAAAGCATTGTCACCCGACTGTGATTCGAGAATAGATCTGACGTTGAGCTTCAGTTTGTCGAGCACCTGCTCGTCTACGATACCGTTGCTGTCTATAAGATCTTTGAAAAGTGCATATTTTCTTATCACCTCAAGGTGCTCGTCGCTCACTTCGATGCTCCTTGTACCTGAAACGTTGGCTTGAATCTTATACATAGTTATTATGTTTTTATTTCATTAGAAAACTCAGTATTCCTTTCATTATGAGCCTGCGCTGTTGCTGGCTTTTTATGCACTCGAACGGGAACCCCATGCTTATGCACTTGTAGTCGGTGCCGTCGTATGCCACGGCCGCACTCACACCGTCGGCATACTGCATGACGCAGAATGCCGGAGAACGTGGTGAAAGAATGTCGGCCGATGTGGCGGCATAGTGTTCTTTGTTCAGATTGCGGTATATGTCGAAATTCATTCCGAGACCGCTGACGGCTTCGGTGCGTGTCGTGTCGCTGGCGGCGTAGTCCAGGCGGAGTACGTTGGAGAGGAAGTTGCGCTCGTTGTCGTCTTTCATGTCCTGTCCTATGTATGCACCGCTTACCAGAAGACGTCCTCCACCAGATGTGTAGGCAGACAGCTTGGTACACATTGTTGGAGTGAAGGTCTTGTAATACACGAGTGAGTGTCCGTCGTTTTTCTCAAGTCCGAGCAGCAGGTCAACGCAGTCGTATGCTTTGAGATCAATGGCTCCGGTCTCTACGGCTTCAGACGAACAGCTCGCTACGTTATATCCCGCGGCGGCCGATATGGCGTCGGCATGAGTGCGCACATAGTTAAACTCATTGCCCATGAAGAACTGGCCGGCCATCTCGTTGCCGCAGTAGCCCAGACCTTCAGGACCTTCTATGCCTATGTAGTATTTGTCAAAATTAACTTGTCGTCCGTTCCATCCTGTACTGAGACCGGCTGTCACGCCGGGATCGGCGTCGAGATCGAAGCCTTGCTGTGTTTCGTTGTTTATCACAGCCGGTGATGACAGGCGGTGGAAGCCGTTGACAACTAGCACCGTCTTTTGTGCTCCTGGCGCGCAGTATGCCGACAGAACCTCAGTCGGGAAACTCTCGCCACCACGGTTTACGGCTGTCACTTTGAAGTTGTAGAGCATTCCGGGCTCTACGTCTATAATATGGCTTGTGGATTTTGTTTCAGTTCCATTGTCGAATCCACTGCCGTTCATTGATGTATAGATGTTATATGATGTTGGAACGGCGGTTGGTTCCAACTGGTCTTCAACAGGTGTCCATGACAGACGTATTTTGTTGTTTCCTATTATCTCAACCCGGAAATTGTTGGGAGCAAGTGGCTGGACTATGCATGGTCGGCCATGTTGATGGCTCACGAAACGCAGTATGCTCTTGTATATGGAGCGTGCGATGGTGAATTTGAAGTTGGGGTCGTGGCCCATGCGCATGTCGGCGAAGTTCTGGTGGGAGAGTGTCTCAATGATTGATGACGGCACTTCTGGTACACGTGTCTCCGAATAATTGCGGTCGAAGAGGAAACGCCGGTTCCAGTTCTTGTATTTGGCGCGCAGGTCGCGTGTTATGCCGGTGAGAAGCGAGTCGGCAAAGTCGCGCGACATCATGCGTGACACTCCACTGTTGAGGCGTCCGCCGTTGAAGTTTGTGGTACAGATGGACAGCGATCCGATGATGGAGTCGCTGAGACTTGTGTATCCGGCATCGCTGTGTACGGCCAGGCTCAGTTCTATAGGCACTTTCTTGCCTGTGAGTGATGGCAGGAAGACCGAGCCGCCGGCCAGCCAGTTTGTCATGAGTGAGCGGGCGTTGATATCCTCGGAATAGTCGTCGTTACCGTTCTTTCCGGAATATACACTGTATGGTGCACCGTACCATTGGGCACTGTAGCGTGCGCCTTCCAGACATCTTGGCATGCCGCTTGTGGTGCCTCCGCGCATGATATTGCCCATTCCTCCACCGAAGCGTACGGCGTCTGTCGTGACAAAACCTTTTTCTGATGAGTTGTTGGTCACCACAACACGGTTATAAGGATTGCAGCCTTTGTCAAATTCGAATGTTCCAAGGTAAACCCATGTTGAGCCGCCCATGGTCTGGTTTACTCTGAATTTTGTCTCCTGGCCTTTGTGGTATACGATGTATTCTGCGTCGGGAACACTGCTTGGTATGGTCTGATAGCTCACATACACAGCGTAGCGTCCTGCTTCTGGAAAGTTCGGCTGATAGGCGGCTGCAGACACTTTATTGGTTTTTGAGGTGGCCTTGGCCATTCTTGCTGTACCTTTTTCAAATGGGTTTTCGCTGTTGTTGTATGTTCCGTTGTGATAGGCGAAACCTTTCAGTGGTGCGTCTGCCCATCGGCCTCTATCCTCGTATTCAGTGTAGTATGGTGCTTTTGAGCTGTTATTGTCAATTATTATCTCATTGGTCTGATAGTCTCTTTCGCGTGGAGTGAATACCGTGGCTCCTGCATTTTCAAGCATAGGGATGAGATACGGCACGACTATTGTCTGAGTGAAAAGATCTTCTGTGGTTCCGAAAAGATTCGGACGTTGCCATTTCCATCTGTTCTTTTTCTGGTCAAAATATATGCCGTGACTCGCCCAAAGAGAAATATGTCGGTTACTCAAGCCGTGGGTTATTAGGTTGGGTTTTGATACGTTGCATGTCCACGGCTCACCTTCGTATTCAATGTTTCCCCACATGCCGGGCATCTCATTCTCCGTATACTTCATATCAGGAACGAGCTCTTCTATTGACATTCCGTTGGTGACAACCTTTATTTTATATTTGTTGTATGGCTTTGGAAGTGCTTTCGCTATTTTCCGATATATTTTTTTTACTTTCGATTCAGTGAATTCCTGAACGGCAAAAATATTGCTTGATGTGATGTTTACGGTCTTTATCCTGTTGTCAATACTGTATTTCACAAGCCTGGCCTGGCCTGTGGTGATGTCCTTGTCGCTTTCATAATTAAGAAAAAACGCACTCAGACGTGATTTTATCTTTTCGTTATCGTCTTTAGATTGGCCGTAAACGTCTGACGTTATGCCTGATGTCAGTGATATGGATAATAAAAAAAATAGGAGTCTTCTTGTCATTATAAATTACCGATAGTAAACAAATCGGGGTGCTTGCCCTTAAAATCCTTATAATAAAGTTTTACGGTTCTCATGTCCTGATCCACGTCTCCAGACGGTATCAGTTGTTTGGTGCACTTGATGATTCTTTTTTCGTAGTCCACGCCGTAGAGAAGTATAGGAATCCTGGCTTTTAGTGCGATGTAATAAAATCCTTTTTTCCAGTCTGGATTTAGTGAGCGTGTGCCTTCCGGAGTTATGCATAGGCTGAAAGTTTCCGATTCCTTTGCCGTCTCAGCGAGAAAATCGGTCATGCTTGTATGCTTGCCTCTGTTTACAGGTATTCCGCCAAGTTTACGGAATATACACCCCAATGGCCAGAAAAACCATTCTTTCTTCATAAGAAAATTTATTCTTATGCCTTCAGCGAGAGAGTATATCTGGCCAAGGATGAAATCCCAGTTACTGGTATGTGGGGCCAGACATATTATATATTTGTCGGGATGTTCTACGCTTATCTCTTTTTTCCAGCCCCATTTTTTATATAAAAGCCATTGGCATAACGTGCGCAACATATTGTTTAATTGAGATTTGCTATCTGGTCGGTGATCTCCAGTATCTGCTTGTTGAAGCAGGCGATAAGATCGTCATAATATTTCTTGGCCGGCATGCCTGGTTCCGGATGTGACACTCTTTTTATCATGTCATTGTTTATTGCGAGGATAGACTTTAACAAGGCATTGACATTGTCGTTGTCAGGCTTGCTGCTATATTGTGATACTGCGATACATTCTGCGAACAGTTCGCCGCATACGTAATTTATAGTATGCTTCAGATTTCTTTTGTTTGCCATAGTGATAGTTGTTTAATACAGTCCAAAGATAGGAAAAAATCAGTAAATATAATATTTAAATAAAAAAAATGTTTCAAAATAATGTTTTCTTTTTCTTTTCTTTCATCATGTCATGGAAAAAGACTACTTTTGCACAAACAAAAACATATAGCAATACAATTATATTATAATTATGGAAAAGAGTGCATTACAGAAAGAAAGAGCTGCTTACAATCCGAAACTTCCGAAAGCCCTCCAGGGTGCGGTTAAGGTTGTAGAAGGTGCTCCTACGCAGAGTGTTGACAATCAGGAGGAAATAAAGAAACTTTTCCCCAATACTTATGGCATGCCTCTCGTAGAGTTCGTTACAGCTGAGAACGCTCTGCAGAAAGAGATGAATGTGGGAGTGATTCTGAGTGGTGGACAGGCTCCTGGCGGACATAACGTAATATCCGGACTTTTTGATGAAATAAAGAAACTCAACCCGAATAACCGTCTTTACGGTTTCCTTATGGGACCGAGCGGTTTGGTTGATCACAAATATATAGAGATAACAGAAGAACTTATCGCTGATTATCGCAATACTGGAGGTTTTGACCTTATCGGTAGCGGCCGTACAAAGTTGGAGAAGGTAGAACAGTTTGAAAAGGGTCTTGAGGTTATCCGTGAACTCAATATTAAAGCTGTTGTAATCATTGGTGGTGACGATTCCAACACAAATGCATGTGTTCTGGCTGAATATTATGCAGCAAAGAACTATGGTGTGCAGGTTATCGGTTGCCCGAAGACAATTGATGGTGACCTGAAGAATGAACAGATTGAGACTTCTTTCGGTTTCGATACAGCGACGAAGACATATAGCGAAGTTATTGGAAACATCGAGCGTGACTGTAACTCTGCACGTAAGTACTGGCATTTCATTAAGCTGATGGGTCGTTCGGCTTCTCATATCGCTTTGGAATGTGCTTTGCAGACACAGCCGAATATCTGTCTCATATCAGAGGAAATCGAGGCAAAGGACCTTACACTTAATGATATCGTAGAACAGATTGCTTCAACAGTGGCTTATCGTGCAAGCCAGGGCAATAACTTCGGTGTTGTTCTTATTCCGGAAGGACTTATCGAGTTTATCCCCGCTATCGGCCGTCTGATTCAGGAACTCAACGACTTGCTCGCTGCACACGGACAGGATTACAAGGATCTTGACAAGGCTGCTCAGCGCGAATATATCCTTTCTCATCTGAGCGAAGCTAACAAGGCTACATTCGAAACACTGCCTGAGGGTGTTGCACGTCAGCTTTCTCTCGATCGTGACCCGCACGGAAACGTCCAGGTTTCACTTATCGAAACTGAGAAACTTATATCAGAAATGGTTGGTGCAAAACTCGATCAGTGGGCTAAGGAAGGCAAATATACAGGCAAGTTCTCTGCTCTGCATCACTTCTTCGGATATGAGGGACGTTGCGCAGCTCCGTCTAACTTCGACGCAGACTATTGCTATGCACTTGGTGCAAGTGCTGCTCAGCTTATCGCTAACGGCAAGACCGGTTATATGGCAATCGTTAAGAACACTACTGCAAGTACTGAAGAATGGAAAGCCGGAGGTGTGCCAATCACCATGATGATGAACATGGAGAAGCGTAATGGTGAGATGAAACCGGTTATCCGCAAGGCTCTTGTTGATCTGGATGGTAAACCTTTCAAGGCATTTGCTGCTCAGCGTGACAAGTGGGCTAAGGAGACATGCTACGTATATCCGGGCCCGATTCAGTATTGGGGACCTGCAAGCGTTTGCGATCTGCCTACAAAAACACTTGCTTTGGAGCAGGAATAATAATGTAGAATAATTCTTTTACGAAATAATGAGAGCAGGATTATTATGCCTGCTCTCATTTTCCTGTATTATAATATGGGTGTCAGAAAAGTACCGAGTGTAAAACGTAAACCTTCATCTTCGACGAGAAGGCGCCGTAAGACGGTGTCTTCAGGTGTGCCGTATTTTCTACGGAAATATCCTCGTTGGGCATGGTGGGTAGGAGGCATTGGAATAGTTGCTGTTTACATTTGGCTCTTTTATTATTTTTTTGTAAGCCCTACAGGTTTCAGGTGGCGTGCTTTGTATGGTGAGGCAAACTATCCTGACGGATATGAGATTCATGGAGTTGATATTTCCCATTATCAGGGTGACATCGACTGGGACGATTTGCGTAATGCCATGATTGAGGGGTGTCCTATACGTTTTATAATGATAAAGGCAACGGAAGGTTCTTCGCGCGTTGACGAGAAGTTCAACGACAATTTCTATATGGCGCGTGAATATGGATATATAAGAGGTGCGTATCATTTCTGGAGCAACAAATCAACGGCTCGCGAACAGGCTTATTTCTTTTTGAAGAAAGTACGTCTTGAGGATGGAGACTTACCGCCGGTTCTTGATGTTGAGCACAAACCGAAAGATCAATCGGTAGAGGATTTCCAGAGGGATGTACTAACCTGGCTTCATATTGTTGAAGACAAATATCACGTAAAACCGATTATTTATACTTATTATAAGTTTAAGGAGCAATATCTAAATGCTCCCGTTTTTGATGATTATCCTTATTGGATTGCCCATTATTATGTTGACAAGGTGGAGTATAAGGGCGAATGGAAGTTCTGGCAGCACACAGATGTGGGCCGCCTGCCGGGAATAAAAGGTTACGTTGATTTCAATATATACAACGGATCATACTATGATCTTAAGAAACTGACTATCGGCAATCAGGATTAAGAGCGTTGGATGGTTTTATGCTTTGTATTTCAGGACGATACATGCCCATTCATCCTCTGTCATCCGGTCTGTTTCCTGCATATTCAATGATGCAGCTTTCTCTATAAGAAGTGGAATGTCGGTTTCGTAAAAACCGCTTAATATCAGTATTGCATTCTGTTTCATCTTGCTGCAGAACCCCGGCATGTCATTGAGAAGGATATTTCTGTTGATATTCGCAGCCACTATATCGAATTTATCGTTTATTGTTTCCAATACACTGGCGTCACCGTGAAGAATCTTTATTTTATCCTGTTCGCCATTCAACATCGCGTTATGTCTTGAGTTGTTGACGCTCCATTCGTCGATGTCATAGCCTGTTATACTGTCAGCTCCGAGTTTTGCAGCGGCAATAGAGAGTATTCCTGTGCCGCAACCGCAGTCAAGAATACTTCCTTCTTTTATAAGTTCCTTATTCTTAATAAATTCGGATATAACCATTCGGGTTGTCTGGTGTGTTCCTGTTCCGAATGCCTGCTTTGCTTCTATGCCTATGGTTATCACGCCGGGACCGTCGAGACGCGCAATCTGTGTGGCATCGGTGTGTCGTGCATCGTAAATTACAAGCTTGTCGTTTATGCTTATAGGTTCAAATCCGGCGTCTTCCCAAGTCGAATTCCAGTCGGCATCCTCGACTTCGTTTGCTGTGTATGATATATTTATTCCTTCCAAAGGAACAGACGCTATCTCATTATCCAAAGTTTCCGGATTGTAAATATCTTTTCTGATATATCCTGTTACATTGTCGTTCTCAGTCTCAAACGATTCGAATCCTGCTGCCGATGCTGCATCTACAAGCAGATCACTGGCTGTCTGTATAAGGTTTTTATCGATTCCGGTTATTTCGAAGTTTACAGCAACGTATTCCATTTTATTTATTAATTATTGTTTAGTATCAATATGTGTAAATGCAAAAATAATAAATAATAGGGATTTCCCTATTTATTTTAGGGTTTTTCTTTATTCTACAATGAATAAAATAATTATTTTTGTAATGTGAAAAAGAATAGGTTTAACTGACAAATATAAGGAGGCAAAATGAAACGAATAATATTTATTTTAGCTCTCGTTGGAGCTATGCCGCTGTCACTTGTGGCCCAGGAAGATGATATGTATTATGTTCCTGGAAAGTCACAGAAAAGTGATATAGTGAAGGCGCCGGAAGAGTCAGAGCAACCGACGTACTATTGTGGCAGCGATCGTGATGTCGACGAGTATAATCGTCGTGGACGCGTGAAAAGTTATTATCAGAAGATAGGAAGCGACTCTTTAGGAAATGACATTATCGAATTCCATGAGGGAGACGGTACTTATGGAACATCGGAGATGTCTGATACGGTGTACGTATATCCGGGCTCTGAGCAATATTATGATGATTCAGATTTCGATTATGCATACAGCCGTTGCCTTGGACGCTTCGACGGATTCTACGGATGGTATGATCCTTACTTCAGCTTTTATTGGAGAGGTCCGTACTGGTGGGGGTATAATTATTATTGGTACGATCCATGGTTTTACGGATATTATTCACCGTGGTATTGGCATGGGTGGTACTCACCATATTATTATGGATGGAACGGATGGTACGGTTGGCGGCCGTCATATTATTACAGCTACTCCAGACCGACAGGTACAACAAATCATTCTACAGGAGCATGGCATTCGTCAGGCCGACGCAATAGTGGTTTCTCAGGATATCGCGGTTCTTTAAGCAGTACATCGGGTTCATTCGGAAACCGCAACAACAGCACAAGTCGTCCGAACAGCAATACAAACAACAGATACACATTCGGTGGACAGCGTCGTACGACCAATACCAACACTGTGTCACGCCCTGCATCACGTCCGCAAACATCATCACCATCTATTAACAGAGGTTCGTTCGGTGGCAGCCGTGGCGGAGGCTCGTTCGGTGGCGGTTCATTTGGTGGCGGCGGCCGTTCTGGCGGTGGAAGCTTCGGAGGTAGAAGATAAAACAAATAAACAAAGAAAGGAATATTATGAATAAGATATTATTTATAGGACTGATCGCATTGTCTCCTATAGCAGTATCTGCACAGGAGACATACGAAAACGCGATACTTGCAAATGAAGATCTTAACGGAACTGCACGATACGTGGGAATGGGTGGTGCCATGGAAGCCTTGGGAGCCGATATCTCCACAATGGGTTCCAACCCGGCAGGTATAGGTCTTTTCCGCAAAAGTACGGTAAGCACGTCTTTCGGACTTGTTTCCCAGGATGATGCAAAGTCATTCCGTAACGCAGACAAGACCAATATGAGCTTTGACCAGATAGGTCTTGTTTATTCTACACGGTTTGGCCGTAATTCCATCGTGAACGTCGGATTCAATTATCATAAGAGCAAGAACTTCAATTTTATACTCTCTGCCGCAGGACGTCTGGAGAATGCCTCACAAAGCAAGCTCTCCTATCTCAAAGGGCAGGAAGGCATCTTTGAAATAGGTGAGAACGGTGAAGGAGCACTTGTCGGTTACGACGGAAATGATTATTCACTTGCATACAATCAGCTCGACTATCTTTATTATAACGCCCTGCTTCAGGATGCAGATGGTGTGTTCCGTTATAACAACGCCAACGGATATATGTTCAACCGAGGCAACAGTGGTTATATAGGCGAGTATGATTTCAATATCAGCGGTAATGTAAATGACCGTTTCTATTGGGGTTTTACTTTCGGTGTGCATGATGTGAATTATAAAGGTGAGAGCATGTATACAGAGACGCTGGTCGATGAGAACGGTTCAGCTATCGGAGATGTCACAATCAATGATACGAGAAAGATCACAGGAACAGGTTTCGACGTGAAGGCCGGTATCATTTTCCGTCCTGTTGAGAGTTCGCCTTTCCGTGTCGGACTATATGTTCACACACCGGTGTGGTATGATCTCAACACAAACAACTATACAACATTGACCAACGGTACACCTGTCGGAATGTATGACGATGGTTCGATAGGCGAATCCTATGACTTCAAGTTCTACACGCCGTGGAAGTTTGGTGTCAGCCTTGGCCACACAGTGGGCAACTATCTTGCCATCGGTGCTACATATGAATATGCCGACTACGGCAGTTCGAAGATGCGTATCAACGACGGCGGATATTACGACGCATACTGGGGAGATTATTACGAGACAAGCTCAAACGACGAAGTGATGAACAATCATATCGGTGAAACCCTCAAAGGTGTGTCCACGTTCAAAGTCGGTGCCGAGTACAAGGTGGCTCCCGGATTCTCAGTAAGACTTGGTTACAACTATGTTTCGCCTATGTACAGCAAGAGCGGATTCAAAGACGGAACTCTTCCTTCGTATGGATCGTATTACAGTTCTGCGACCGATTATACCAACTGGGACGCAACCAACCGCATAACTGCAGGTTTCGGATATTCTCATGGTAAATGGAACTTCGATCTCGCTTATGCTTACAGCCAGACCGACGGTGATTTCTATCCGTTCATGAACTATTATCCTGCAGCTGATGAAGATGCGTCATATGCCAACATCGCACAGGGCGTGAAGGTCAGCAACAAGCGCAACCAGCTGCTTGTTACCGTTGGTTACAGATTCTGATATACTTTTTACAAACATGACAGCCGTCTGAGTCGACCGTTATTTCAGTCTGGTCCGGTGACTCACGACGGTTGTTTTGTTTTATTATTTTATACATATGATACAGCCGCAGGATATTACTGACGCATTCCGTTATATTCTGTGGTTGTATTTTTTTTGTCCGTTTCCTTTTCTGGTAAATCCATCTGTTATATTCGGTAGAAACTCGGTGGAGATAGGTTTTATTCATGAGATATCACGTAATGAAGGAAAATTCCTGTCAATACTGAATGGTATAAACCGTGACTGACCTTTCCACATGTAATAATAAATTCATTTTGCCACAATCGATAAATCATCCTCTAAAGCCTGAAGCATGCTTTCAGTGTCTTCTTCCACATCCCCATATCGACACTTTTAAAGAAAACTCGGACGGCGGACTTACAGTTTTTCTTGACTTTATTTTGACAAAATAAAATCGCAAAAGAGAATTAGGGAAATGTAAATCCGACATAGAAAAAGCCCGTTCCGACCATACGGCATTGTCGTATACACCGTAGTGGAATGCCGGATGATGCATTTGGCATTCCAATAATGCCCGTTTGGGCCTCTGTTTACGCCTGTATCAGGGTGTGATATTGTGCGTTTCAGGCCCTGAAATGGTCTGTATCACATGCCGGAATGGTGCTTATTGTAAGGCGGAGAAATAGTCTTCGAAGGTAAGCCATTGGTGTTCAATACTTTGCACAGTCCTGTCATATCTCGCGTATTTGCGTCCAAAGGAAGATCCGCGTGCAAATACTCGCTTATTTTTAGGGGTAGAATAGAAAACTCAGACGAAAAAATTGCATGATACTGAAAATCTGTAATTGCTTCGATGGCTTCTTTTTCTGCAGAAGGTAAATAAAGCCTATAAAGGACCGATACCGTAGTTTTTTATTACCTCCAATACCACTGCATTTAAGTTGAGACAGCTGTGACTTTAAACAATCATAGATCCGTTATTTCTTTTTTGTGTCAAATACACGCTTGTTGAGTGTCTGTACAGCATGCAGATATTATAAAAAACGCCATTTTCACGCATTTTTTGTTCTCAATACATAGCAGGGGTGTGCTGTGACAGATATTTTTTGTAATTTTAAGGGTGCAAACATTTTTTCTGAATCCGTCACACTGTGTGTGCCTTTTATTTGCGCAAAACATATCAGTGTGCGGTGACATAAATGTTGATAAACCGTTACTATCATGTCATTACTACAAACAAAAGTTATTATGAACAGATTTACAAGTCTTATGTCCGGCGGCATCATGTGTGCGCTCGTATTGTCATGTGCAAGCCATGCCACTTTCGTCAATCCTGTGATCAAGTCGGATGTGCCCGATCCGTCGGTCATCCGTGTCGACGATAGCTATTATCTTGCCGGGACGTCAGTCAATGCCACTCCCGTTTATCCCATATACCGTTCGTCCGATCTGGTGAATTGGAGTCAGATAGGTGCCATTTTTGAAACACCTCCATCATGGGCTTCGGGAGATTTCTGGGCACCAGAACTCTATCATCATAATGGGAAATACTATTGTTATTATACGGCCCGTGCCAAGGCCGACGGCATTTCGTGTATAGGTGTGGCCGTTGCTGATTCGCCGGAAGGACCCTTCGTAGATCATGGCCCACTCGTACGCTGGACCAATGAGGCCATCGACGCATTTGTTTACGACGACAACGGCCAGCTATACGTTACATGGAAAGCCTACGGACTCGACGGAGGCCGGCCTATAGAACTATTGGGCAGCCGTCTTTCCTCTGATGGTCTGCGTCTTGAAGGTGAGCCTTTCACCATGCTTGTTGATACTGAGGAGATTGGCATGGAAGGGCAGTGCCTATTTAAAAAAGGCGGATATTATTATATGCTTTATTCTACGCGCGACTGCTGTAGCGAGCGAAGCGACTATGAAGTGTATGTTGCGCGTGCCAAAAAGATAACTGGTCCGTATGAGAAATATTCGAAGAATCCGATACTGAAAGGCGATGGAGAAGACGTGCAGTCATGTGGTCACGGCACCATGACAGAAACTCCGGATGGTCGTATGTTCTATATCTGCCATTCATTCATGAAGGGTACAGACTTCTATCTTGGCCGACAGCCCATGATGCAGGAACTTGTATTGACAGACGACGGATGGGTACAGTTCAAGACAGGACGTACAACGAAGATAAAACAGAATACACCTTTCGGTACTTATGTCAAGAGGCAGAATGTTTTTCATGATGATTTCAGTGGATCAAGGCTTGATCCGGGATGGACCGGTGCAATACAGTCGCACCGTCAGCGGCCGGTACCTTCCGGTGGAATTCTTCTGTTGCCGTCAGCCGCTCCAGATGCAGCCGAGTATAGTTCTACTTTGTGTCGTCGCCCGTCGACAGACGATTATAATTATGAGACACACATGACGTGCGGAGGAGACAATCTATGTGGACTGACCTATATGAGCAGTGCAGCCAATCAGGTTGTATTCGGCATAGAACGCGGAAAGCTTGTCATACGTGTACTGAAAGACGGACAAGCCAGTGATTTATATTCCGGTAAATATGAAGGCAACGACATCTGGCTTAAGATCTGCGTTGACGATTTGAAAACATTGCGTTTCTTCTACAGTACAGATGGCAGAAGATGGAAACAGGCCGGAGACGTTGATGTGGATGTGTTTGCCTCAGTACGTAGGGCACACTATAAGCCTGGACTTATCAATGTGGGCCATAATGCTTCGGATGCAATATTCCACGACTTCAAAATGACAGACAAATAATTTCTGCGGTCCGTGTTTTTATTATATGTAAACACGGACCGCGAGTTTTTTACATACAGGTTGTTATTTCACCTGTTTGCATTTTCCGCTGAACTTGTTGAACTTTATCTTCAGTATGGCTACGCGATGAAAACTCTTTTCCGAATATTTCGCGCCGAGTGCTTCGTGCTCTGGCGAGAATTTCTTAACGAGCAGCCGCAGTGCTTCGCGCCTTTCTTCGTCCGAATCCACGACTGACGCTTCACCGCTGAGTACCACGCTCTCGTATGCTGTTGTGAACAGCTGAGGCTTCAGTGCCACATTTCCTACAATGCAGAACGAAACGTTTTTGTTTTCTGAAATCATTCTCAGTTTGCGTCCTTCCGGTGCACAGTGTACGTAGAAACAGTCGTTGCCGTCCCATACAAAATTGAGTGGGATGCCGTATGGCATACCTGTTGGATCGGCCATTGACAATACGCCATACTCGGCCGTGGACATAAGTTCTCTTGCTCTTGGCTCGTCGAGCAGCCGATCCTGACGGCGTACATCCTCGTTGGTATATTCCATAATATATTATAATGTGTTTTTGTTTTGTTCTGCCATACTGCAGACATAATGAAAACGCGTTCATATTCAGCTTATTGCCTCTGTATGATGATTTTAACAAATGGCAGTCCATAGTTGATATATTGCAATTTAAAACATACATTCCGGCTGCTACGACTGTTTCTGAAATTATAAAACTCCTGAGCATAAGCTCTTTTTTAACTTTGTATTTTTGTATGCAGTTGCTCATACTCATGTCTGCGGTTATTTTTTGTAGTACATACAGAGTGGCGTTGCTTGTATGTGTTAATCAAAAACATCGTGGTTTTATTTTGCATCTGTTTTCTTTTAGTTTATCTTTGCAATGCGCATTACGTAACAGTAGAAACACCGGTGGTGTGTGCCATGCGTCAGAAAATATTTGAACTGTAATATAAATAATATAATATGGAGATAGAACCGATAGCCCATTTCCGTTCGCCATTCTCTTCGAAATTCGGGATACCCAAGCAGAGCGGACTGGTGGAGAGCCTGCGGGGCGAGATAGTGTTTGTGCCGAAATACAGAAACCGCGACGCGTTGCGCGGTCTTGATGAGTTCGACTATATCTGGCTCATCTGGGAGTTTTCGGCCAATCCGCATAAGGCGTCGGCCCCGGTGGTTAGGCCTCCCGTGCTCGGTGGTAACGAGAAAGTGGGAGTCTTTGCTTCGCGTTCACCTTTCCGTCCCAATGCTCTCGGGCTTTCGTCGGTGCGTGTGGAGTCAGTAGAGATGGATACCGCAGACGGTCCTGTAGTCAGAGTGCTTGGTGCCGATCTTATGGACGGCACTCCTATATACGATATAAAGCCTTATGTAGCCTACGCCGATTGTCATGAGAATGTGCGTTGCGGATTTGTGGATAGGAGTGTTAACCGCAGGTTACATGTGGATATGCCTGCTGATGTGGCGCGTATATTCGCTCCGGACGAATTGATGTCGTTGTGCAAGGTACTTGAACTAGATCCTCGGCCACGCTATCAGAGTGATCCCGACAAGACCTACGGCATGCCTTTCGCCGGCTACGATGTCCATTTCCGTGTTGACGGCGACCGGCTTATAGTACTGGATGCAGTGCGGTTGTGATGCGTGATGCTGGCTAATGCCGCTTTCTTTTTAAGACGTCGTGGGGTAGGATAGCGGTGTTTTGCTGTTGTAGGTGCGTATTTGCAATAACCTATAAAATAAAAAACAGGTTCCATCGTGACTTTTGTCGAAATGGAACCTGTTTTTTCATGTCTCATATAAGAGACCCTTATTAATGTCAGCGTGTCTTTACCGGTATAAATGGCTGTTCTTTTGTCTTGTCGAGAGGTGCGTCGAAGTATTTGCACTTGGTGAAGTCGATTTTGTTAAGGTCGATGCTCCTTATGGAGCTGTCATACATCGTGCGGTAATATATCACCTTGTTGGTCATGTCGGTCGCCGTTGTCCACTGTGTGGCACTCGGTATGTCGGCATGTACTTCTCCCGCCGGGAACTCAATACCTACTGGTATGTCGAAGTTATTGAGTATCTGGAAAGCCTGTCTTACTGTACCGGCTGCTGTGGCCTGTTTGGGAGCTGTGGTCTGGAAGAAGGCAGCGCGTACAAACCGCGAAGGTGGTGTGACGTCGCCGGGGATGCCAAGAAGACCGCTGCCGGCGCCGAACGAAGCCAGTTGCACGTCGCCGAACTTGTGAGCCTCTGCCGTTCCGGAATACAGATTTACGTAATTGTTGAGATTTGTCATCTGCCATTCGAAGCCGGGAGAGTTGGTCAGTACGCCCAACTTGTTGTCGTAGAACCGAGCCTCACCGTTCACTATCTCGAGCACAATCTGTCTGCCCGATGCGTCTGCGAAGCGCCAGTGTACGGTTGAGGAGCGTGGGTCTATGGCTATGACGTGCACTTTCTTCACAGCTTCCTTCACTTCGTCGGTGGTGCTGCAGCTTCCGAGCAGGTACGAAACGAGCTGAAAGTCCGTTATGCTACAGTCTTTTAGACTGGCGTCATATTCCTCATACTGGCCGTATCCAGGGAAATAGAAGAGGCCGGCCGACAGTCCTGCTTCATTCAGTCCTTCGACAACGAATTCCTTCTGTTCCACAGAAAGTCCCACGTATCCGTATTTTGCGGTGAATGACATACCGTCGAGCGTATATCCTGGAATATATGAGCGCTGCGTGTATCCGCGTGGCACAATGACATATCTGCTGTTAAGTTCGCTGCCTCCCCATTCTATTGTGCGGGCCACAATGCGTGCGTTGTCTCCGGCGTTCAGGGTTATGCCGGTGCATGCTGTTGTCTGCTGATGCCCTGAAATAATCATGCCGATGGTCATGATTACTGTTAAGATTCTCTTTTTCATTGCTTCTGATGTATATAGTTCATACTTTCGCAAATATACGATAATAATCGATTGGTTATAATATTTATACAGAAAAGATGATGTATGTCAACGTAAAGTTTGTTAAAAGACAAAGTATGTCACGCGGGGATATCATATATGCATGTTTAAATGTGTCAGCCGACTGTTTTTATGGGATGCGGATGCAGGATTGTATGATTCGTATATAGACGGTATACAGTCTGTTGGTGGGGGGCTTACCGGTGTTTGCGACATAAAAAATGACGTTCAACGTTTGTGAGTAAAATGAAAAAGTGTTATCTTTGTTTCGTTCGGTATTTATCAGTCAGACCATGAACTGCATATCATATATATATTATAAATGTAGGATCAGCCTTTTGTTGCTAATGCTGGTGTTTGCTCCGGTTCTTACGGCTGGTGCACAGGATATCGGTGCTTTGCTTGATACGCTCGATGTGGCACTGGCAGAGGCCGGCAAGTATGCAGATGTGCGGAAGAATGAGATTGCAGGTCTGAAAAAAGAACTGGAGCATGCCGCCACAGATGAGGAACGTTACAGGCTGACCGGACGACTGCGTGAGGCGTACAATTCCTACGACATCGACTCGGCGCTTTATTTTGCCAATGAAAAGATGAAGGTTGCACAACGCATCGGCAATCATTCATATATAAGGGATGCCCGTATGAATCTGGCCGAGATGAGCGGCATACAGGGAATGTATAAGGAAGCGCTCGAATATATAGGCAGTGTGGACAAGGCCGGACTGGATGTTTACCAGATGGAGTATTACTATCATGTGTACAGGGTGGTGTATGGTTTTATGGCCGACAACTGCAGTAATCCGTCTGAAAAAAGACTTTATGAGGAACTCACCGACAGTTATCGTGACTCTATATTGATGGTCAATCCTCCTGAGACTTTCAATCATATCATAGTCCTGGCAGACAAAAACAACGTAAGACGGGATTACGATGCGGTGATAAATGCATTGAAAGCGGCTCGTCAAAAATTCACCGATGTGCATCAGCGGGCTCTTATTGACTGTACGCTGGCCGTGGCTTATGCCGGAAAAGGTGACCGTGAGAACGACGCTATCTGATACTTTCGGCAATAGGCGACCTCAAGTCCGGCATACGCGAATATACGTCGCTGCGGAAACTTGCTGTAATGCTGTATGATGACGGTGACATCGATCGTGCATACACTTACATGACACGCTGTATGGACGATGCTGCGGCGTGCAATTCGTTGTGGCGCATATATGAGGTACAGAAGACGTTTCCTATAATCAACAAGGCCTATCACCATAAACTTGATCGTCAGCAGCGTATCATTGTCTGTTCGCTCGTCTTTATCATTGTACTTTCGCTTTTCCTTGTAGTTGCGATTTGTGTCATAAGGAAACAGATGAGAAAGGCACAGGAAGCCCGCCGACTGGCTCAGGAGGCTAATGTGCGGCTGAAAGAGCTCAACCGTGAACTAAGTGAAAGTTCGCGTATAAAGGAAGAATATATCGCACACTACATTGACCAGTGCTCGCTCTATATCGAGAAGATGGACAAGTATCGCAAGCACTTGCAGAAGGTGGCGGCGAAAGGCGGTGCCAAGGAACTTATGGGAGAGATACGCACATCTTCGTTGATAGATGCCGAGTTAAAGGAATTCTATGCTCATTTCGACGAATCGTTCCTGAAACTGTTTCCTGATTTTGTCGAAGACTTTAACAGGCTGCTTTCTTCGGAGTGTCGTGTACATCTGAAGCCGGGTGAGAAACTCAATACCGAACTTCGTATTTTTGCCCTTATGAGACTTGGAATAAGCAGCAGTACAAAGATTGCAGGTTTCCTGCGTTATTCCGTTACGACAATTTATAATTACAGGGTGAAGTTCCGCAACGGTGCAGTGGGTGACCGTGACAGTTTCGACCGCGAAGTGATGAGGATAGGACGTAAGGAGGAAAACGCATAGCATGCGTTTTCCTGCAGTGGTGTTTTTCCTGCGGAAAATACGTTTCAATAAGCTTTTATATAAGGATAAGATTGTTCAGATACTCTACTTTTTTGTATCTGACTCTTTTTTATAATCTATTGATTAATAGTACTTTATAAAAAGTATAATCTCCTTTTTATCTACTTTCTGCCTGAAATCAGTGTACAAGGCAGACAATTATTATTTAATTTTGCAGCGTTACGGAAACAATCATACAATGGCTTTATTCTTTTGGCTTTTATGACAGTTGTAAATTATAACTAACAATAAAATATATCATAAAATGAGAACAGACTACCTTAAACAAGTAAAGACCATCGCAGCATGTCTTTTATTGGCTTCGGCGACGGCAAATGCAGACAATGTAAAATCTCCGGGTGGGAATATCAGCGTTGAGTTCAGAGTGGATAATGGTGTTCCTGTTTATAATGTAAGCTACAAAGGACGTCCTGTTGTGAAAGACAGCAGACTTGGTATGGAGCTGGTGTATGGTGAAAGCCTTATGAATGGTTTTGAAGTTGTGAATACCGAAACCGCTACTTTCGATGAGACTTGGAAACCGGTATGGGGAGAGGTGAGCCAGATAAGAAACCATTATAATGAATATGTGGCACATCTTAAGCAGCCCAAAACAGACAGATACATGGACATTAGGTTCAGAGTTTATGATGATGGTGTGGGCTTCCGTTACGAGTTTCCGCAGCAGAACAACCTTAGTTATTTCACCATAAAAGAGGAACATACCCAGTTTGCAATGACCGGTGACCATACGGCATGGTGGATTCCAGGTGACTATGATACGCAGGAGTATGACTATACAGAATCAAAACTCTCAGAGATACGTTCGCTCCATGACGGCGCAGTGACACCAAATTCGTCGCAGACACCGTTCTCAAAGACCGGAGTTCAGACTTCGTTGCAGCTGAAGACAGCTGACGGCCTATATATAAATCTTCACGAGGCTGCGCTGGTTGACTATTCGTGTATGAGTCTTAACCTTGATGACAAGAATATGATATTTGAGTCCTGGCTGACACCTGATGCCACAGGCATCGGAAAAGGTGACATGCAGACTCCCTGTAAATCGCCCTGGCGAACAATTGAAGTTTCGGATGATGCGCGTGAAATTCTCGCTTCAAAGCTGACTCTTAATCTTAATGAACCATGTAAACTGGAAGACACGTCGTGGATACATCCTGTTAAATACATGGGTGTATGGTGGGAGATGATAACCGGAAAGGGTTCATGGTCTTACACCAACGACCTGCCTTCCATTCATCTTGATGATGTTGATTACACCCAGTTGAAACCGAACGGAACACATTCTGCCAACAACGAGAATGTGAAGAAGTACATTGATTTTGCATCAAAGCATGGTTTCTCACAGCTGCTTATCGAAGGCTGGAACGTAGGTTGGGAAGACTGGTTTGGTCATCAGAAGGATTATGTATTTGATTTCGTTACTCCTTATCCTGATTTCGACATCAAGATGCTTAATGATTATGCTCATTCAAAAGGCATGAAACTGATGATGCATCATGAGACTTCATCTTCATCACGCAATTATGAACGCCACATGGAGGCTGCGTACAGTCTTATGAACAAGTACGGATATGATGCGGTGAAGAGTGGATACGTTGGAAATATCCTGCCGAAAGGCGAGCATCATTATGGACAGTGGATGAACAATCATTATCTCTATGCTATCAAGGAAGCCGCAAAACATCATATCATGGTGAATGCCCACGAGGCGGTGCGTCCTACAGGCCTCTGTCGTACATATCCTAACCTTATCGGCAATGAGTCGGCGCGCGGAACAGAGTATCAGGCTTTCGGTGGAAGCAAGACAATGCATGTGGCAGTATTGCCGTTCACACGTCTGAAAGGCGGACCTATGGATTATACCCCGGGTATATTTGAGATGGATGTAGAGAAGATCAATCCGAACAATCATTCTCATGTCAATTCCACAATAGCCAACCAGCTTGCACTTTACTGCACGATGTACAGTCCGCTGCAGATGGCAGCCGACCTACCTGAGAACTATGAGAAGCACATGGATGCATTCCAGTTCATAAAAGACGTAGCCGTTGATTGGGACGACTCACGCTATCTTGAGGCTGAACCGGGCAGCTATGTCACTGTGGCACGCAAGGCCAAAGGTACAGGAAACTGGTTTGTTGGCTCTGTTGCCGGACAGCGTGAACATGTTTCTAAGATAACGCTTGATTTTCTTGACAAAGGCAAGAAATACATTGCTACGATATATGCCGATGGCAAGGATGCCAATTATAAGACTAATCCGGCGTCATATACCATAACAAAAGGTGTTGTGACGTCAAAGACAAAGCTTACACTGCGCGCTGTTGAGGGCGGAGGATATGCTATCAGTATATTTGAAGTGAAAGATAATTCGGAGGTTAAGGGATTGAAGAAACTCTGATATTTTCAGAGTATGAAGACATGCCATGGCAGTTTATCTGTCATGGCATATTGTTTTTTATACCATATGTTGATACTTGTTTTTTATGAAATCCATCGGCATTGTGTTGTTTGTTTTGCTTTTTTGCCGTTTCATAATAATTGAAACATCTGATACTAATATTGTTTGTATAATGTTGTTTTGGTCCGGTAATAACTTGGTAGGGGATAGGTTTCAAAAAAACTGTTGCTTCAGAGTCTCAAATCGGCGTTGTCTTTTCTGTCTGAATGAAAATAATATTAGGCACTTACAGATTTTCAGTATCCGGTGGTTTTTTCGTCTGAGTTTTCTGTTCTACCCCAAAAATAAGCGAGTATTTGCATGCGGACCTTCCTTCGGACACAAATATGCGAGATATGACGGACTTGCACAAAGCATTGAACATCAGTGGCTTACATTCGGGGACTATTTCTCCGCCTTACAATATGCACCATTCCGGCATGTGATACAGCCCGTTTCAGGGTCTGAAACGCACAATATCACACCCTGAAACAGGCGTGAACAGAGGCCAAAACGGGCATTATTGGAATGCCAAACGCATCATCCGGCATTCCATTACGGTATATCCGACAATTCCGTATGGTCGGAACGGGCTTTTCCAATGTCGGATTTACATTTCCTTAATTCTCTTTTGAGATTTTATTTTGTCAAAATAAAGTCAAGAAAAATTGTAAGTCCGCCGTCCGAGTTTTCTTTAAAAGTGTCGATATAAGACGTGGAAGAAAACATAGAAAGCACACGTTTGTCCTGAGTGATGATTTATCGGTTGTGGCAAAGTGAATTTATTATTACATGCTGAAAAGTATGTCACAGTTTACACTATTCTTCATTGACCGGATGTTTTTCGGCATGTCGTGTATTTCTTGAATAGAAAACTGAAGTATACTGAATTTCTACAGAGTTGTTGTTTGTTGTGGTTAAGCGGGGTTTTAGGTAATAATAAACAAAAAGAGAGCTACTATAAAGTAACTCTCTTTTTGTTTGTGGTGCCAACGGGAATCGAACCAGTGACACAAGGATTTTCAGTCCTTTGCTCTACCAACTGAGCTATGGCACCATCGTTAGTGCTTATTTGCGGGTGCAAAGGTAAGAAAAATTATTTGTAATACAAAATTTTTTTGCTGTTTTTTAGTAAAAAACTCATATTCTACTGATTGAGTCATGATTTTGTATTACAACAGTGCTATGCACAGGGAGGATTATCTCAGTGGATTCCATCCCTGTGCTTTAAGCTCAAATTCATTATTGTCGTATGTGACAAGCATCTGTCCGAGTTCCGGCTTTGTAATATGGCCGATAAGCTTCACCCCTTCCATAGCTTCGATTTTTTCGTGATCGCCTATAGGGACAGTGAACAGCAGTTCATAGTCTTCGCCTCCGTTCAGTGCGCAGGTTGTGACATTCATGTTCAGTTCCTCCGCCATTACGGCAGTCTGATAGTCAATCGGGATGTTCTTCTCGTATATTCTGCATCCGCAGTTGCTTTGTTTGCAGATGTGCATCAATTCACTGCTGAGTCCGTCGCTTATGTCCATCATGGCCGTAGGATGAATGTTGTTTTCGCGCAGTCGGGCAAGAATATCACCACGTGCCTCCGGTTGCAGTTGACGTTGCAGCAGATATTCCTTTCCTGCGAAATCAGGTTGGAAGTGTGCCAGTTCTTCAAGCGCGCGTTTGTCACCCTTTTTCTTGGCTTCATTCACCTGCTGGTAATATACGGACTTTTCACGTTCCAGAAGCTGAAGTCCCATGTATGCTGCGCCAAGATCTCCGCTGACGCATATCAGATCGGTCTCTTTTGCACCGTTGCGGTATACGATGTCGTTCTTGTCACATTCGCCTATGCACGTTATGCTTATAGCCAATCCTGTGTAAGAGGATGTGGTGTCACCGCCAACAACGTCAACACCCCATTTGTCGCAGGCCATGCGCAGACCACTGTAGAACTGTTCCACGTCTTCAATGGAGAAGCGTTTGCTCAGTGCAAGACTTACAACCATCTGGCGTGGTGTGCCGTTCATTGCGAATATATCGCTGATGTTGACCATTGCCGATTTGTATCCCAGATGCTGCATGTCGATGTATGTAAGGTCGAAATGCACACCTTCCATCAGCATGTCTGTTGTTACGAGAACTTCGGTCTGGGGATAATGTAGTACGGCGCAGTCGTCTCCCACGCCGTACTTTGTAGATTCATTCTTGAGTTTAATGTCTTTGGTGAGATGGTCGATAAGGCCGAACTCGCCCAATTTTGAAATTTCAGTCATGTCTGTTATGCCCTGTTAATCATCTCTCTCATTATTTCAGTCATCAGAGGCTGTGCCTTGTTTGCTGCCACCTGTACTTCCTCATGGCTTACCTCCACCGGTGTGTCCTCAAGTCCAAGGTCTGTTATAATGCTGATACCGAATGTTCTGATGCCACAATGATGTGCCACGATAACCTCTGGAACTGTACTCATGCCCACGGCATCTGCTCCCATGCGGTGGTACATCTTGTATTCGGCAGGAGTTTCGAATGTCGGTCCCTGTACGCCCATGTAAACACCGTGAACCACACGTATGCCTTTTTCTTCGGCAATGGCGTCAGCCTTGGCTATGAGTTCATGGTCGTATGTCTCATGCATGTCGGGGAAACGTGGACCGGTAGGGAAGTTCTTTCCGCGCAGAGGATGTTCCGGGAAGAAATTTATATGGTCGGTGATGATCATCAGATCGCCAATTTTGAACTCCGGATTCATACCTCCGGACGCGTTTGATACGAAAAGAGTCTTTATTCCGAGTTCATACATCACTCTTATAGGGAATGTTACTTCCTTCATAGAATAGCCTTCATAGTAATGGAAGCGTCCTTCCATAGCCATGATGTCCTTGTTGCCCAGTTTTCCGAATATCAGTTTTCCGGCATGTCCTTCGACTGTTGAGACCGGAAAGTTTGGTATTTCTTGATATGGAAACTCGTAACTGTCAGTTATTTCTGAAGCTAATTGTCCCAGGCCTGTGCCCAGAATTATGGCTGTCTGCGGCGCTGTTGTCATTCGCTCTTTTAGCCATTGTGCTGTTTCTTGAATTTTTTCGTACATAGCTTATGATTTTATTGTTGAACGCCTTTTCTCCGTCCGACATGAATTTGATTCTTATCGGCAGGACGAAAATATTGTTTTTTGCTTCTTTGTCCAGTCCGTCCGCACCTTCAAGTCTTGCTCCATCCTTTTCGGTTGTAATTATTATGCGCGGGTGGGGAAGACTTTTGAATTTACTGTTTATTTCCTCTATATCCTTCGATGTGAACTGATGATGATCGGCAAACGTCAGCGGATGGATTTTCTTAGAATAAGGTTCAAGATCCATCACTATCTGTTGCGGTGAGGCTATGCCTGTGAGCAACAATATGCTGGTGTCTTTTCCTATTTCCGACAGAGCTGTCTCCTTGTTGCCGAAGAGTGTCTTCAGGTTGCAGTATTCTATTGATGTGAAGAACAGTTTCTGGTATGGATAAAGCCCCATGGCTCTTGTAAGCACACGGTATTCCATAGGTTTGAGATCCTTTGGACATTTTGTTACAATTACAATGTCGGCTCTCGACTTTCCTTCCTGTGGTTCTCTCAAACGTCCGGCTGGCAGAAGTTTGTCATATATAATCAGACGGTGGTAGTCCACAAGCAGAATGTTTAAGCCGGCTTTCACGTATCTGTGTTGGTAGGCATCGTCAAGAAGAATCACGTCTGTGTCTTTTGTCTCTGAGTCTGACATGATTCTCTCGATGCCGTGACGCCTGTCCTTGTCGACGGCAATGTGGATATTGCCGAACTTTTTCTTCATCTGATACGGCTCGTCCCCGATATCGCGCATGGTCGTGCCGGCTTTTGCGAGCACATAGCCGTGGCTCTTTCTTTTATATCCGCGGCTCAGCACTGTCACTTTCGCTCTGTTGCTAAGAAGCGATATGAGATATTCCACATGAGGAGTCTTGCCGGAACCACCTACTGTTATGTTGCCTACGGATATGACGGGGATGTCATACGAGCGGCTTTTCAGAACTCCGATGTCGAACATCAGATTTCTGAATCTCACCCCGAGACCATACAGCCAGCTAAGTGGCAGCAACCATTCGTTTATCTTTATGAAATCCCCTTCTGTTCTCATTTTATGTTAAGTACAAACGGAATACGTGCCTGCAGAACTTCTCTTTCGTTCATGTTTCTGAGCATGATGAAAGGCTCGTAGAGGTCGCCCAGTGTGAGTCGGAGTTGTTCGTCAAGATAACTCTTGCGTCCTACTGATGCCATGAACTGTTCTGTCCAGCTTGGTACGGCAGGATAGTTCTTTGTATGATATTCCTTAAGCTTTGCGAGTGATGCGGCTTTCTCAATAGCCTGGTTGAGGCCTCCTAACTGGTCAACGAGTTTTATCTTCAGAGCGTCGCTGCCGAGCCACACTCTTCCTTGTGCGATTTTCTCGATGTCTTCAGTCTTCTGGTGTCTGCCATCGGCCACACGCTGGCGGAACAACTGATAGCCGCGGTTTACGTAACCTTGCAGATATCCAAGCTCTTCATCATTGAACGGACGCGCCATGACGTTACCGAACGTACTGTTGCGGTTGGTCTTCACCTCGTCAAATTTCACTCCGAGTTTCTGTGTTATGAGTCCGCTCATGTCAGGAATGGCGGCAAAGATGCCGATGCTGCCGGTCAGAGTGTTGGGCTGTGCCACTATCCAGTTGGCCGGACAGCTCATATAGTAAGCGCCTGATGCGGCATAATCACCCATCGACACAACCACCGGTTTCTTTTTCTTCAGTTCCACCATCTGATGCCATAGCTGTTCTGATGCATAGGCGTCGCCTCCGCCGGAATTTATACGGATGACAACGGCTTTCACGTTGTCATCGTTCATAAGGTCTTCAAGGTCCTTGCATACGTCCGGTCCTACGATGCTGTGGCCCTGTGAGAACAGTGATGCACCGGCTGACTGTACTATGCTTCCGTATGCGTAGTATACGGCAATTTCTTCGCCTGTTGATTTAGTGCCCTTGACGTTGGCTATTTCGGAAAGTCCCAGCTGGTTTATTTTCTTGTCCTTTCCTATTTTGAGTATTTTCTTTATCTCGTCCTTCACTTGGTCGGCGTATATCAGTCCGTCCACCATCTTGTATTTCAGAATGTTCTCAGCAGGTTCGAATGTTATCATTCTGTCGGCGTATGCATTGAGCGAGTCTGTACTAATATTTCTGCTTTCAGACACGGCCTTGCATATGTTGTTCCATGTGCCGTTGATGTATGCCGATACCTGTGTACGGTTGGCGTCACTCATTCTGTCTTCGGTGTAGGTTTCTGTGAAGCTCTTGTAGGTTCCCACTTTCACGACCTGATACCTCACGCCGAACTTCGCCATCAGATCTTTGTAGAACTGTGGTTGTGCGCCAAGTCCGTGCCAGTCTATCATACCTTTCGGATTGAGGTATATCTTGTCAGCGACAGTCGCAATGTAATATGTTCCCTGTGAGTAAGTGTCCGCGTAGGTCACAATCCATTTTCCTTTTTTCTTGAAATCGAGCAGGGCGTTGCGTATTTCCTGCATTGTGGCATATCCTGCCTGCAGTACTCCGGCCTCTATGTATATGCCTTTTATATTGTCGTTGTCCTTTGCTTTCTTAATGGCAGACAGCAGATTGTCGAGTCCGAGATTGTTCACGGTATTTCCTGTGAGCTGGCCCAGGATGTTCTCCTGTCCCTGTTCCTCTATGACGCCCGAAAGATTGAGCACCAGCACAGAGTTGTCATTCACTTTCTGGGTGGCTTGTCCAGAGGCAATCATGCCCACGACACTCATTATTCCCATGATGCTTACGATAGCTCCGAAGGCTATCAGTCCGACGATGGTCGCAAGAACTTGTTTGAAGAAACCTTTCATATAAATTTAGGATTATTGCGTATATAAAATAATGTTTATGCAAAGATAGTGTATTTTGATTAAAATAGTGTTCGTTTGATGTCCTATTTTTCGTGTATTTGTTTTTTATTATTAATGTAATATGTTGTCATAGCGCATTTTATCGAGTCTTAATGTGCTTGTGGCATGCTGTGCCTTGTAATGAAAAAATGGAGGTTATGCCATTTTTGTATTGACATAATTGCCACTCTTTGAAACAATCAGAGTATCTTTGCGGTATAATTTTCAATTTTTATCTTAAATATGGAACAGCCCAAATTCATAATCACCGACAAGGGATATTTCCGTTTCGGAATGGTGAATCTGCACAAACATCTGTTGCAGCCAGGTGAGGTGTGTCTGGGAGGCGGTTATTACGAGTTCGATTTTGTGTCTTTGAGAATTGTTCTTACAGGTCGGTCTTATGATTTCGGACCGCCTTGTTGGAAAGCTCTCGACACGCTCAAGATTCCGGCCGCTTATCGTGGCATGCGTATTGTATACGTTTCGGAGAATCCTGCTGATGATGATTTTGTGGTGACTGATGAACTGAAAACCGAATACGTATGAACAAAAAAGAAGCATACAGATTACAGAACGAGAGTTTCATTGCAAGGATGGCAGAACAGGAAGGTGTACATGAACTTGAGGGTGGGGTGCTCTACAAGATTATTAATGCTGGCTCGGGTGCTGTCATGGCAGGTCCACGCAGTATTGTGACTGTGCATTATACTGGAACACTAATATCCGGAAAAGTGTTTGATGACTCGCGTATGCGTCAATGTCCAGAGGCTTTCCGGGTGAACGAGCTGATAGAGGGGTTTCAGACAGTGCTCTGTCATATGCGTGTCGGCGACCGTTGGCAGGTGTTCATTCCTTGGCAGAAAGGTTACGGACGCAAGGCTGCCGGAGATATATCAGGCTGTTCGGTACTCATTTTCGACATTGAACTGATTGGGATTGCGTGAGAAATGACATTTTGCGTAACGCGAAGAGAAAAAATATGAAATGATGGATGTAGAGTTTGCGTATATTGTCATGGCATATATTGTGTTAGTTAATCTGGTGGCATTTGTCGTTTTCGGTATCGACAAATGGAAGGCCGGACACAGGTGTTGGCGCATTTCTGAAGCCACACTGCTTATGTCCGCTGTCGTCGGAGGAAGTCTCGGTGCATGGCTTGGTATGAAGGTGTGGCGTCATAAGACACTTCACCGCAAGTTCAGATATGGTGTTCCTTTCATACTTGTTCTTCAGGTTGCGATTGTCTTATATCTGTTCGGTGATAATCTTATGCAAATTTTGTTTTGAGGCATGGCGTTTTTTGTTATGACAGTCAGTGTGAGTACGGCTATATAAATGATTGTCGTAAATGTATAAAGATTCATTTTTGACAGTAAAAAATTGTACAATTGTATTTCTCCAGATGAAATTATGTAATGGCAGAAAATGCATCTGAAAATTCGTTTTTGTCAGTTTTATGCCATATTTCTGGTTTATGCAGCCTACGAAATAGTGCTTATCGCATGACAGAAAACAGTGTTTGGTACAGTAGTAAAGCCTGTTTTACACTGTAATATGGGCTTTGTTGCATGTTGGAAAAGGCTTTTTCGTATTATCGTTTTGCAATCGATTTGTATATCTTTATGTAAATTGTTGATATATAGTATGTTGTGTGTAATACGTAAAAAACCTTGTTCTTTAGTCATAAATGTGTTTTTCTTGTAAATAATTTCGCTATGGGGCGATATGGTGGTGGTTGCCTTGGCAGAAATGTATTAATATACGGCAATTCTGAGTATATCACACATATTGTGACATATGTATGTTTCTGTCATTCCAAAGTAAATGTTTTGTATGGAGACAGAATATGACAGATTTGTCAGTCGACAGATGACAAATTTGTCAGTCGGTCTTTTTTGGCATGGTTTTGGCTGTTAGTGGGGTGGATGCGTCTGACAATGGCACGTCCGAAACATAAATTCAGATTAAACTTTAAACAAATAACCATTATGAACATTAAACCATTAGCAGACAGAGTGCTGGTACTTCCGGCACAAGCTGAAGAAAAAGTCGGAGGAATAATCATTCCTGATACAGCCAAAGAAAAACCGCAGCATGGCAAGGTTGTTGCTGCCGGTCAGGGTACAAAGGACGAGCCTATGATCCTGAAAGAGGGCGACGAAGTGCTTTATGGCAAATACGCTGGAACAGAACTCGAGTATGAAGGAGTGAAATATCTCATCATGCGCCAGAGTGATGTGCTCGCTGTTGTGGGCTGATAAACAACATACATTCATAAACAACAAACAATATAAAATTTCAGATAATTATGGCTAAGGAAATAAAATACAATATAGAATCACGCGATTTGCTCAAAAGAGGTGTTGACCAGTTGGCAAATGCTGTTAAGGTAACACTTGGTCCTAAAGGACGCAATGTGGTTATAGAGAAGAAGTTTGGTGCTCCGCAGATCACAAAGGACGGCGTAACAGTAGCAAAAGAGATTGAACTCGAAAATCGTTTTGAGAACACTGGTGCACAGCTTGTAAAGAGCGTTGCAAGCAAGACTGGCGACGATGCCGGTGACGGAACAACAACTGCTACAATTCTTACACAGGCTATCGTAACAGAGGGTTTGAAGAATGTTACAGCAGGAGCAAATCCTATGGACTTGAAACGTGGTATTGACAAAGCTGTCAACGCTGTTGTTGATTATATCAAGAATAACTCTGAGCAGGTTGGTGACAACTATGATAAGATTGAGCAGGTTGCTACTGTTTCTGCAAATAACGATCCTGAGATCGGTAAGTTGCTTGCAGATGCAATGCGCAAGGTTTCAAAGGATGGTGTTATCACAATAGAGGAGAGCAAGAGCCGTGACACAAGCATTGGTGTTGTTGAAGGTATGCAGTTCGATCGTGGTTATCTGAGCGGATACTTTGTTACAGACGCTGATAAGATGGAGTGCGTTATGGACAATCCTTATATCCTTGTTTATGACAAGAAGATCAGCAATTTGAAGGATTTCCTGCCTATTCTTCAGCCTGCAGCAGAGAGCGGACGTCCGTTGCTCGTTATCGCAGAGGATGTTGACTCTGAGGCTCTCACAACATTGGTTGTAAACCGTCTGCGTGGTGGATTGAAGATCTGTGCTGTCAAGGCTCCTGGATTCGGCGACCGCCGCAAGGCTATGCTCGAGGATATCGCTGTTCTGACAGGTGGTGTTGTAGTGAGCGAGGAAAAGGGTCTGACACTGGACAAGGCAACTCTCGATATGTGCGGTACTTGCGACAAGGTTACTGTAAACAAGGATACAACCACTATTGTAAACGGTGCCGGTGACAAACAGCTCATCTCTGATCGTATTGCTCAGATCAAGAACGAAATAGCCAACACAACAAGTTCTTATGATAAAGAGAAACTGCAGGAGCGTCTGGCTAAGCTTTCAGGTGGTGTGGCTGTACTTTATGTAGGTGCTAACAGCGAGGTCGAGATGAAGGAGAAGAAGGATCGCGTTGACGATGCTCTCTGCGCAACACGTGCCGCAATAGAGGAAGGTGTTGTCGTAGGTGGTGGTACAACATACATCCGCGCTCAAGAAGCTCTCAAAGACCTTAAGGGTGACAATGCTGACGAGCAGACCGGTATCAATATCGTAGCACGTGCAATTGAAGAGCCATTGCGCCAGATTGTTACCAATGCCGGTGGCGAAGGTGCTGTTGTTGTTCAGAAAGTTCGTGAAGGCGAAGGTGACTTTGGTTACAATGCACGCACAGACTGCTATGAAGATCTCCGTCAGAAAGGTGTAATCGATCCTGCCAAGGTTGCACGTGTGGCTCTTGAGAACGCTGCTTCAATCGCTGGTATGTTCCTTACAACAGAATGTCTCATCGTAGACAAACCAGAGGAGAAACCTGCAATGCCAATGGCACAGCCAGGTATGGGTGGCATGATGTAATAGGAATGCATAAAATATAAATATTCGAAGGGGATGACTTTAAACAAAGTTATCCCCTTTTTATTGTTTTACACGTATCTGTTTTTTGATACAGTTCATTTGTTTTTTGATACTTCCTGCGTGTTCTTGGTTTGTTATGGCTGATGCTATTTTGGATTACATATATATTATTGTTACATTTGCATCAAACAGAACGTAGGGTGTCTGCATATGCCGTACGCATAACCGGCATGTTACGTATTTCTTAAACCTAACCAATTTTTATTATTATGATGAAAAGAAACTTATTGTTTGCGTCATTACTTCTGATGTGCGCCAATGTGGCGAGTGCGTTGGATGTAGTCGGATTACGTGTGATGACGCAGAAAAATCCACAGGGCATTGACGACAGCGAACCGTGTTTCAGCTGGAAACTGGAGTCTGACGAGCGTTCTGTGGTGCAGACTTCTTATCGGATTGTCGTTACGGACGGCGCTCCGGATGGAAGTGTTGTGTGGGATTCTGGAGTGATTGAATCGTCAGAATCGTCAAACGTACCAGCTGCAGGCATAAACTTGCAGCCGTCGACACGTTATTACTGGACTGTGACTGTTAAGGACAACAAGGGCAATGAGGCCCGTTCGTCCGAGCAGGCTTATTTTGACACCGGCCTGATGAATTCTGGATGGAGCGGTGCCAAATGGATCAAGGCCACGAATGCCGCGTATGGTACAGTTGTTGAAAACATCAAGAACTACACTGTAGAATTTGATTTTGAGATAGATCATACTGCTGCCGGTGTATGTTTTGGAAAGACTGGAGAGGGCAGCTTCTATATGTGGCAGTTCAGCACAAAGGATCCTAATAATCCTGTGTTCCGTCCGCATGTATGGAACAACGGTACTCCGGCATTGATAACGGAACTGCCTCTTAAGGAAAAAATCGATCTTAAGGAAGGTGAGACATACCATTTGCGCATAGATGTAACAAATGACGGACGTCATGTTACAACTTATCTCAATGATGTGATGGTTGACGAACGTGATGGCAACTTCCCATATGGGGATGTTGGTATACGTCAGGATTATGGTGATCATGACATGCAGCCGGAAATAGCTTATTTTGATAATGTTAAGGTTTCTTCGGCCTCAGATAATGTCCTGTTTTCCGAAGATTTTTCGCAGACAAACAATTTCACAGCAGGAGAGGTTGTAGATGGAAGACTGTATGTTGTCGGATCAACACAACAGAGTGTGTATGCATGGCAGATGAAGGTTGTTCAGAATCTAAGATATACGGTTGAAACAGATATGACCCTTGTAAGAGACAATGCGGCTATCGTATTCGGTGCCACTTCAAAGAATACTTATTACATGTGGCAGATAAACACATCTGATGGAGATAAGCCTCTTGTACGTCGCCATGTTTATAACAACAGTACCACACCGTGGCATGAAGATATTCCTATTGATGCTTTTTCAAAAGAAGATCTTGTTGGACACGAGCGTCATATAAAGATTGATGTTGAAGGCAATGTGATAAAGACTTATATTGATGAGGTACTTGTTGATACTTATGAGGATAATTTCGGAATTCTTGCAAAAGGTGATCTTGGTCTCAGAGTAGACAATACTTCTGCAAATGTGAAGGAAGAAGCTTATTTTGATAATCTGAAAATGACAGAATATAACGATAATGGCGAGCCTGTCGTTACATTCTTAGAGGATTTCGAAAGCGAAAATTCTGAATATTTCTATAATCCGGAGATTATTGTTGTTGATGGTAACCGCAAATGTCATATGCATGTCACCGGAGCTGAATATCGCATGATGCAGGATGCTACGTATGGTGCACCGATGTTCCGTAAGGATTTTGCTGTAGAGAAAAAGGTGAAGTCTGCCAAGCTCTATACCTCTGCTCTTGGAGTTTATGATGTATTTGTAAACGGTCACAGAGTGGGACATCTGCAGCCGGATGGAACAACTATATATGAAGAACTAAAACCGGGATGGACTGATTATCGTAAACGTGTGTTCTACCAGTCACACGATGTCACATCTTTGTTTGTTGAAGGAAAGAATACTTTGGGTGCTGTTGTCACATCTGGATGGTGGGCCGGCGCTATTGCCAAAGGTATATATGGAGCACCGGAAACCGGATTTATCGCAAAGCTTGTGATAACATACGATGACAACACAACTGATGTTATTGTTACAGACGAGACATGGGCCTCATCTAACAAAGGTGCTGTGAAGAGCGGTGATATTTATGACGGAGAAGTCTATGATGCACGTATCGTGACCGATTGGAACGGAAGTGATATAAATACATGGAATGCTGTGGCTGAAAATACAGGTTTCAATGGCGTAATAGAAGCTGAGAAGGGGCCGTTTGTAAAAGTGCTTGCAAACAATATACAGACAGTCAAGACTGCAACAATATATGAAGGAACTACAGGTGGCTCTGGTGATTACGGAATGATAAACGTAGTAAGCAAGGTTGATGGTGATGCTCCTGTACAGCTGAAGAAAGGCCAGTCTGTCATATTCGATTTTGGACAGAACTTTGCCGGATGGGTTGAATTCAAGGTGAACGGTAAACGTAACACACGCTTGCATTTGCGCTTTGCCGAAATGTTGAATGATACTGGTGAGAAGAGCAGAGCCAATGATGGACCTGGTGGAAGTCTGTATTTGGCTAATCTGCGCAGTGCTAAAGCTGAATTGTATTATACGATGTCTGGAGAAGAGAATGAAACTTACAGCCCGACTACTACATTCTATGGATTCCGTTATTGCGAACTTACTCCGACAGAAGATGTCGAGATTGTTTCCATAAAAGGCGTGCCAATAAGTTCTTCACATGATGATATCGGTTCTATTTCAACAGATAATGATATGGTGAACAGACTTATCAGCAATATTATATGGGGTCAGCGCAGCAATCTTATATCTGTTCCGACGGACTGTCCGCAGCGTGATGAGCGTCTGGGATGGACGGCAGACACACAAGTATTCTCAAATACAGCGATGTACAATTCTAATGTATCCGCATTTTACCAGAAATGGATGACAGATGTACGTGATGGACAGCGTGAAGACGGAGCATATTATGATATTGCTCCTGTAAGCTGGACAGAATTTGGAAACGGTGCTTGGGCTGATGCTGGTATAATTGTACCGTGGAATGTTTATGTTATGTCTGGAGACAAGACGATCATCGAAGACAATTATGAGTCTATGGAAAAATTCATGACATGGTTGTCAACACAGCAGGGCGATGGTTATCTGTATCAGGGAGGAGGCACAGCACATGGTGACTGGTTGTCTTTCGCAACAACAGATCCTCGTTATGTCAGTGTAGCATATTATGCTTATGACGCTCAGCTCATGGCAAAGATGTCACGTGTACTCAGTAAGTCTGAGAATGACGAATATGCTCAGAAGGCAGCCAAATATGAGACTTTGTTCAATAATATAAAGGAAGAGTTCCAGAGTCGTTTCTTCATTCCTTCAACGGGAGCGTTGCGACGTCCTACACAGACCGCTTGCCTGTTGGCTCTCAACTTCAATTTGTACAAAGACGAAAAACAGTATGAGTATCTTACAAAACGACTGGAGAATCTTATTGCATCAAATGGTGAAAAATTGAATACCGGATTTGTAGGTACAGCTGTGATTAATACCACACTGTCAGACAACGGTCTTACTGACAAGGCTTACAATCTGTTGCTGCAGAGAGAATGTCCTTCTTGGCTTTACAGTATAGATCAGGGAGCTACCACAATGTGGGAAAGATGGGATTCTTATACTAAAGAAAAAGGTTTCGGAGATGCAGCAATGAACTCGTTCAACCATTATGCTTATGGTGCAGTTGGTGAATGGATGTACCGCAATATGGCCGGTATTGCCGTAAGCGAGGAGAATCCTGGATTCAAGCATATTATTATTCGTCCGAATATCGACAGTCGTCAGTCAATACCAGATGGTCAGGAGAGAATAAACAAGGTGGATTGCAGCTATGATAGTAATTATGGAAAGATAGTTTCTTCATGGACAGCCGGTGATGGTGTGATGCTGGATTACAAAGTGGTTGTTCCTGCAAACACAACTGCAACACTTTATATTCCTGTTGTAAGCGAGAATACAACAGTTTATGAAAATGGTATTCCGGCTTCTGAGGCAGAAGGAATTGAGTTTGTGAAATATGAAAACGGTATGATGGTTTATAATATTGGATCAGGTTCATATCATTTTACTACAGATGGCACAAATGATATTTCAGAAGTTGAAAAGACCAACAAACTGTCTGTATATCCGAATCCTGTAAAAGACAGACTTTATCTGTCATGTGATGAGGAAATATCAAAAGTGAATCTTTGCTCAATGTCTGGTAATATCGTAAAGTCTATAGATGGTGACTGTTCAAGTATAGACATGTCTGACATGGCAGCCGGATTATATCTTCTCACTACATGGTGTGACGATAAGGTTTATACCACAAAAGTGATCAAGCAGTGATTTGACTGTCTGATTGATAGAAACCATAACCGCACTTGCAGCTTTTTATAGCAGCCAGTGCGGTTTTTTGATGTTTTTTTTTTAATTTCGCAGTGTGATAGAAACACAATAGGGATGGACTGACCGATAGTGTCTGTTGAATATTTCTGCAATGTAAAATTGAATGAAATTCTGTTATATACACCATGATAGTGACAGAATCGTTTAATTTATATTTTTATCTCAGATGTCACAACTGATCCGTTTTCTCTGTTTGTGTGAATAAAATGATTAATTATAATAAGAACGCTTTGGAAAAGTTGGTAAATCTGTACAGTAGATGGCGTGGTTATAACCCTGTACATATTGAGAAATTACAGATGGCGGGCAGTAACCGCGAGTATTACCGTATGGCAGATGCGGATGGTGCAACTGTTATAGGAGTGATAGGCACCAGTCGTGATGAAAACCATGCATTCATTTATCTGTCCGAACATTTTACAAGACGTCAGTTGCCGGTACCGCAGATTCTTGCAGCAAGTGAGGATGAACTATGTTATCTGCAGACGGACCTTGGCACAGTGTCGCTTTATGATGCAGTGGGAGGTGGCAGACAGGCCGGTGGACGTTATAATCAACATGAAAAAGCGTTGTTGACAGAAACTATCCGACAGTTGCCAAACATACAGATACGTGGTGCGCGTGGCTTGGAGTGGGAAAACTGTTATCCACAACCAGAGTTTGATGAGGCAAGCGTATTGTTCGATCTCAATTATTTTAAATACTGTTTTCTCAAACCTTCAGAACTTGATTTTCACGAGTTGAAGCTTGAGGCTAACTTCAGACTTTTTGCAAAAGATCTTACAGCTGAGAAGACAGACAGTTTCCTGTATCGTGATTTTCAGGCCCGCAATGTGATGCTTGACGCTGATGGACATCCGTATTTCATAGATTTTCAGGGTGGACGCAAAGGACCGTATTATTATGATCTTGCTTCTTTCCTTTGGCAGGCGTCGGCCAAATATCCTCATAAGTTGAGACGTGAACTTGTGGCCGAATATTATAATTCACTGAAAGACTACACAGAAGTCCCTTCTGTTCGTCATTTTGTGGAAAGATTGGGACTTTTCGTACTTTTCCGTACTTTACAGGTGTTGGGAGCATATGGATTCCGTGGCTATTTTGAACGTAAGAAACATTTTCTCGACTCCATCCCTCCTGCTATGGAGAATTTGCGCGAACTACTTGCCATGCAGCGTTCTTTTCCATATCCTTATATGATGGACATGCTGCGTAGACTTACAGAATTGCCGCAGTATGCAAGGATTGAACAACCTGCGCTCAACCGCTCTGATGGATATAAAACGACGGATGACAATGTATATGTGGCACACCCACAGGACGGACCGGCTACTTTTTCTAAGTATGACGGTAAAGGACCATTGGTGGTACGTGTTTTCAGCTTCTCTTACAGAAAAGGAATACCTGCCGATGAATCGGGAAACGGTGGAGGATATGTGTTTGATTGCAGGTCGACTCATAATCCGGGACGTTATGAGCCTTATAAGAAACTTACCGGATTAGATGAGCCTGTTATCCGATTTTTGGAAGATGACGGGGAGATTCTCACTTTTCTTGATAATGTATACGCACTTGCAGACAGACATGTGGAACGTTATATACAACGTGGATTTACGGATCTGATGTTTTCGTTTGGATGTACCGGTGGTCAGCATCGCAGCGTTTATTCAGCCCAACATCTGGCTGAGCATATTAACTCAAAGTACGGTGTTGAGGTGAGAATTGTACATCGTGAACAAAACATAGAACAAGTATTGGAGGCCGGACATTCAAACGCACGTTGAAACTCTTTGCCATTTAAAATAAAATAAGTAATTTTGCAAATATAAAAAATACTTTTTCCCGACAGATGATGCAGGCAATGATTTTTGCTGCCGGTCTCGGCACACGTTTGAAGCCTATCACCGACACTAAGCCGAAAGCTTTGGTTGAAGTCGGAGGCGAACCTCTGCTGCGCCGTGTAATAATGAATCTGAAAAATTCCGGAGCTTCCAAAATCGTCATCAATGTGCACCATTTCTCCGAACAAATCATAGACTATCTTCATGTAAACAACAATTTCGGCATGGATATAGCCGTGTCTGACGAGTCTGAAATGTTGCTTGATACAGGCGGTGGAATAAAAAAAGCCTCACATTTCTTTTCTTTGGATTTACCGATCCTTATTCATAATGTAGATATTCTGAGCAATGTAGATCTCAGAAAATTCTATGATGGTTGCAATAACGCAGATGCGATGCTTCTTGTCAGCAGCCGTAAAACAGCCCGTTATCTGCTTTTTGATAATGACATGCGTTTGGTTGGATGGACCAATGTGCAGACTGGGGAGGTGAAGTCGCCGTATAAAGACATTGATGTGCATGCATGTCGGATGCTTGCTTTTTCGGGTATACATGTTATATCTCCTTCAATGTTCAAGCTGATGGAGTCTTTTCCTGATAAGTTCGGAATCATGGATTTCTATTTGAGTGTATGTGCACGGGCTGACATACGTGGTTGGCAGAAGGACGATTTGCAGCTTATGGATGTAGGAAAACTTGAGACCTTGCATGATGCAGATGCATTTGTCGGTAATTTGAATAAAGACTGAACACACTTAAAATATAATATATAATGCAACAGAAGATAATAATACTCGATTTCGGTTCGCAGACCACGCAGCTCATTGGCCGCAGAGTGCGCGAACTTGATACCTTCTGTGAGATACTGCCTTACAACAAATTCCCGGAAGACGAAGAGGGAATAATCGGAGTGATACTGAGTGGTTCGCCGTATTCGGTGCACGATGAGCAGGCCTTTAAGGTAGATCTTTCCAGATTTGTGGGAAAATATCCGGTTTTGGGTATATGTTATGGAGCCCAGTTCATATCTTATGCCAATGGCGGAAAGGTGGAGCGTACCGGAACACGTGAGTACGGACGTGCACATCTTCAGTATATTGATACTGACAATGCCCTGTTCCGAGGATTCGATGAAAAATCACAGGTATGGATGAGTCACGGCGATACAATCACGGCCATTCCGTCAGACTGTCATGTGATTGCGTCTACTGAAGATGTAAAGTTTGCCGCTTATGCTTCTTCAGAAAAGCCGGTATGGGCTGTTCAGTTCCATCCGGAGGTGTTCCATACACTTCAGGGATCGCTTCTTTTGAAGAATTTCGTGGTGGACATTTGTGGTAGCCGTCAGGAGTGGAGTCCTGCCTCTTTCGTTGAAAGTACGGTAGCAGAACTTAAGGAACAGCTTGGTGACGACCGCGTGATTCTTGGACTTTCAGGAGGTGTTGATTCTTCTGTATGTGCTGTTTTGCTGCATAAGGCGATAGGTAGTAATCTTACTTGTATATTCGTAGATCATGGAATGTTGCGCAAGAACGAGTTTGCTCAGGTGATGAAAGACTATGAGGGGCTCGGGCTTAATGTAATAGGAGTGGATGCGAGTGACAAGTTCTTCAAGGATCTTGAAGGAATTGACGATCCTGAACAGAAGCGTAAGATTATCGGTCGCGATTTTGTCGAGGTGTTCAATGCTGAGGCAAAGAAAATCACTGATGCAAAATGGCTCGCTCAGGGTACGATATATCCGGACCGTATCGAGAGTCTCAATATTACAGGAAAAGTAATAAAGAGCCATCATAATGTCGGTGGACTGCCCGAGGAAATGCATCTGCAGCTTTGCGAACCGTTGAAATGGCTGTTCAAGGATGAAGTGCGCCGCATAGGTTATCAGCTTGATATGCCGGAGCGTCTCATAAAACGCCATCCGTTCCCAGGCCCAGGACTTGCAGTGAGAATTCTTGGTGACATTACGCGTGAGAAGGTGCGCATTCTTCAGGATGCCGATGACATTTATATCTCAAACATGCAGAGTTACATCTGTGAGGACGGGGAACGTCTGTATGATAAGGTATGGCAGGCCGGAACAGTGTTGCTGTCAACTGTCAGAAGTGTTGGAGTCATGGGCGATGAGCGTACTTACGAGCATCCTGTTGCTCTGCGTGCGGTTACTTCAACAGACGCAATGACTGCCGACTGGGCACATCTTCCATATGATTTCATGGCAAAAGTTTCCAATGAGATTATAAATAAGGTAAAAGGAGTAAATCGTGTTTGCTATGACATCTCCTCAAAACCACCTTCGACAATTGAATGGGAATGATTGCAAAATGATTTTTCGGTAAGTAGAAAATACAATATAACTATAATCGGGTAGGAGGAAAATGTCTGTTTTCCTCCTACTTTTGTTTTTCCTTTATTCTAACACGAAACATATTGTTGGTGTTGTGTTCTTTTATGTAATAGTGTTTTCGTGATATCTTATCTGTTGGTGGGTAAAACTGATCAGTAGAAATTCACTGGGGATTTGCTTTATTCATGAAGAACTACGGAGTGAGATCTAAATTCCAGACAATGCGGAACAGTATGAACTGTGGCAGCGATTCTGCTCATGTAACAATAAAGTAAAATTGCCGACACATATAAATTCTCATATACGTGTACACTCTTCCCAATCTCTCCTCATGCGTAATGTAGGCGTTTTTAAAGAAAACCCGCTTGGTGAACTTACAGTTTTTCTTGACTTTATTTTGACAAAATAAAATCGCAAAATAGGTGTGAGGAAATGTAAATCCGACATAGGAAAAGCCCGTTCCGCCCGTACTGTATTGTTGTATATACATTAATGGAATGCCGGATGATGTGTCTGCCATTCCAATAATGCCCGTTTTAGCCTCTGTTTGCGCCTGTATCAGGGTGTGATATAGTGCATTTGAGGCCCTGAAATGGGCTGTATCGCATGCCGAAACGGTGCATATTGTAAGGCGAGAAAATAGTCTCTAAATGTAAGTTATTGATGTTCAGTGCTTTGTGCAAGTCTGTCATTTCTCGAGTATTTGCGTTCGAAGGAGAGTCTGCCTGCAAATATTCGCTTATTTTTGTGGGTAGAACAGAAAACTCTGGCAGAAAAATCTCATGATACTGAAAATCTGTAACTGCCCCGATAGCTTCTATTACAGAAGAAAGCAACAACGCATATATGGAATTAATTTTTGCTGTTTTTATTGTAGCCAATATCCGTTTTGTTTCTATAGAGTCAGCTATAACACGTATTTTCTTGTTTTGATGTTGTATGGTGCATGAATACTGAATATAAAAATATATATTTATTTCAAGGGGGATACATAATGATACCAATATCATATTTTTAATGCTTTGCAAGGTTTGTTTTTCAATTTTATATTGTTAGCGGAAATAAAAAGATTAGTTTTGCATATACATTTATTTATTCTTTAGAGTTATGGAAGAGAATTTGGGCTTATTGGATTTTCCTATACCTGAGGATTTGTCCAAAAGAAAGATAATAAAGGTTGTCGGTGTAGGTGGAGGTGGATGTAATGCTGCCAGCAATATGTTCCGGGAAGGTATTGATGGAGTTAGTTTTTGTGTGTGCGATACCAACACTGCATCGCTCAACTCTTCACCGGTGCCTCATAAGGTGTTGCTGGGAAAGACCGGGTTGGGAGCCGGAGCCGACCCTGAGCGTGGACGTAAGGAGGCAGAGTTGAATGTGGAAGAACTGCAGAGGCTGTTCAGTGATGGTACACAGATGGCTTTCATCACAGCCGGAATGGGTAGCGGCACCGGCACTGGAGCTGCTCCGTTTGTTGCAGGAGTAGCAAGGCAGATGGGAATCCTTACTATTGGAATTGTAACGTTGCCGTTCTATTTTGAGAAACGCCGAAAAATCCTGAAGGCTCTTAAAGGTCTTGAAGAGATGCGTAAGAATGTAGATGCTCTGCTGATAATAAACAATCAGCAGATCTGCAATGTATACAACAGTGAACACATTCCGGTGACAGAAGCCTTCAGACGTGCCGATCAGGTATTGTGTAATGCAACAAGAAGTATATCAGAACTTATTACCATTACCGGAAATATAGATACGGACTTCCGGGATGTTGAGACGACTATGCGTAACGGTGGAGGAGCTATCATGGCTATGGGAAGAGCGTCTGGACAGCATCGTGTGGAAAAGGCTTTTGAGGATGCGCTCAACTCACCTTTGTTATACGGAAGCGATATTGACAAGGCGCAGAGAATACTGTTCAATATATATACAAGTTCTGAAGCAGAGCTGTATGTGGATGAGATGGATGAGATTGACGCATTTACGGATTCGCTCAATCCCGACATTGACGTAATATGGGGTATCGCCCAGGATGATACTCTCGGGCAAGACGTGAAACTGACTATTCTTGCCACAGGTTTCGAGAACAAATTGTGGGATGAGGATAAGATGAAAGAGCTTGACCTTACTGATGGGGAATATCTGAACATGATCATTGAGAAGTTGTATGGTAAGGGACGGCGTAAACAGAATGACGATATCAGGAATATGGAAAAACAGGAAATGAATGAATTGGCAGACAAAGCAGATGAAAGTCATGAGCAGGAAACTGATAGTGTGATAGTGGACGATAATGACGTTGAGAAAGAAGAACTGCCTTCATCGAAACACATTGTGGACAAAATGAAAGATTACTGGAAGAAATTCTCTACGACTATTTTTGAAGATCATGACGAGTAATTCGGGTGAGGCGTATGAACAATGAAAAAAAAGTGAAACTTCTGTCAATAATATGCAGGGAGTTTCAGGCGGAAGGCCGTTATGACCTTATGCTGCAAGGCATTGGTGGCGCTAATCTTGAACGACTGTGTGTAGAGGCGGCGCGTGCCAATCTGAGCGGTTTGCGTATAACTTCCGACTTTCGTTTTATACTTACAAAATGGAATAGGGAAGTGGAACTCTCGCCTCTGCATAAAGCACTGTATATTCTTTTTCTGAAGCATGAGGAAGGTATTGAGTTTAAAAGGCTACGCGACTATGCCGACGAACTTGCGGAAATTTACACTCCGATGTGCAACAGAGTGAGTCAGCAAGTGATAAGTGAGAGTGTCGAACGGCTTACAAATCCGCTCAATAATGCAGTCAATGAGAAGTGTTCACGCATAAAGGCTGCCTTTGCAGAACACATGGACGCTTATGCCTTACGTTATTATATTATAGCAGGACATACCGTAAAACATATAAACGGCAGTAACAAACAGTGGTTTGAGCGTAAGAAGACAATAGAACTACCAAGAGAACTTGTTGAGTACATGTAACAGGCTGCTGATTACAGTATCCTCCAAATCCTACGTAGGTGCAGATGAGATTTTTCTCAATTTTCATATTAATGGTATTTAGTGGCTGAAAATTTATTAAGGAATGCGTTCTGATTGGTTGGAAAGTAAACATATAAAATAAATATAAAAGGGAAAGCCTTAAAGCTTTCCCTTTTATATTTTTATTTATCAATAGAATATTTTCATATTTATCAGTCTCTGATAATGTGCCGTATTACTGTTTTTCTACAATCTCCTTTGCTTTTGCAAGGGCTATGTTGATGTGGCTGCAAATGTTCTCTTCGCCTATCATGTCGTAGAACCCTGCATGCTCGAGCACTTTGTGCACCTTCGGGTTGACACCGGAGAGTACAATCTGTATGCCTTCTTTCTGACTCATAAGACACAGGTTCGATAGATTGTGTATGCCGGTAGAATCTACAAAGGGCACTTTTCTCATTCTTATTATGCGTACTTTTGGTCTGTCACCCATATTTGCCATGATTTCCTCAAATCTGTTGCCGGCGCCGAAGAAGTAAGGACCATTGATTTCATACACTTCTACACCTTTCGGTATGATGAGGTGTTCGTTGTTTTCGTGTTTCAGATCGGTATCTTCGTACGGATCTATTTCGTCGAGCACTACTTTTACATCAGTTGTCTCTGCCATACGTCTCATGAAAAGCAGACAGGCAATAACCAATCCTACTTCAATTGCTATTGTCAGGTCGAATATTATTGTGAGCAGGAATGTTATGACAAGTACGGTGATGTCGCTCTTTGGATTTTTCAGAAGCATTACGAACGAACGCCAGCCGCACATGCCGTATGATACTACAACGAGAACTCCTGCAAGACATGTCATTGGGATGTATTTTGCCAACGGCATCAGAAACATGAAGATGAGCAACAGTACAACAGCGTGCACGATGCCGGCGACAGGTGTGCGGCCACCGTTGTTTATGTTGGTCATGGTGCGTGCAATCGCGCCGGTTGCCGGTATTCCACCGAAAATTGGTGTGGCAAGGTTGGCCAGACCCTGGCCTATGAGTTCTGTATTGGAGTCGTGATGGTCACCAATCACACCGTCTGCCACTGTTGCTGAAAGCAGACTCTCTATGGCTCCGAGTATGGCAATGGTAAAGGCCGGCGATACAAGAGCTTTTACAGTTTCCCATGTTATTTCGGGCAACTGTGCGTCTGGTAGTTCTGAATTTATGGCAAAACGGTCGCCGATGGTTTCTACTGATGCGATTCCAAATACGTTTTTAAGTATGAGTGCAAACAGTGTCATCAGAATTATGGCGATGAGTGAGCCGGGAATCTTCTTGCTGAACCGCGGTGTTATGGCAATGATTATGATGCTTACCACTCCTATTATGGCACTCCAAGCGTCAATAGTGTCGAGGCTTTGGAAATAAGCTATCCATTTCTCGATAAAGTCAGACGGTACCTCTGTCATTGACAGGCCGAACAGGTCTTTTATCTGTGTAGTGAAGATTGTTACGGCAATTCCGCTCGTGAATCCTACAATTATAGGGTAGGGTATGAATTTTATAATGGTACCAAGCCGCAGAAGGCCGAATAATAGAAGAAACACACCAGCCATAAGTGTTGCTATGGTGAGTCCCTGTATGCCGTACTGTTGTATTATACCATATATTATTACTATGAATGCTCCTGTCGGTCCGCCTATCTGTACTTTGCTTCCGCCAGCCATCGATATGATGAAACCGGCTACAATGGCGGTGATGATTCCTTTCTCCGGAGTCACTCCGGAAGCAATACCGAAGGCTATGGCCAATGGAAGGGCCACAATACCTACTATCACACCGGCCATGACGTCAGACATAAACGTTTTTTTGTTGTAGTCTTTCAAGGTGGAAATCAATTTTGGTTTGAATGCCAATACTTTCATTTTTGCTTTTGTCTTTAATGAAATATGAATGTTTTATAAAATGAAATAACTGTAAAATTTTATTAATTTACCTTGCAAAGGTAATACTTTTGTGAATAGAAACAAAATCATTTATGAGGTTTTTACCCTAAATTGCTAACACGACATGTCAAATTGTGACGTTTGATGTCAGTATATGCATTCTGACGTAAGAGTATTCCGGTATGAAAGGATAATTGTTTTTTATTGTTGAGCGTGTATTTATCATAGATATGCGAAATACATTAATCATAACATCTGGATGCTGGGATGAAATGTGCGCAAAACTGACATATTCTGTGTCGCGTTTTATTTTGTTGCATATTGCGCAAAAATGAACAATTTATTTAAGGTGTTGTTTTTCAGCGTATTGTGAGTCTTGGTTTTCCTAAGCATGAAGTCGGTAATGTAGATTGGTCTTTATGACGTCTCAAAACTGCCTTTATTGTGATGCAAAACGCTGCATTTTGCGATGTCATTATGACTGTTTTGTGTGATGAAAAAGCCTTTTTGGTGCGATGTATAGCAGAAAATGATTTGCAGGTGTCATATTTACTGACAATAAGAGATGATTTAATGCTGTTTCGTGTTTTCGGAAGCGATAAGAACAAAGTGTTAAAAATTTCCGAAGTTTAAGTTAATTCTGACCTATGGTACTATATGGATAAGACTGCGTAAGACTGTAATTGTATGTTTATTTCTGTGTATACAAATATGTTATTATATGGTGTGTGTAGAACGATACATTTTATATATATATGGGTATGAAAAATAGAGCCCGGTCATATATGGCCGGGCTCTGAAACAGAGATTGTGGTAATGCGTGTCTTATTTTTTTTCTTTCAGCAGATCGCGTATTTCCGTAAGTAGTATTTCTTCTTTAGACGGTACTGGAGTCGCGGGCTTTTCTTTTTCGGCTGATTTCTTCTTCACTAGTTTGTTTATCAGTTTTATGATTAGAAAAACGCAAAAGGCGATGATAGTGAAGTCTATGACAGTCTGTATGAAGCTGCCGTAATTTATTGTTGCAGGTGTTGCTGTTTCGCTGCCGGTGGGAAGTGCAGGTAGTGTAACCTTCAGATCCTTGAAGTTCACACCACCTATTATCCATCCTATTGGTGGCATTATAATATCGTTTACAACAGACGAGACAATCTTTCCGAAAGCTCCTCCGATGATAACACCAACGGCCATGTCGACAACATTGCCCCTGATGGCAAAATCCTTGAACTCTTTAAAGAAACTGTTCATGTTTGAATTTTATATTATTTAATACTGTATTTCGATGCAAATATAGAATTTATTTTGTAACTTTGCACGCGTAAAAAGAAGAAAAGTGGATTGATTTGCGGCATCCGCCGCAAGCCGTACAGATATCTTGGATTTCACCGGCTTGACAACCACCTGATTCTGAAGGATAATATATATTTAACCCTTTATAAAACATAAAGTAAAATGATTAAAATTGGTATTAACGGATTTGGTCGTATCGGCCGTTTCGTTTTTCGCGCTGCACAGAACCGCGATGACATTCAGGTAGTAGGTATCAACGATCTTTGCCCGGTTGACTACTTGGCTTACATGCTGAAGTATGACACAATGCACGGTGCTTTCAATGGTACAATCGATGTTGACGTTGAAAACAGCAAGCTCATTGTAAATGGCAAGGAAATTCGTGTAACAGCTGAGCGCAACCCGGCTGACCTGAAGTGGAACGAAGTTGAGGCTGAATATGTTGTTGAATCAACAGGTCTGTTCCTCACAAAGGAAAAGGCTCAGGCTCATATCGAGGCTGGTGCTAAGTACGTAGTTATGTCTGCTCCTTCAAAGGACGATACTCCAATGTTCGTTTGCGGTGTTAACTTCGACAAGTATGTAAAGGGCACACAGTTCGTATCTAACGCATCTTGCACAACAAACTGTCTGGCTCCTATCGCCAAGGTTCTGAACGACAAGTTCGGTATCACAGACGGTTTGATGACAACTGTTCACTCTACAACTGCAACACAGAAGACTGTTGACGGTCCTTCTATGAAAGACTGGCGTGGTGGTCGTGCTGCTTCTGGCAACATCATCCCGTCTTCTACAGGTGCTGCTAAGGCTGTAGGTAAGGTTATTCCTGAACTCAACGGCAAGCTGACTGGTATGTCAATGCGTGTTCCGACTCTGGACGTTTCTGTTGTTGACCTGACAGTTAACCTCGCAAAACCGGCTACATATGCTGAAATCTGCGCTGCTATGAAGGAAGCTTCTGAAAGCGAACTCAAAGGCGTACTGGGTTACACAGAGGATGCTGTTGTTTCTTCTGACTTCCTGGGCGACACACGTACTTCTATCTTCGATGCAAAAGCAGGTATCGCTCTGACAGACACATTCGTAAAGGTTGTTTCTTGGTATGACAATGAGATCGGTTACTCTAACAAGGTTCTCGAACTCATCGCTCACATGAAGAAAGTTAACGGATAAATCCGAAAATGGAGTATAGTGTCGTCTTCGGAGACTGTATGATTTTCGTATGAGTGACACAAAACCCCGTTTACGTTAATAAAAACAGGCCGTCCGGTATTGCCGGACGGCTTTTTTTTATTATTTTTGTCGGCAGATGCCAAAGATGATAACAATATTGGGACCGACGGCAAGCGGAAAAACCGCACTTGCTGCAGCTCTGGCTTATAAGATCGGAGCTGAGATAATCAGTGCCGATTCACGGCAGGTCTATAGTGGAATGACTGTCGGAACTGGTAAGGATTTGGACGATTATGTAGTAAACGGTCGACAGATAAAGTATCATCTTATAGACATTGCTCGTCCAGGCGATAAGTATAATATATATGAATATCAGCGTGATTTTCACAAAGTATATGCAGAACTTGCGCAACGAGGTGTAATGCCGATATTGTGTGGAGGCTCTGGGCTTTATATAGAGACTGTGCTTAAAGGTTATTCGTTGTCTACTGTACCACAGAATCCGGAACTGCGGCAGAGACTTTCTGGTAAGACTTTGGAGGAACTTACCGAAATTCTTGTTGATTTGAAGGCGCGTAATAATTCATGTATGCACAATCGTTCAGATGTAGACACGGCACAAAGGGCAGTAAGGGCAATAGAGATAGAGGAGTATAATCTGCATCATCCGTCGTCAAATACAGAATTTCCTCCAGTAGAGTCTGTAATAATTGGCGTTGATATTGATCGTGAAAGCCGTCGGGCAAGAATAACCGAACGTCTTAGACAGCGTCTTGAACATGGCCTTGTTGAAGAAGTTGAAGGACTTCTTGAAAGTGGTGTCAGTGCAGAAGATCTGATTTATTATGGATTGGAGTACAAGTACGTGACAGAATACGTGACAGGTCGTACCACACGTGATGAGATGTTCAAGGGGCTTGAGATTGCAATACACCAGTTTGCAAAACGTCAGATGACATGGTTTCGTGGCATGGAGCGTCGTGGTTTTACAATCAATTGGGTTGATTGGCACATGTCGATGGATGAGAAACTGGAATATATCATGAAACTAATAGTTACACAATCATAGCATCAATATGAATAATGACAAGCGATGGGGCATTCTTTATTGTCCGAAACGTGATGACAAGAGGCACAGAAGCAAGCGATGGAATAAGATAGAGAAATGCTTGCGGGATAATGGTATTGACTACGATTTTGTGCAGAGTGAGAGCATGGCGGGCGTGGAAAGACTTGTCAGAATGATGATAAACAATGGCTATAAGACAATTGTTATTGTTGGTGGTGACTCTGCGCTTAACGATGCTGTGAATTGTCTTATGCAGATGGAGACAAAGGTTCGTGACGAGATATCCATAGGTGTGATACCTAATGGAATAATCAACGATTTCGCGCATTTCTGGGGATTTAAGGAAAGTGAGCTGGAGAAGGCTGTGGTGGCATTGAAAAACCATCGTGTCAGAAAGATCGATCTTGGATGCGTGAGATACACAAACAGAAAGGGTGAGGCCTGCAGAAGATATTTCCTCAATTGTGTTAACATCGGTTTCATAGCTTCCGTGATGAATATACGTCGTCAGACACGTCATTTCTTCGGATCACGTACGCTTTCCTACATTTCCTCTTTCATTCTTATGATATTTCAGCGTATGGAATATAAGATGCATCTGAAAATCAATACAGACGTCGTGAGGCGCAATGTCATGACTGTGTGTGTTGGAAATGCTTCTGGTTATGGGCAGACTCCGAATGCTGTTCCTTATAACGGCATGCTCGATGTGTCTGTTGTATATCATCCGGAGATGACACAGTTGTTCGAAGGAATATACATGTTTCTTAAAGGAAAATTTCTAAACCATAAGAGTGTGCATCCGTATCGGACGCAGAAAGTCGATGTCTTGGAAGCACAAAAGGCTCCTGTCGGTATCGATGGGCGATTGATGAAGTCTCCTGTAGGACCGTTCTGTATAACAGTGGAACAGGAAGTAGTCAACTTTATAATACCGGAGTGATAGCTGTTTCAGACAGTTGTCATGTAGTGATTCTGTCTTTTTTCATGTCTGTATTTGATTTCTGGGCTATACGACGATTGTTGTTTGGGCTGGAAAAGGATGTTTTTTGCTTGTAAGTTTTTCTCTTTATTCTGCATGGTTTTTATGTTGTTATTGTGATTCTGTGTTGGAATAGCTCTGCTGTGTTTTTCTGTATTAGTTCATACTGTTTTTATGTGTATGGGCTTTTCTTTACATTTATTGTTTATATGTGATTTGATGCGTCTCTTTGAATATGTTTTTTTGATAAAATGTTGTGATGTTCGTTTGTTGTTTTGGAGTGTATGTCATTTTTTTGTTCTAATTTTCTTTAGAACCGTTCTTTTGTCATGATGTCATTGAATTTAACTCATAATTCTCTTACTGCAGGGAAATGATTTACAGATAGGCTTCTTAATGGGAGTTTAAAATGAAATAATTTCGAAAATAACCATGTATTTTTTTTGCGTTTATACCAAAAATTATTACCTTTGGAAATGTTAATGTACGATCTATAAAGATAGCTAACCATAATAATTATTTAATAAAAAACCTTTAAAACTATGGGTTATTTGCGATTTGAAAAAGCTCTGATGACAAATCTTGAAGAGTCTCTCTCAAGAGAATTGCTTCGGACCAATCGCTCGGGAGCTTATTCATGTTCGACAATAGTTGACTGTAATACACGCAAGTATCATGGCCTGCTAGTTGTTCCTGTTCCTGAGTTGGATGATGAAAATCATGTCCTTTTGTCCTCTCTAGATACAACTGTTATACAGCACGGAGCCGAGTTCAATCTCGGACTTCACAAGTATAGCGGTGATAATTACAATCCGAAAGGACATAAATACATTCGTGAGTTTGATTGTAATAAGGTTCCTACAACATTATATCGTGTTGGAGGCGTTTTGTTGAAGAAGGAAGTTGTTTTCCAGCATTATGAGGATCGAATTCTTATACGGTATACGTTGGTTGACGCACATTCGGAGACAAAGTTGCGTTTTAAGCCGTTTCTTGCGTTCCGTAGCGTGAGACAGTTCACTCATGAGAACTCCGTGGCTTCAAGAGATTATTCCAATGTGGAAAACGGAATCTCAACATGCATGTATCCCGGATATCCCGATCTTTACATGCAGTTCAGTAAAGACAATCAGTTTGTGTTCCAACCGGATTGGTATCATAATGTAGAATATCCTAAAGAGCAGGAACGCGGATATGCTTCAAATGAAGATCTGTATGTTCCCGGATACTTTGAAATGGACATAAAGAAAGGTGAGAGTGTTGTTTTTGCAGCTTCAACATCGGTAAGTAATACTGGAGAGTTGAAAGAACTTTTCGATAAGGAAGTGAGCGAACGCAGTCCAAGAGACAATTTCTTCCATTGTCTTGTCAATGCAGCGCATCAGTTCCATAACAGAGCAAGCAATGACGACAGATATATTCTTGCCGGTTATCCATGGTTCAAAAGCCGTGCACGTGATACATTCATCGCACTTCCGGGATTGACTCTTTCCATTGAGGAGCAGGATTATTTTGAGCTTGTAATGAAGACGGCTGAGCGCGGATTACGTGAATTCATGGAAGGAAAACCGCTTACGGTTAAGATTTATGAGATTGATCAGCCAGATGTCCTGTTATGGGCAGTATGGGCAATACAACAATACGAACGTCATGTCGGAAGCGAAAAATGTTTCCAGATGTATGGCTCTTTGTTGAAGGATATTGTTTATTACATTATTGATGGAAAGCACCCGAATCTTATACTGAAGGAAAACGGACTTTTATACAGTAACGGACGCGATAAAGCTGTAACGTGGATGAATTCAACCGTGAATGGTCGTCCGGTTGTTCCGAGAACAGGTTACATCGTTGAATTCAATGCATTGTGGTACAACGCATTATGCTTCTGCTCTTCTATTGCTACTACAGGTGGCGATCTTGAGGCTGCTTCAAGACTGGAGAAGATGGCAGAGTTGTGCATGCACTCTTTTGTTGACACATTCCTCAACGAATATGGATATCTGTTTGATTATGTTGATGGTGACAATGTGGACTGGAGTGTACGTCCTAATATGATATTTGCCGTTGCTTTGGAATATTCTCCTTTAAATAAGGCACAGAAGAAGAGTGTGCTTGATTTGTGTACCAGAGAGCTTCTTACTCCAAAGGGATTGCGTTCGCTTTCACCGAAAAGCGGAGGTTATAACCCTATGTATGTAGGACCTCAGACGCAAAGAGATCATGCCTATCATCAGGGAACGGCTTGGCCATGGCTTGGTGGATTCTATATGGAAGCATGTCTGAGACTTCACAAACGTACAAGGTTAAGTTTCATTGAACGTCAGATGGTCGGTTACGAAGATGAGATGACACGTCATTGTGTCGGAACCATTCCGGAGCTGTTTGATGGAAATCCGCCATTCAATGGAAGAGGTGCCATATCTTTTGCCATAAATGTTGCGGAGATATTGCGTACATTAGAGTTTCTTGAAAAATATAAATATTAATATAAAGGAGGATTTTAGTTATGAAAGTCTTGATGTTCGGATGGGAGTATCCTCCTCACGTATACGGTGGACTGGCTACTGCAAATTATGGAATTTCGGAAGGTCTTCATGCGCAGGGTGATATTGACATAACCTTATGCCTTCCAAAGCCTTGGGGAGACGAAAGCAAACATGCTGCCAACATTCTGGCAATGAATGCAGTTCCTATTGCATGGCGTGATGTCAGCTATGATTATGTTCAAAGCAGGGTGGGTAATATAATGTCTCCGGATCTGTATTTCCAACTGCGTGATCATATATATGCGGATTTCAACTATATGCATGTCAATGATCTCGGATGTATGGAGTTTGCCGGAGGTTATCCCTCTAATCTGCATGAAGAAATCAACAATTATTCTATTATTGCCGGTGTTGTTGCTAGACAACAGGAATTTGATATCATACATGCTCACGACTGGCTTACTTATCCGGCTGGAATAAACGCAAAATATGTAAGCGGAAAGCCTCTGTGCATACATGTCCATGCGACTGACTTTGACCGTTCGCGCGGAAAAGTCAATCCGACAGTGTATTCCATAGAGAAAGACGGTATGGACAATGCAGACTGTATAATGTGTGTGTCAGAACTGACACGTCAGACTGTGATCAACCAGTACCATCAGGATCCGCGCAAATGTTTCACTGTTCACAATGCCGTTTATCCTTTGAGACAGGAGCTTCAGGACATTCCACGACCGGATCATACAGGTAAGGAGAAAGTTGTTACATTCCTCGGACGCCTTACAATGCAGAAAGGTCCGGAATATTTTGTTGAAGCTGCCAATATGGTTCTGCATCGTACAAGGAATGTGCGTTTCTGTATGGCTGGTAGTGGTGACATGATGAATGCGATGATATACCTTGCTGCAGAACGTGGTATTGCCGACCGCTTCCATTTCCCGGGATTCATGCGAGGAAAAGAAGTATATGAATGTCTTAAAGACTCCGATGTATACGTTATGCCGTCAGTAAGCGAACCGTTTGGAATATCGCCGCTTGAGGCAATGCAGTGCGGAACCCCGACTATAATTTCAAAGCAGAGCGGATGTGCGGAAATTCTCAATAATTGCATCAAGGTTGACTATTGGGATATTCATGCTCTTGCAGACGCCATTTATTCAATATGTAGCAATGAGAGCCTCTTCCGATATCTGCAAAGCGAAGGAAAGAAAGAAGTCGACCAGATCACTTGGGAGAAAGTGGGCGTCTGGATACGGGAGTTATACGAACGTACAATAAACCATCAACTATAAACTATAAATCAAAGAATCTATGAAAACGATTTGCTTATATTTCGAAATACATCAGATGATACAATTGAAACGTTATCGTTTCTTTGATATCGGCACAGATCATTATTATTATGATGATTATGAGAATGAGTTCAGAATAAACGACATAGCAGAGCGTTCATATATGCCGGCGCTCAACACCCTGCTCGAGATGATAAAAGCCAATAACGGTTATTTCAAAGTGGCTTTCTCGCTGTCTGGTGTTGGTATGGAGCAGCTTGAGATGCATGCTCCTCAGGTTATTGAAAAACTTCAGGAACTCAATGAAACGGGATGCGTGGAATTCCTGGCAGAGCCTTATTCTCATGGCCTCGCATCGCTCGTAAACCATGACAGTTTCGCTTCTGAGGTTAAAAGACAGTGTGAGAAGATGAAGGAATATTTCGGACAGACACCTAAGGTGTTGCGAAATTCATCCCTCATTTACAGCGATGATATTGGTCTGCAGGCTGCAGACATGGGATTTAAGGGTATGCTCACCGAAGGCGCCAAGCATGTTCTCGGATGGAAATCTCCACATTATGTATATTCATGTGCCACTGCTCCAGACCTGAAACTGCTGTTGCGTGATGTAAATCTCAGTGATGACATATCCCTGCGCTTCAATAATAGCGAGTGGGACGAATTCCCATTGTTTGCAGACCGTTATGTGGACAAGATTGCAAACCTCAATGAAGATGAGAGAATAATCAATCTTTTCATGGAACTTTCTGCCCTTGGTATTGCACAGCCATTGTCGAGCAACATTCTCGAATTCCTCAAAGCTATTCCTGAATGTGCCAAAGCCCGCAATATAGGATTTGCTACTCCGTCGGAGATATGTGAGACTGTAAACAGTGTCGGAACGCTTGATGTGCCAGATACATTGAGTTGGACGGACGAGGAACGCGACGTCAGCAGCTGGCTCGGCAATCCTATGCAGCGTGAGGCTTTCAATAAGCTTTATGGTGTTGCCGATCGTGTACGTATTGCAAACGATCCGCGCATAAATCAGGACTGGGATTATCTGCAGGCATCAAACAACTTCCGCCTGATGACAACAAAACCTTCTAATGTAGGCCTTGACCGCGGAATATACAGCAGTGCGTTCGATGCATTCACCAATTACATGAATATATTGGGTGATTTCATCAGCCGTGTAAACTCCCTTTATCCTGACGAAATAGACAACGAAGAGCTCAGTTCGCTGCTTACGACTATAAAGAATCAGGATGAGGAGATCGATATGAAGAACAAGGAGATTGTACGTCTTCAGACAAAGATTGAGAAGATTGAAGCTGCAGAAGCTAAACTCCGTGCCGAGATGGAGGCAATGGCCGCACCTGCTGCAAAGCCGGCGCCAGCCAAAACAACAAGAAAGAAAACATCTTCCACAGCAAAGAAGGCTAAGGCAACTGAGACTCCTGCAAAATAACAGAGCACACATATTTTGTCCTGACCATATATTTCAGGACAGACAGATAAAAGAATCAAGGTCCCGAAAACAATGAAATGTTTTTCGGGACCTTTCTTTATTATTGCAGCTTTAAGGTAGTTTTATAGTATACACATCTTTCAGAAAGTTTATTTCTCGTTTTTCTTTATTTCGTTTTCATAGATATTCCTGGCATCAGATTCTTTTTTAATTGCCTGCAGATAGTCTTCTCTGTCTTTTGTACTGACAACAATCTTTCCGAGTTTACCCATTTGTTGTGCATTCCACGAACTGATTGCGAAAGTTATCGAAACAGAACCTTTTGTTCCTTGAGGATAACTGTCTGCGAACTTCAAGGTCTTGTCTATACAGAATCCTCCATTCTTGTTAGCACAGAACGGTATGCCGTCAGCGTCATACACAACCACTCTTATATCACTTAATTGAAACAAAGAACCGTTGTTAAGGTAAGTTCCGGGAGCGGTAAGTTCGGTTTCCGCCGTTAAAGCAACCTTGTTGTTCTTTGCATCAATCTCCTTGATTTTGAAATCCTGCAACAGTTTCAACGGGACGTTCACTGCTACTTCGCTGTTTAAGGACGTTTCTTTCAGTGTTCCGGCTATTTTCTCAATGGCAGCATTCTTTTCATTGTTGATTCTTTCACTTTCAATGACTATGGCGGTGGTTTCTGCTCTGTCGGTTGTATTTGTCAGTTTTGAACGTAGTCCGTCAATTCTTGTTTCTGCTTCGTACACAATTACAGGAAGTTCTCCCAACGGTCCTGATGATAGAGGAGAGGTGTTCTCACCACATGATAGCAGACATGCCCAGCATGCCAGAACTGTATATGCGATAGGTATTATTCTTATTTTCATAGGTTATATAGGAGTTTTGTTTGTCGCAGTTTATGATTGACAGTATATTACATGACGCTTTCATGTTATTTTTGATGCAAAAATAGATTTATAGGATTTCTTTCTCTTCACGGAAAACCGCTATTTTCTATATACATCCTATAAAATATCTATACGAGGATATTTTACTGGCATGATATAAATAAAAAACAGACGGCCTTTAAATGAGACCGTCTGTTGTTCTTATTGTCAGTTCTTAAATCTTATCTGTTGATGTATTTCTTGCCATTCTTGATGACGATACCCTGATAAGATTTGTTTACGCGCTGTCCTGCGAGGTTGTATGCAGGAGCATTAGCGTCTTCTGTGTCATTTTCAACCTTGTTGATGCCAGTTGTAACACCATTGATAGAGTAAATCTTACTTCCTGTTGCTACTTGGTGAGTATTGTTATATACAGACAGCTGGCCATAGATGATAATTTCATCACCAACTTTCAATTCGTCTTTGGCAGTGAATTTCTCGCCATCAAGACCGTAGCCACGATAAATGTTAAGCTGGTTTTCTGTTGACTGAGTATCATTTATGTAATATGTTGCGTTACCATACTGAGTGGAAACTTCTGTAATTTCGGTAACAATACCTTTTACATAAACACTTGTTGCAAGTCCTTCACCAGCTTCAATAAGTTCGTGTGCTTTTGCAACTGTATAGGCGGTTTCTGGAGTATTAGAGATATCTACAATCTCTGGTTCGTCACCAGATTTGTAATATTCAATCTTTGAAATCTGGATAACTCCATTACCACTTGCAGACGCACAGTCGAATATAAGTTTGTAGTAAAGGTTCTTTTCTGCTTTTGTAACATTGAATACCATTTCTCCAGCTTGGAGTTCTTCTGCATTAACTGTTTCAACTACATCATTGTATGCTTCATCAGAAGCAACAACAAGAGAAATTGAATTTACATAAGAGGCTGTCATTTTATCAATTGTAACGACAATGCTTGACAATGCCTCTCCCATGGCAAACTTGGTAGCGATAGAAGCAACTGATGCATTTCCTTTTCTTCCACATTTAATATACGACCAATTGTTCCAATTATTGTTATTGAAGTTTGCAATTTCCCAAGAGTCTGTTCCAATAATTGCTTCCCATGTATCGGTGTATGAACCAATGTGGTTGTTTTCATTATTGTCATCTGGGAAAGTAAGAGTTTTGTAAGGTTCTGCTGCAAATGTTGTATTAAATACCAATGCAAGCAGTGCCATCAATGAAATGCGTAAAATTTTGTTCATAGTGATAATGTTTTATTGGTTTTAAAATAAGTTTTACAAAAGCAAAGATAGACAATAAAACTCAAAGTTGCAATACATGTTATATTAAAATTCGGTTAAAGATAGTAGATATTAATATATTGTTTTAGTACAAGTTGCGCAGCAATATGTAGATAAAAAGTGCGGAGTTGTGACGATAATGTTAAAAAAGACACATTTATGTATAAAATATTTGGAATTGTCAAACTAAAAGTTTATATTTGCGACATGATTTTTATGATTTCGAGATTTACGAAATCGTCCCTCGAGGTTGGTAGCATCCTGCACCAACCTCTTTTTTGTTAAATAATTTGGCGTTTACGTTAAAAGTATTTACCTTTGTAAACATTAAACCGTGCGATTGTTTATTTTAGATACGAATTTAAAAATATTTGCCTATCGATAGAACTTTTACTTAAGAATCAGAAAATATTAAGAAAAATGAAAAATATTCACGATATGACCGACGAAGAGTTGGCCTTATCATATATCGATGGGAATAATCGTGCATTCGACCTGCTCTTATCGCGCAATCAGTCGAAGCTTTTTTCCTATATTCTTTTTGTAGTTCGCGACCGTAATACGGCTGATGACATATTTCAGGAGACTTTCGTAAAAGTCATATCCAAACTACAGCAACGCAAATACACCACGAGCGGCAAGTTCGGTGCGTGGATAATGCGTATTGCCCATAACGTGATAATGGACTGGTATCGCGAACAGCGCTTGGGCAAGATAGTCGAACCGACACTCGACAACGATCTTTCCAACATGTGCAGCAATGAGATACTTGTGGGTAATATCGAGAACTATTTTGTCAATGAGCAGATCATGTGTGACGTGCGCAAATTGCTCAACACTTTGCCTGCGCCTCAGCGCGAGGTTGTTTTCATGCGTTTCTACCAGCAGATGTCGTTCAAGGAAATAGCCGAGACGACTAATGTGAGCATCAATACGGCTCTGGGACGTATGCGTTATGCCATACTCAACCTGCGCCGTCTGGCCAAAGACAACAATATAGCCTTGCAGCTTGCCTGACAGTTGTCAGTCTTGCTGCAAGGTGTGTTTCAGAGAGTGGATGGTCGCAATAGGGTCGGCGGCCTTGAAAATGTAGCTTCCGCTAACCAGCACATCTGCTCCGGCTTTAACCAATAGCGGTGCCGTTTCGGCCTGCACACCTCCGTCTACTTCTATCAGAGCTTTGCTTCCCGATTCGTCTATGAGACGGCGAAGACGTTTTACCTTATTTATTGTGTTGTCGATGAACTTCTGGCCGCCGAATCCGGGATTGACGCTCATGAGCAATACCATCTCCACATCGTTTATGATATCCTCCAATACGCACACCGGTGTGGCCGGATTAAGGGTTACGGCAGCCTTCATTCCGGCTGCATGAATCTCCTGCACTGTGCGGTGAAGATGGGTGCATGCTTCGTAGTGCACGTTCATTATCATTGCTCCTGTAGCTGCCACCTGCTTGATGTAGTTTTCAGGATGCACTATCATGAGATGTACGTCGAGTGGTTTCTTACATGCTTTGGCTACGGCTTCTATTACCGGGAAGCCGAACGATATGTTGGGGACGAACACTCCGTCCATTATGTCGAGGTGGAGCCAGTCGGCTTCACTGCGGTTTATCATTTCAATGTCGCTTTTCAGGTCGAGAAAGTCGGCCGAAAGCAATGACGGCGATATGATTGTTTCCATGTCTGTCTGTTCTTTTCAATTAAGGCAATATACCTCGTTGTGTCCGTTTATTTTCATTACTCTGTAGGTATATGCTATCTGTCGGATGATGTGCAGTGTCATTTCCGACGGTTTCAGATCTTCTGAGTTAAAGTGTTTCATAGGCAGTTGTTTTTGGTGCTTATATTCTGATAACGAGTTTGAGTCATGTTTATTACATGCAGACCATATATTTTTGATTTTATTTTTTGTATAACAGAAAATTCACGCTGACATCACCTATAAACCTTCATAAAAAGAAGGATACATGTATCCAGTGTGTTTCCCTGCGCGTCATGTCGGCGTTTTTCAAGAAAACTCAGGCGGTGTACTTACAGTTTTTCTTGACTTTTTTTTGACAAAATAAAATCGCGAAAGAGATGTAAGGAAATGTTAAATATGGCATCAGAAAGGCCCGTTCGGGCTTTACTACATTATCGTATACCCAGTTGCATAATCTCCGACAATTCGTTTTGTATTCCGATTTTGCCTGTTTGAGGGTCTGATTCTGCCCGTATCAAGGTGTGATATTGTGTGTTTCAGGCCATGAAACAGGCTATATCACATGCAGAAATGGTGCATTTCGTATGATGAAGAAATCTCTTCAGAATGTAAATTATTGGTATTCAGTTGATTGTGTAAGGCACTCATTTTTCTCGTATTTGCATCCGACGGAGAGTCCGCGTGCAAATATTCGCTTATTTTTCGGGGTAGATCAGAAAACTCGGACGGAAAAATCGCGGAACACTGAAAATTTGTAACTGTTCCGGAATTTTTCCTTTCAGCCGAAGGCAAGGGCACCGATACGTGCTTGATGCTATTGTTTTTTTATTGCAACCAATCACCACTGAATTTCTATTGGGCCAAAAAAGGTCTTAAACAGTTTGTGTGTCTGATTAAAATGCGTATTTTTGCAATGATGCGTGCGGTCTTGTTTCAGACCGTACCTTGTGTAGGAAACAATAAGCCGGAGTGGTGGAACACCGGTTTCGGTATAAGAGGAATGACATTATGATAGTAAAAGTATGTGGCATGCGTGATGCCGTGAATATTCGCGCAATAGAGACTGCCGGCGCCGACATGACCGGGCTGGTGTTCTGCAAGGAGAGTCCACGGTATGTAGGGATGATAAACTCGCGGTCGGGACTTATACCCGATTTTCCTGACAAGAGTCTTGCCGACGGTCAGCGTGCAGGGGAGTGCAAGCCGTTTGTGGGTGTGTTTGCCGACGATATGCCGCAGAACATCATAACAAGGATATACAATTACGGGCTTGACTGGGTGCAGCTGAATGGTGAGGAGAGTGCGGTGATGATAGACAATCTGCGCCGTACGGTAGATCCGGACATAAGGTCTGGTTTGAAGGTGATAAAGAGAGTGGTGATAGGATGTCGGGACGATTTTGCCATGTGTGCAGAGTATGAAGGACATGCAGACATGTTTCTTTTTGATATTTCCGGCAATGGTAACGCTACAGACGGCTGTCGGACAGACTGGGGACTGCTGGCGGCTTATACTGGAGCCACTCCGTTTCTTGTGGGCGGCGACATAGGGCCGGAGGATGCCGCCTCTCTGCGGGAGATTGTCCACCCGATGTTTGCCGGAGTGGACATTGATGCGCGTTTTGAGACAGCGCCTGCCATGAAGGATGTAGCTCTGGTGGAGAAATTTATCGCAAGTTTGAAGCGATAGCGTGTCTGCGGACTTGTGAGTCTGTGGTATGCAATGATGGGCGTCTGCAGATGGTTTGGAAACTTTTTTATAAAAGGCTTTCAAAGACCTTTAACGGAAGAGCGGTGCATGACTGTCATTAATCCGTGTCCGGTAATGCCGGGATGGACAGTCTTGCACCGCTCTCGTTGTAATATTATGTATGTGTTGTCAGAACTCGCTTGTGAAGTGGAACTTGATGTGTTTGAAGTCCTGCTGCGCTATGCTCAGCACATAGCCTGAGTCGGCAAGGAATACGTCGCGTCCTTCGCGGTCTTTGGCCATATACTGGAACTTGCGTTTCTTGAACGATTCGAATTCTGCCTCGTTGTCGCTTTCTATCCAGCATGCCTTGTAGAGGTGTACGGGTTCCCAGCGACATTTGGCGTTATACTCATTCTCCAGACGATACTGTATCACTTCGAACTGCAACTGTCCTACGGTTCCGATGATCTTGCGGCCGTTGAACTGGTTTACAAACAGCTGGGCCACACCTTCGTCCATCAGCTGGTTGATGCCTTTCTCGAGTTGTTTTGACTTCATCGGGTCGTCGTTCTCAATATACTTGAACATCTCTGGTGAGAACGATGGCAGGCCGCGGAAGTGCAGCTGTTCGCCGTCTGTCAGAGTGTCTCCTATCTTGAATATGCCGTTGTCCGGCAGGCCGACGATGTCGCCCGGATAGGCTTCTTCGATGGTGCTCTTGCGTTGCGCCATGAACTGGGTGGGTGATGAGAAGCGTACGGTCTTGCCCAGACGCACGTGCAGATATGGATGGTTGCGCTCGAACTTGCCGCTGCATACCTTGCAGTAGGCGATACATGAGCGGTGGTTGGGGTCGATGTTGGCTGTTATCTTGAATATGAAGCCTGTGAACTTGGGCTCTTCCGGGTCGATGTCGCGTTCTTCAGCCTTTGTTGGCTTAGGTGAAGGAGCTATCTCGACAAAGCAGTTGAGCAGTTCCTGCACGCCGAAGTTGTTGAGTGCAGAACCGAAGAATACGGGAGCCACTTTGGCGGCGCGGTATGACTCTACTTCAAATTCCGGATACACGCCGTCTATAAGCTCGATGTCGTCGCGCAGCTGTTTGGCATCCTGTTCGCCGATGTGGTTTTCCAGTTCGGAGCTGTTGACGTCCACTTCCACCTTTTCGGTCACTCTCTGCTTGTCCGGTTTGAAAAGGTCGAGCTTGTTCTCGTATATGTTGTAAACACCTTTGAACTTCGCACCGATGTTGATAGGCCACGACAATGGGCGGACACTTATCTGCAGTTCCTCCTCAAGTTCGTCGAGCAGATCGAACGGGTCGCGTCCTTCACGGTCCATCTTGTTGATGAATATAATGACGGGAGTGTTGCGCATGCGGCACACTTCCATGAGCTTGCGTGTCTGTGTCTCCACTCCTTTGGCTCCGTCAACCACAATGATGGCTGAGTCGACGGCCGTGAGGGTGCGGTAGGTGTCTTCGGCGAAGTCCTGGTGACCGGGAGTGTCGAGAATGTTTATCTTGTATCCATTGTAGTCGAACTCCATCACTGACGTTGAAACGGAGATACCGCGCTGTTTTTCAATCTCCATCCAGTCGGATGTCGCGGTCTTGCGTATCTTGTTGCTTTTTACGGCTCCAGCCACCTGTATCTGTCCTCCGAAGAGCAGAAACTTCTCGGTGAGTGTGGTCTTTCCGGCGTCAGGGTGTGATATGATGGCAAATGTCCTTCTTCTTGATATTTCCTGGTTCATCGTTTATTTGTTTAGTATGTTGATACATTCGGCAAGGCTTTCCTCCCAATAGGGTATCTCGATATTGTAGGTTTGCTTGATTTTTGTCTTGTCGAGCACTGAGTAGTGCGGGCGCGATGCGGCCGTAGGGTATTCGGCTGTGTGTATCGGACGCACATGGCATGTGTTGATGCCGCTCAGACGGTGGATGGCTTTGGTGAAGTCATACCAGCTTATGACGCCTTCGTTGGAGAAATGGTAGATTCCCGGCACTATGCCTTTCTCTACAGCAGCCATAATGGCCACGGCAAGATCGCGTGCATAGGTTGGTGTGCCTATCTGGTCGAATATGACGTTGAGTTCCTCTTTCTCTTTTCCGAGACGCATCATGGTCTTTACGAAGTTGTTGCCGAAAGAGCTGTAGAGCCATGCGGTACGTATGATCATTGTGTTGCTGCATGCGCGTTCCACAGCTTTCTCACCATCGAGTTTGGTGCTTCCGTAAACACTGTTGGGGCATGGTGTGTCGGTTTCTACGTATGGCGTGCATTTTGTTCCGTCGAATACGTAGTCTGTTGACACCTGTATCATCCATCCGTTTCTTTTTGCAACAGCTTCAGCAAGGTATGCAGGAGCTTCAGCGTTGAGTGCCTTGCACAGTTCCTTGTTGCTTTCGGCCTTGTCAACGGCGGTGTAAGCTGCGCAGTTTATGATGATGTCGATGTTGTTGGAGTCGACATATCTGCCGATGGCTTCGGCATCGGTGATGTCGAGTTCGTTCACATCGGTATTGAAGAATGTATGCTGTGGATAGTTCTTTTCAAGTAACTGAAGTTCGTTTCCCAGCTGTCCGTTACAGCCTGTAATCAAGATGTTCATATTGTTTTGTATTTTAGTCTTCGTCGAAAATCAAACCTTCTTTTTTATCCTTGATGTAATAGTCATTCAGCATTCCTATGAACGTAGATATTTCCTTTATGGCATGCTCGGTGTCCGGGCTTATCTGTTTGTTCTGAAGCCTCAGCATCATTGTTCCGTAAAGGGCGTTCATACATGTCTCTATTTCGTTGAGATTCTTGTCGCCTTTGTTTCTCAGCTCTACGATGAATGGGAGCACTTTGTAGTATTCCGCATTGTAGAACGGGAATTTGCTGCTTTGCAGCAGGTTGTTGTGCAGTTCGTTAAGCTGCTGTATTACTATTTCGTTTATCTGGAGATGGCCTCCCTGGCGCTTCCCTTCAATATTCATCATACGTATAAGGTTGCCGTACCAGTCGGCCACTTCTTCTTTCTGTTCATCCGTATATTCGAATCTGGAAATGTATTCCTTGTTAATGCGTGAAAGCGAGCATCCGTACGCACGTATCAGATCCTCGACCTGCCACATGTAAAGAACGTATTCTGCAATATTCTTTTTGTGCAATTCCTGTGCTATATACATAAATGTATGAAAGATTTATAATAAGTTGGAGTAGTCGGTTCGTGTTTTCCGTTTTACTGTTACGGCATGGCCGGTCAGTAATGGAATGTGTATAGATTGAAAACAGTACCGACAAGTATAATCAATGAAATGAGAATGACAAGGCATCCGATAATCTTGTTGATGATGATTATACCCTTGTTGTCAAACTGTCCACGAATTTTGTCGACAAGCCATGTCAGTCCAAACCACCATAATATGGCTCCGCTGATAATGCTGAGGTATCCAATGGACATTTCCAAAGGATGGTCTGGTATGACGAAAGAGAATTGTGCGAACAATACCATGAACAGAAATATTATCAGAGGGTTGAGGAATGTTACCCAGAAGGCCGTCACACCGTTGTATATCAGAGTTCCTTTCTTGTTTCCACTGATATGCATTTTTTTTGTGGGATTGCTTCTGAAACAGTATATACCGAAGAAAAGAAGCAGGGTGCTTCCTGTAATTTTTAGAATGAAGAGATATTGGGGATTTGTAATAAAGTCCATTACAAAACTCATTCCGAAACCGGTCGCCAATGCATATATGATGTCACTTATTGCAGCACCGATACCTGTGACGAATCCGTACCACCGGCCTTTGTTCAGCGTTCTCTGCACGCATAGAATACCAACCGGCCCCATCGGCGCTGATACAAAAATTCCGATTAATATCCCTTTGAATATTAAATCGAGTATGTCTATATGAAAAGGAAACGGCATATCATCTGCAAAATTGCGAATTTTATATGATATGGACAAATTTTTTATTGCAAAACTTTGTGCGTTATGAGTATTTTTTAATACCTTTGCCTATGAAAGATTGCACGCCGGACAAGGCATGATGTTCCTGTATAAGGATTGTTTTTTTGTCTTTTCCGTGTTGCATACCTACATTGGTTTATTACTATTAATTAACTATAAAACAAGAAAACATGAACGCAGAACCAGCAATGAAACCGTATGTAATCGGTTTGGACTTAGGTGGAACCAACTCTGTTTTTGGTATTGTGGACAGTAGAGGTGACATAAAAGTCACAACAGCCATTAAAACTCAGGGTTATAAAAACGTAGAGGATTATGTTAAGGCATCTGTAGATGCACTCAAGGTCATCATTGACCAGGTCGGTGGTATAGAGAAGATCAAGGCAATGGGAATCGGTGCACCTAATGGAAATTACTATAATGGAACAATCGAGTTCGCTCCAAACCTGGAGTGGGGACATGATGGTGTGGTTCCATTGGCAGACATGTTCTCAAAAGCTCTTGGTATACCGGTGGCTCTTACCAATGACGCTAATGCTGCTGCAATAGGTGAAATGACTTATGGCGTGGCACGCGGTATGAAAAACTTCATCGTAATTACACTTGGTACTGGTGTTGGCTCTGGTATTGTTGTTAACGGACAGTTGGTTTATGGATGCGATGGTTTCGCAGGTGAACTTGGTCATGTCATTGTAAAGGAGAACGGACGTTCTTGCGGATGTGGACGTAACGGTTGTCTTGAAGCTTATTGCTCTGCAACAGGTGTTGCCCGTACAGCACGTGAACTTCTTACAACAACAGAAGAACCGTCGTTGCTCCGCGAACTGAATCCGGATGAAATAACATCTTATGATGTGTCAATGGCTGCAGAAAAGGGTGATAAACTTGCACTTGGTGTTTATGAATTCACAGGTAAACTTCTTGGTGAGGCTTGCGCAGACTTCGCTGCATTCTCATCTCCGGAAGCATTCATCTTCTTCGGTGGTCTGACAAAAGCCGGCGATCTGATTATGAATCCGATAAAGAAGGCTTACGACGAGCGCGTTCTGAACATCTTCAAGGGCAAGGCTAAATTCCTTATCAGTGGTCTTGAGGGTTCTTCTGCTGCAGTTCTTGGTGCTTCTGCAGTAGGATGGGATATATAATATTATAAAAGACTTAAAATAAACTTGATAAAGAGAGCCGGAGAATACCGGCTCTTTTTATTTTGTCTTGTTCTGTTATGTACTTTGGGATATAAAAAAGTGCTCCGCCATGAAATATTGAAATGTTGGCGGAGCACTTTTTATTTGCGTAATAATGTCAGTGTCGTGCTATTATAAACTTACACGAGGAAATGTTTCCATTCTGGTCTGTTGCTTTGGCAATAAAACATCCTTCCTGAAGATTGGAAGTGTTTATCCTGTAATCTCCTTGTGATACGGAGAGTTTCTTGTTGAATACTTCCATTCCGGATAAAGTGAAGATTCTAACATCGACATTGTTGTCTCTATTGCTACTCAGAATGAGAGAATTTGCAATATATTTCAGTTCTATATTGCGGTTGGTTACCTCGTTGTCGGGACTTGTTATTCCATTGGTTTCACCACCGTCTGTTTTAACGAGATAACTCGTGTATATGTTGCTTTTCTCTATTGTCGGTATGTTCATGACATAAACATTCTGACTGCCGTCTGGATAACGTCCGACGGTTTCATCTCCATTATGTGCCGGATATTTTAATGAATTTTGCCACGTCTTGTCTTTTGATGTTATTATGAGTTCTCCTCCGTCTGCACTTATCTTAAATGGTGCGTGAAGTTTGGTCTTATTGTTTTCTTTGTCACACCATATGACAATATGGCCGTGGGCTGGTATGATTGTAGAAACCTGCGTATCGCCTTTTGATATCTGGTATAATAAAGGATTGTTGATATCATTGCTCAGATACATTCCTTCAATATCAATATCCTCGTCAGTTGTATTGTAAAGTTCCATCCAGTCGTCGCGTTCGAAATAGTCGTTCACATATATGCTGTTCGAACCGCTTATCTCATTTATCATTACAGGGGTGATGCCTTCATTCTTCTTGTCTTCGTCAGTCAGAGCTTCAAAACATGCTTTTATATTCATATTTTCATCTTTCGGAAGATCCATGATGTTGCTTGTGGTATAGAAATCATCATTGTCTTTTTGAGAAGAATATATGAGTTCGGCATCCCATACAATGTCCGAAGAGTTCGGATTGTTGTTGTGTACCTCAACGGCAATTATGTTTTCGCCTTGTCTGAACAGCGCTGCGTCCAGATGCATGCTGCCTGTATCAGGATTGGAGTTTGCCGTATTTGCGTAGGTATTATATGAAATTTCACCGTCGGGAAGATTATAGCGTCCGCCTTCTTTACCATTGACGTATACAACAAATCCGTCGTCTGCAGTGAAATTCATTACAACAGATTCCGCATTGGCATTATTTATTGTGATATTTTTTCTGAAATAATATGTCGGCCGTTTGTTGTTTGCATCCGTACCATATGAAAGAGTTGTGCTTATGAAATCCTTGCCATAACCCAATGGAGCTTTTCCAGTATTCCAGGAAGCGTCGTTATATGTGGAGGTGTACCAGTCTGTCTGGTGCAGAGAGCCATCTGTGAAATATTTCCATTCGCTTCCTTTTGAGAATATTGTTTCTTCAGATATGGAATATTTCTTCCATCCGGCAAATCTATATCCGGCGGGAGCGACAGCCTTGAGTTTGACCGGGGCAAACAGTTTACCGTTGAAAGAGGAATATGGTATCTCCATATTGTTTATGAAAATGCCGGCACCGTAAGTATCTGAAGATATGCATACATTTTGTGGCTGTGTGTCGGACAGTCTCAGACGTTCATAGTCCACCATATCCTTTGCCATATCTTCCATTCGTCCTTTCAGTTTTGTTCTGATTTCATTGAGCGATCCGTCAGGACTGCCTCCTTCTTCATTCATTGTGGGACGCACTTTATCGCCGAGTTCTTTCAGTATGTTTTCAGCTCTGTCATAGTCGAAAACACTTCCTCCTACAACACAGAAGGCATCGATAAAACGTCTTCTGAAGTCTTCGTTCTCAAGCATATTGAAAAAGAATGTACAGAACTTTATTTCTCCGTAACGTCTTAAACCTTCATCATAAATGTAGTCATACCAGTGCCATTGCATTCCGTCGAGCCACCGGAATGTGTTTCGGTAAATCGGGTTACCGTTCTCGTCGGTATCTCTCTCGTCAGTTCCGAATGCAGCATCAAGATCGAACACGACAAATCTGTACTTCCCTCCATCTTTCTTTCTGTATGCCTTCACGTTGTTGTCCGGCCAGTCCCATGAACCAAGATATAATGATGCTGCCATATAATTGATGTATTCGTCAATGTCAAGCAGTTTTTTTATTTCGTCATACGATTTCTGATTTGTAGATGTTTTAGACAACTCATAAAGTGCTTCAAGTGCGTCTTTTGTACCCCACATCATGTAAGCTCCCGAATCGGGACTTTGTTCGTAAACGTCCAGTTCGTCTTTACTGTATCCGAAGTTTGCATAGGCAAAATCCTTATTGTTTGGTTCACGGACATTTATCAATCCCTTATATTCACCGTTTATGAAATGTACAGCGGGCTGGTAGGACACAAGGTCAAGGTTTATTCCGGAGCGTTGCATAATGGTCTGTAGCGCGGCGTCCTTGATTTTGGAGCCACTGTCATTACCTCCGTTTCTCACTTGTAGAGTTTTGTTTTTTATGTATGGTTTTGCTGTGAAGAACGGATAGTCCATGGCATTGAGTCCTTCGTAAACACGGTCGGCTTTCAGTTTGAAGGATTTCACAGCGTTCGCCCTTGTCCAGCCGCCAGATATAGAGAATGCCACATCTTGATTTACAGCCATAGAATTGTCTTCAGGCATGATATACTGGAAGTTCACGGGTCTGTCCCAGTCCATATTCCAGTTGGCAGGCGTGTCCATTCCGTTACCTGTCCGTCCGTTGTTGCCTTTCACATAGACACCAATCATGTCATCGTAAAGATATTCATTTTTTGTAGATACGGCAATCACCGGCAGGGTGAACTTCCGTGTGGTGTTGATGTATGTGCGTGTTGTAACAGGACTTGGCAATATTCCGTCTTGGAACAGTCTGAATCTGTAAGATGTTGTCTGGCTGATGGTGAACGAACCCGTTGTACTTGTCATTCCATTGTCGAGGGTGGGGGTGCTACCGTCTGTTGTATAACGTAGAATGGTGCCTGTCGGTATATCAACGGAAATGTTCATCGTCCCGGAGAATAATTTTCCGTCCGGTATTACTACTGGAGCATCAAGTTGTTTTGTTGAGAAAACAGACGTGTTGTTTGAGTCTCCATGTGTTGGAGTGCCCGTCCATCCCCAACGATTGGCACCATCCGTGGTTCTTGCCCAGGAGAGTCTGCTTCTTGATTCGGGATATTCTTGTCTTGTTATGATATTGCCGTTGCTGTCGCTTATGTAAAGTGCTCCTCCTTCACATTCGAGATTAAACGGAGCCTGATTGGTCTTTATGCCGTTGCTTCCAAACCATATCACTTTGTATCCGTTGGCTGGTACAGTGCCTATATTGTCCGGCATTTGCCATTTCTTCAGATTGTTGGCATCATCGCTTAGAAAACATCCGCCAAGCCACAGCTCCTTGTCTGTGGTATTGTATAGTTCGACCCATCCGTCAAAATTGTAAGCAGGACTCATGTACATGTCTACGTTGGCTGACATTATTTCGTTGACCAATAGTGAACCGCTGCCAGCTTCGTTTATGTCTATTTCCTGTTCCAATTTGAAGTTGTCAAAAACCAACCAGTTGTCGTCAATGCTTTCGTCGTTGTATAGACCTATAATGATATTTCCGTCTGTGACATCAAACTCCAGCTCGTTTCTATATGCTCCTTTGTTGAAAGCGGTCTCCGCAGCTTCCATACTATTCGGATAATATACCCCGTCTACATAGTAGCATGTGTATTGAGGATTGTCTGTGAAATAGAACGAATACTGACTTGTGACAGGCTTTTCCTTGTCGTTGGCAAACATGAATCCTCTTATGTTCTCTCTGCCATCTTTGTATTCTTTATAAGCATCGTTATGGTTTTTTGTGCGGTATAATGCCTGTACACTGAATCTGTAATGTCCGTTCGGTACATTCTTAATTACTTTCTGCAGGTCTATACGGCCGCTCCACATCTCCATACATCCAGCGCGTGCACTTATAGAGCGTGCAGTGCCGCTTACTTCCCATTCGTTGTAGTTAGCCACCGTGAACGACGGATTTGAGATGTACTTCTCTGTCACGTCCACCCATTTCTTTGCAGCATCAGCATTAATGCCAAGGCCAAATATAATTATGGCCGTCAGTAGTTGTTTGATGTTGTTTGAATGCATGTCAGGTTAATGATTATTATATAATGTATATGTTTTTGCAAATATATGAAAAAAATCCTACAAACGGCATGTTTTGTGCTGTTTGTAGGATAATATTCGGCAAATGCCATTATAATTGTCTTTATTATTATTCGTCCGAGAGGTCGGATACCATTTTTCGGTACATACTGAACACTCTCGTACGAGAGATAAATCCTATAAGATGGTTATTCATATCAACAACCGGCAGATAACTGGCATTTTCTTTTTCAAAAGCCCTCATGACACTTTCCATTGGATCGTTGAGAAGCAGTTTTGCGGCAACATGTGTCATCATCTGCTTTACAGTGAACCTGTTATATAATTCTGTGCGGAACATGATATGCCGTATCTTGGTGATGTCTATCTCTCCGAGCAGTATACCGGCATTGTCAAGTACGGGTATGAAACTGGTGTTACTTTTGCTTATTACGTTGATAAGCTGTCCTAGTGTCATATCCTCATTTACTGATACATATTCTTTTTCAATCACGCTGTCCAGGCTCATAAGTGTAAGTGCTGCCTTATCTGTATGATGCGTTATGAGTTTTCCTTCCTTTGCGAGTCGCATGGCATATATACTGTGTGGTTCGAATATGCTTATCGTCATGACAGAACAGATGCTGACGATAATCAGCGGCATGAAAAGATTATAGCCGTTTGTTATCTCGGCTATGAGGAATATACCTGTAAGCGGTGCATGCATAACGCCAGCCATAACGCCAGCCATGCCTAGGAGCGTGAAGTTTTTTTCTGGTATATGTACGCCAATATGATTGATGTTCCAAAGTCTGGCAAAAAGGAATCCGCTGAACCCACCGATAAAGAGTGAAGGTGCAAAAGTTCCACCGCATCCTCCTGCTCCGTTTGTTGCAGATGTGGCGACCACTTTTGTCAGTATGACAAGTGCAATGTATAATATAAGCAGATCGCCGTGCCCGTAGAACAGTGAATTGTTGAGCAGTTTTTCCCAGTCGGCGCTTGTTTCGCCGTTAAGAAGGATGTTGACTGCGTTGTTGCCTTCGCCGTAGAGTACAGGGAATATGAAGATAAGCGAACTAAGCATCACACCACCTGTGAGCAGACGTATATATGGCTTATCCTTCATGCGATGGAACATGTTTTCACACATTCCCATGGCACGTATGAAGTACAGACTTACCAGACCGCATGCAACACCGAGCAGTATACATGCCGGAACACGCTCGATGATCCATCCGTCATCGAGGTGGAATGTGAAAAGCGAGTCGCTGCCTACGAATATGTATGTGAAGCATGTGGCGGTGACACATGAGATGAGTATGGGTAGCAGCGAGGCCATGCTTAAATCGACCATAAGTACTTCCAGAGTGAAGACAAGACCGGCAATTGGAGCCTTGAATATTCCGGCAATGGCCGCAGCGGCGCCGCATCCCACAAGCAGCATGAGTGTTTTGTTGTCCATTCTGAACAGTTGTCCAAGATTGGAACCTATGGCTGAACCTGTGAGCACGATTGGTGCTTCAGCTCCTACGGAACCTCCAAAACCAATGGTTACGGCGGAGGCTATTACGGATGACCAACAGTTGTGGGCTTTAAGGTGTGAACGTTTGGTGGAGATGGCATAAAGAATGCGGGTGATACCGTGTGAGATGTTGTCTTTCACTACGTATCTTACAAAAAGCATTGTGAAGAAAATACCGATAACGGGGAATAGAAGATAAAGCCAGTTGTAGGAATCGAATGTGAATTTTGATGTCAACAACCATTGGATCTCTTTGATGATGGAGTGTAAGACGAAAGCCGCCACAGATGCGAAGAAGCCTATGAGGAAGGCCATTATCAGCGTCATCTGCCGTTCGGATACGTGATTGCGCCAGTTGTGTAGTATTGGGGTGACGATTCTTAGTACGTGTGCTTTGGTTGCTTTCATCTTTAGTGTTCGCTATTTCTTTTATTCTCTGTAGTCCGTCGTGGCTGTATTGTCACGGTCTGATTATAGAAACGACACCTTCGTTGGTCAGTTTAATAATGCTGCTCGGTGTGTGTGGCTTGTGTTCCTGACGGCGTGTCCAGCACACATAGTCTACAGCATCGATCAGTTCCTGTGACAGGTCGCAGTAGTTTTGAGCGGCTGGTTCGCCGCTGATGTTGGCGCTTGTACTCACTATTGGTTTCTGGAAACGGTAGCAGAGCATTTTTGAAAACGGCTCTCTTGTAATGCGCATGGCTATGCTTCCGTCTTCAGCGATGAGGTTAGGGGCAAGATTTACAGCTTGGTCGAATATTATAGTTGTGGGTTTTGTTGCAAGTTCCATCAGATCCCATGCCACGTTCGGTACGTTTCTCACATAGCGCTGAAGGCGTACGTCTGAATCGACGAGGCATATCAGTGCTTTAGAGTCGTTACGTCTTTTTATTTCATAAACTTTTGCTACGGCTTTTTCATTTGTTGCGTCACATCCTATTCCCCATACAGTGTCTGTGGGATATAGAATAACTCCGCCATTACGCATCACGTCTATGGCGTTTTTTATATCAGCTTCCTGAGTCATTGTTATTGTAATTATGTTTTTATTAAGCAAAAATAATAAAAAATGCAGAATGCAGCAAACGCTTCTAGTTTTCATGATGAATTTTTTGTTAGTGCGTAGTGCAGTTATTACATGTTTATGTGGCATTGACGGTCGTATCTTGCATATTTATTCATGGCAACTTCATATTTCTGCTATATTTTCTTTCCAAAATCTGTATTATTTCGTTTTATTACGTTATTTGAAGTATCTTTGCATACAAGCCTGATGCACTGTCCATTGATTGTTGCCGACCGAAATTGTTTGGTAGCAGGATAGGGAAGGTGTGTTTTTACTGTATAAATTATTTAGATATGAACAAGAAAGATTTGCGTATAGTGTTTATGGGTACACCGGAGTTTGCGGTGGAATCTCTGCGTCGTCTTGTCGAAGGCGGATATAATGTAGTGGCAGTAGTGACACAGCCAGACAAGCCTGTAGGTCGTCATGGTTCCGTGTTGTGTCCGCCTGAGGTCAAGAAATATGCGTTGTCTGTTGGTATTCCTGTACTGCAACCGGTAAAGATGAAAGATCCTGAATTTGTGGAGAGCCTTGCTGCATATAAAGCAGATTTACAAGTGGTTGTGGCCTATCGTATGTTGCCGGAAATAGTATGGGCAATGCCGCGATTTGGTACGTTCAATGTACATGCGTCGCTTCTTCCTCAATACAGAGGAGCTGCACCTATAAACTGGGCTGTGATAAATGGAGAAACTGAAACTGGTGTCACAACGTTCTTTCTTGACCATGAGATTGATACTGGGCGTATAATAATGCAGAAGAGGTTCCCAATCCCGGAAGACGCTGATGTAGAATATGTTTATGACGGACTGATGAGGCTCGGAGCAGAACTATGCCTGGAGACAGTTGATGCAGTGATAGCTACAGATGGAAACGTAGCTTCACAGCCTCAGAATGAAACTGTTGAACTACATTCCGCACCGAAGATATTCAAGGAGACATGTGAGATAAACTGGAGTCTGCCTGCAAAAAATATTTATGATTTTGTGCGTGGACTTAGTCCTTATCCTGGTGCATGGTCAGGATTGGCAGTTGATGGACTGAAACCTTTGACGATGAAAGTGTATAAAACAAGACGGACAGGAAATGTTTGTAATACATCATGTGGTAAGGTTCTCGTTGAACACGGCAGATTGTATGTGGCTGCTGCCGATGAGTGGGTAGAGATAACAGAACTGCAACTGGCTGGCAAGAAGCGCATGGATGCCCGGAGTTTTTTGAATGGATTCAAGTATGTAGAGGGCGGTGATGTAAGGATGGTTAACACGAGTTCGTTGTAATATATAAATATAATGCAGGCAGTCGTTTCTTTGGATTGTTTAAAGGGAATAGCAGAATGGGGGATGCTTTTCTCAATTAAGCTGAGAACTGTTAATAGTATGTTTGGTTGTTCCAGATGATATATGATAATGTCGTATAAAGGAAGCTTTTATATTGTACATACATGTAAATAAACGCATTAGGGGATGATAATAAAGTCATCCCCTAATGCGTTTATATGCTTGATCCTAAAAGTTCCACCAATGTTTCTTTCTTTTGGAATTTTTGTCTGAGAAAGAAGTGTGCTGTCGTTCGGCAATGATATCTTCGTAACTTTTCTTTTCGTGTATCATACGATATATTTCACCCCATCCCGGCAGGCCTCCAATGTTGCGATCGTCGATGAACATGTCGGCTTTGATTTTTCTGGAATAATGGTTGTTATTTTCCATTTTCTCCTCAGGGTAGTCCTTGTTTACAGCATAGAATTCGATACCGCGTTCGCGGCACCATGCTATAGCTTCCTCAAGGTGTCTGCCTTCGCGTACGGTCCACAATATAATTTTGTATCTTTCAGAAATAAGCATGCGGAGTGTTTCTGTGGCAAACGGTCTCTCTTCGCCTATTTCCGGATAACGGTTTTCAACTATTGTTCCGTCAAAATCAACAGCTATTGTCATCTTTTGTTTTTATTGTATTCTTATTTATAGTTTTACGGATGTATCGTTCTTGTCACCATACTGGCTATTGTAGTTTCCATAATAACCGTATTTGTGATATCCGTAATAGTAACCGTACTTCTTCTTCGACATATCAATACCGTTTATGACAATGCATATCTTCGGCAGTTTGTTTTCTTTGTTCAGATCGTTTATTATATTGAAATCGCTCTTCGGGGTGAAGTCGGCTCTGCAGACGTATGCAGTTATGTCAGCAACGCGTCCAATGTGGAGTGTATCAGTAACAAGTCCTACCGGAGCGGTATCTATAATAATGTAATCATAGTTTTTCTTGAGTATGGCAAAGATCTTGTCAAGTGAGTCGCGTGATACAAGCTCTGTCGGGTTTGGAGGAATCGGTCCTGCCATGAGCAGGTCGAGTTTGTTATTTACTCCAGAGCTTACGATCTGTGATTTGACTTCTTCTTCAGTCGGGTTGTTCTTCACGAGCAATGGTGTTATGCCATGGTGATGATCGTTTATGCCGAAGAGATCTGCCAGACGTGGTTTACGTATGTCAAGACCGACAAAAATTACTTTCTTTTCAAGCAATGCGAAACTCATTGCAAGATTGGCAGCGTTGAATGTCTTTCCTTCTCCGGAATTGCTGGAAGTGAACATAATTGTTTTCTTTCCTTCTCCAAGCATAAACTGAAGATTGGTACGCATAGAACGGAATATTTCCACCATTTGGCTGTTCTGGTTTTCGTGTACTACGATGCCTTCCTTTGTCTTCGTACTATCACTTGCAATTGCTACATCGGCAATGATAGGTAGCGATGTTAGCTTTTCAACATCATCATGACCTTCAATCTTATAACGGAACAGTCTGATGAGGAACAGTATGAGGGCTGGGATGGCAAGTGCTAGAACAATTGCAGAAAGCATTATCTCAGACGATTTCGGACTTATTTTGCCGAGAATGATAGGTTCGTCTATGAGTTTACCTTTGTCTGCAGTAGCTGCAAGCGAGATGGAGTTTTCCTCACGCTTCTGGAGAAGTGTAAGGTAAAGACCTGATTTTACATCCTGCTGACGTCCGATCTGTGTGAGTATACGTTCCTGTTCTGGTGTTGCAGAGATCTGGCTTGCGTATTTGCCATACTGCTGTGCTACGCTGTTACGCTGTATTTCCATATTTCTGCGTGCCTGACTCATCGCACGTCGTATGCTGTTGGACAGATCGTCAAGCTGTGCGGTAAGTGGTGTCACAATAGGACTGTTCTCGCTGGCACTGCGCAGAAGGTTGTTGCGCTGAAGTACAATGTCATTGTATTTGTTTATAAGATCCGTGGCCGACTGGTCTGTAAGTCCGACATTGGATGGAAGAGTCTGATATTTGTTCTCCGGCTCATCCATATATTCGCTTATGCTTCTCAAAAGTGCTACTTGAGTATTGGCTTCAGCGAGACGCTGGCTATATGCATCCTGATTTTGTACTGCCTGTTGAGCATTTATGCTAAGCTCAACCATATTGTTGCGCTTCTTGTATGCCTCAAGTGAACCTTCAGTGTCACCGAGTTCTGCATTTATTTTTTCAAGACGTCCATTGATGAATTCCTCGGTACGTATTGCAATCTCGTTTTTGTCTTCATTAGACTGACGGTTGTAGCAAATGACAAGCTGTCTCAGGTAGTCTGTGGCTCTGAGTGGAAGCTCATCGTTTAGACTAAGCTGTGTGATCGTTGTCGTTTTCGAGATTTGTGATACAGACAGTGCTCCGATGTATTTGTATGCTGCAGCTTCTGGCGACATTATCTGTACCTTCAGTGTTGTTCCGTCAGCCATAGGTGTCATGCTGTTGGATGTGAATGTTATGATTCCACTGCGTGTATTGATACTTGTTGGAAGTTGGCTGAAGCTTTTTTCGATATTATATTGTTTGTTTTTTGAAGGATCTGTTTGCGATATGTAATAATATGATCCTGTTACATTGTAGTTGCTTCCTTCGCGTGTGATTTCCAGTGAAATAGGTGCCTTAAGCCTTTCAAGACTTCCAGGATCTATGTCAACATTGATTGGTTGAGTCTTGTACATTGGACTGTCTTTTACCTTACCAACTTTCTGATAAGAGACATACAGTTTCAACTCTCTTACAACTTGTTGGGCAACAGATCTTGATTTCAAAATTTCAATTTCATTGTCAATTCCCATGGAGTTTGTAAGTGTACCGAGATTTGCCGTAGACATTATTGAGTTACGGCTGCTTCGGCCGTTGTTGTCATTATCCATTATAAGGAATTTGGCATAAGCCTGATACTTGGGAGTTGTGTATCTGAGATAAATGGCTGCAGCTGCAACACATATTATCAGAGACAGGACAAACCATTTCCAGTTTAATATGAAAATTGTATATAATGTTTTAAAATCGAAAGAAGATTTTTCTTCTTGTTCTTGTTCTTGTAGGACATTATATGATCCTAAGTTTTTGTTTTCTTCCATTTTTTATGCTGTAGTATTTTTAGTCTTTAATTAAATTCAGCAGATATTGTCCGTATGAGTTTTTGGCCATTGGCTGTGCTGTTGTATAAAGTGATTCTTTGGTTATCCAACCTTTTTTGAAAGCGATTTCCTCCAGACATGCAATTTTCAGTCCTTGACGTTTCTCTATTACTTCAATAAAGGTACTGGCTTCTGACAGACTGTCATGTGTTCCTGTGTCAAGCCATGCAAAACCTCTTTGTAATGTCTGTACCATCAGGCGGTCCTGTCTCAGGAACTCCTGATTGACAGTTGTTATTTCAAGCTCACCACGTTCACTTGGCTTAATGTTTTTGGCAATGTTTACTACATCATTTGGATAAAAATAAAGTCCAACTACAGCATAATTGCTTTTAGGGCGTTTGGGCTTTTCTTCTATGCTGAGACATTTTCCGTCTTTGTCAAATTCTGCAACACCATATCTTTCAGGATCGTTTACATAATATCCAAAGACAGTGGCTTTGTTGTTCATCTCTGCATCATGTACACTGTTGTGTAACAGAGTTGTAAATCCGGCACCGTGGAATATGTTGTCACCAAGGACAAGACATACACTATCTTTACCAACAAATTTGTCTCCAATAATGAAAGCTTGTGCCAGACCACCAGGATAAGGTTGCTCAGCATATTCAAAGTGTACTCCGATTTCACTGCCATCTCCAAGCAGTCGTTTGAATAAAGGCAAATCGGTTGGTGTTGATATGATAAGAATATCCCTTATATCTGCCAACATAAGGACTGATATGGGGTAATAAATCATCGGTTTGTCAAAAATCGGGATTAATTGTTTACTTATTCCCTTTGTGATAGGATAAAGCCTTGTGCCGGAACCGCCGGCAAGAATAATTCCTTTCATAATATGAGTACAAAATTAGTTGCGTTTGCTATTTTTCCATAAAACAGATATTTCATAATAATTGCATACGGTTTCTGCTTTGTTGGATAATCCATTTGTTATCCGTTCTTGTATTATGATGAATATACTTATAAGTCTGCTGCAAAGTTACAAATAAAAGTCGATAAAACCACAGTGATATGATGAAAATATTCGTGCTGTTATGTAATTTGTATTGGTGTGTTTTATAATGAAATATTTGCGTTTTTAAAGATATTATTGTAATTTTGCGAAATTATAAGTTTTATATATTGTATATTTCGTGTTATTAACGGTAATAAAATATTGATATGAGTTTTCTATCTAAATTTATAAAGAAAAAAAACGATAATGCCAATACCGGAGGCATGGAAGATTATATGAATCTGATCCGGGTTTATTTTCAGGCATCAATTGCTGCAAATGTTGGTATAACAAACCTGGCAATGTTGCCTGACCTGCGCGTATTTAAGTCAACCTTGCATGTGCCTACCGTGAACAATAAGTTGGGTGTGGGCGAGAAGAAACATTGCATGAAAATGCTTATGGATCTTTATGGTATTGATGATGAATTTTTTAAGGAGATAGATGCGAGCATAAAGAAGAACTGTCGCAAAATACAGGACGTTCAGCCTTATCTTATTCAATTCCAGGGCTTTTCGCAGGATTTGATGATGCTGATGGGAAATCTGATGAAGTTTAAACTTCGTCTTCCTTCATTCATGAGAAAAGTACTTTATACCATGACGGAAAAGACGGTCTCGGACATCTTCAATAAAAATGACTATAAAGATGCCGGAGTTATAAAAACCGTTATGTCTATCAGACAATACGACAAACGCTTGGGTTTCTCTCAAAAGTGGATAACTGATTTTGTATATCAGGTTGTTATGCTTGCCAAAAAAGAACCGAAGGCAAACGATGATGAAAAAAAGAAATGATATGCCTTGATTTTATTGATCGTATATGCGATTGTCATTAAAATAAATCTTTTAAAAGTTTTATAAATGTCAAAATAAATAAACGATCGGTAAATTTGGTTTTATCAATTTATTCTGTTAATTTTGTCACCAAAATAGTTATTTATGAACGCTGATGAGAAAACGATAGCGCTCTTTACGACTCGTGTAAGACAACTTATCCTGGAGTACAATAAAATAAAGGAGGAAAATGGTAAGTTGCGTGCGATCTTGGAAAAAACGGAGGGGCAGTTGGCTCAGGCGAGAAATGATTATGAAAGCCTTAAAATGGCAAGAATGGTTGAAATAACCAATGGCGATTTGGAGTCGGCGCAAAAAAAATTGTTAAAGCTTATTCGCGATGTGAATAAATGTATCACATTGGTGAGTGAAAAGTAAACATAGCGCGATGGCAGAAGATAATAAAGAGAAATTACATATAAGGTTGCATGTCTATGATACGGAGATGCCGGTAATGGTTCCAAAAGAAGAGGAACCATTATATAGAGACGCTGCAGTTCTTATAACAAATACGGTAAATGCGTACGCATCAGTCTTTAAAGGCCATAAAAGTGATAAGGAATTGCTTTATATGGCTCTTATTGATATTGCTTTGAGATATGAGAAAGAGGCTGTACGTAATGATACCGTTCCATATAGTGATATTCTCAAAAAGTTGACTTCAGAGATAGAAGAGGTTATAGACGGCCAGGTATAAGATCAGAGAATATTACTAAAAATAAATATAAAACAAAATATATGACTGGTATAAGTATAATAATTACAGCTGTTGTGGCTCTTATTATAGGTGGAGTTGCAGGCTATGCGGTTTTCCGATATGTTATAAAAGGCAAATATAATGAAATGATAGATGCGGCCAACAAAGAGGCTGATGTTATCAAAGAAAAGAAATTGCTTGAAGTAAAGGAAAAGTTTCTGAACAAAAAATCGGAACTGGAAAAGGAAGTTCAAGTACGTAATCAGAAAATACAGCAGAGCGAAAATCGTTTGAAACAGCGTGAGATTTCTCTCAATCAGCGTCAGGAAGAATTGGGACGTCGTAAGCAGGAGATGGAACAGATGCAGTTGCGTCTTGACAATGAGAGCAAACTTCTTGGTATAAAGCAGGAAGAATTGGAAAAGATGCAAATTAAAGAAAGAGAGAAGCTGGAAGAATTGTCCGGACTTAGTGCTGAAGAAGCAAAGAACCGATTGGTTGAAAGTCTTAAGGATGAGGCCAGAATGGACGCGGCAAGCTATGTTAATGAGATAATGGATGAGGCTAAGCTGAATGCGAATACTCAGGCCAAGAAAATAGTGATACAGACAATTCAGCGCGTTGCCACTGAAACAGCGATAGAAAATTCTGTAAGCGTTTTCCATATAGACAATGATGAAGTAAAAGGCCGTATAATCGGACGTGAGGGAAGAAATATACGTGCGCTTGAGGCTGCTACCGGCGTTGAAATAGTTGTCGACGATACTCCCGAGGCTATCGTAATTTCCGCGTTCGATCCGGTAAGACGAGAAGTATGTCGCCTTGCTTTGCACCAGCTTGTGGCTGACGGTCGTATCCATCCGGCACGTATAGAGGAAGTTGTTGCCAAGGTTAAGAAACAGTTGGATAACGAAATAATCGAGACAGGAAAACGTACTGCAATAGATTTGGGTATTCATGGCTTGCATCCGGAGCTTATAAGAATTGTAGGTAAGATGAAATACAGATCTTCTTATGGACAGAATCTGCTGCAGCATGCACGCGAAACTGCTAATCTGTGTGCAGTAATGGCATCAGAATTAGGTCTTAATCCGAAGAAGGCAAAGCGTGCCGGTCTTTTGCATGATATAGGAAAGGTTCCTGATGAGGAAAGTGAATTGCCACACGCTTTGTATGGTGCAAAGATTGCAGAGAAATATAAGGAAAAACCGGATATCTGCAATGCAATTGGAGCCCATCACGACGAAATGGAAATGAATACTCTCCTTGCTCCGATAGTTCAGGTGTGTGATGCTATTTCTGGTGCGCGCCCAGGAGCACGTAGAGAGATCGTAGAGGCTTATATAAAGCGTCTTAACGATCTTGAGGCAATAGCAATGAGTTATCCTGGAGTAACAAAAACTTATGCTATACAGGCAGGACGTGAATTGCGTGTTATTGTCGGAGCAGATAAGATGAGTGATAAGGAAACAGAAGGCTTGTCTGCAGAGATTGCAAATAAGATTCAGAGCGAAATGACTTATCCGGGTCAGGTGAAGATTACGGTAATACGTGAGACCCGCTCTGTAGCTTATGCAAAATAATCAGAAACAGTAGATATTAGTAATATAAGTTAGAATGGGGTATGTCTAAAACAGACATACCCCATTCTCTTTTATTCTGTATATTTTTGATTATTCATCTTTACACATTAATTCTTTGTTTTAAAGCAATGTGGGTTCGACTTAAAAATGATAATCGCTATTCATCAGCTTTTAAGAGATCTGTATAAATGCAGTGGGGATTGGTTTTATTCATGAACCATCACGGAATAAAAGAAACATTATGGTCAAAGCGGGGGCAGTGAATGGTGACAGATTATCTGCCCGTACAACAATATAATCACGTTACCGCGACCTAAAATCCTCATTGCAAGAAGAACACATGTTTCCCGTGCTTTTGCTCATGTCTCATATAGGTGTTTTTTTAAGAAAACTCAAGCGACGTACTTACAGATTTTCTTGACTTTTTTTTGACAAAATAAAATCGTAAAAGAGATGTTAGGAAATGTTAAATTCTATATTTCCAAAGCCAATTCTGCCCTGACGGCCTTGCCGTATATCCTGTTGTGTGGGCAGACCGGTTGGTTCGACGTTCCGATTATGCCTGTTTCAGCCTCTGTTTATGCCCGTATCAGGGTGTGATATTGCGCATATCAGGACATGAAACGGGGCATATCACATGCTGAAACGGTACGTTTCGTACGATGAAAAAATTGTTCTTAGATGTAATTTGTTGGTGTACAGCCGTTTGCATAAAACTCTCATTTCTCAAGAATTTGTGCCTGACGGAAAGTCTGCGCGCAAATACGCGCTTGTTTTTTGGGGTAGAACAGAAAACTCAGACGGAAAAAGCGCAGGATACTGAAAATCTGTAACAGTCCCCTTTGGCTTCTATTTCAGCTGTAGGCAACAACGCTGGTAAGGAATTGATGCCGTTGTTTTTTATTACTGTCAATATTCCAAATTAATTTCTATTGAGCCTTTTTAAGCCGTTACTGTTTTTAGCCTGCTGCGAAACAGCTTTTCTGGAGTTGTGAAACAGGCTCTCTGATGGTGTAAGACGGGCTGTTCTGAGGCTCCATTCTGACTGTTTTAGGACTCTGTCAGGACTGTCTTGTAATACAATATTGACTTTCTGGCAGCACTCTGGAATTTATCAGGCAAAATGTCTGTTCCTAACACACACTAATATAAAATATGGCATGTGAAGAAGTGATATGATATTATTCTTATACCGTGGACTGTAATGCCGATTGCATTTTTACTGCATATTTCATATTGTATTGTCAGAATTCGACGGTGAAACCTATCGTTGGAAGCAATGTGCCACTTTCCTGTTTGATATATTTCATTTTGTAGCGTTGCTCTGAAGCCGGGGCCTCAGGATTCTCTATCACTCCGGTGCTCATCAGTACGTCAGGTTGGCGTAGTATACTCTTTGTGACATTCTGCAGATCGAGGTATATACCAAGTCGCCAGCCTTTAAAATAATAGTTCTTATCTACTCGTACGTCAAGCTGTGCAAATGCATCAAGCCGACCCTCGTTATATCGTGTATAGTCGTAATACGGGCGTCCTTGTACGTCCCATGCTTCGACAAGCGAAGATTTTACCTCGTCGTATGGTGTATACGGACTGCCGCCTATGGCACTCAATTTTGCTCCAATGCTCCAGTTGCGTGGAAGTTCGTATGTACCACTCACGTTTGCAATGAACCGATTGTCCCATGCGGATGCTATGTATTCCGCATTATTGCCACTACGATATTCGCTGCGGAAAAACGTGAGTGATGCGACAGAGGTCAGTTTACCGGCAATCTGCCATCGCATGGATGCTTCCATACCATATGCGCGGCCGTCGGCATCGGGTGTAAGAAGTTCGTTTCCCACAACCCCGTAATCGTTGCCTTTGCATGCTAAAGGTATTCCGTCTATGACAGAAAGAGGTACGCGTGAATAGCGTTTGTAGAATCCCTCTAATGAAACAACTATCTGGTCGTTTACATTCCATTCCGTACCGAGATTTACATTCACGACGCGCATATATTTCAGTGACTTATTGGCATAAGTTCCATTAGCGTCTGTATATCCCAATGCCGTGTATGCAGGCAGTTGATGGTACAATCCGGCAGCCGCATTGATTGCCAGTTTGGGTATGATTCTGTATGACAATGATAGTGTGGGGGAGATGTTTTCCCAAAAACGTGTCATTTCCGAGGAATAACTGCATCCGTCTAGTCTCATACCTAAATTGGCTGTCAGTCGTTCGTCTGGTGTCACGTATCTGGCAGAAGCAAATGCGCCCCATCCCCAAATTCCAAGTTCGGTGTTTTGTTTTAATATCGTCTGTCCGCTGTTTATATAAAGTCTCTGGAATGTCTTGTCATCATATTTAGCATAATATGTCTCAATTCCTTCAATCAGTGTCCAGCGTTCTCCAAATGTACGGTTATCTGCACGTAATGATACTTTCTGCTCATGCGAGCTCAGGTCAAGCGTCAGATTATCCGTATTGGAATCGTCGTTGTTTTTGTACTTCAGGTTCTGATTGGCCAGATAGTTATAGCCAATGCTTACCGTCTGTACATTTTTCCCTGCATAATGTTTGTAAGACGCGCCGAGGGTGAATGTCTGCTGCTCTATACGGGGCAGATAGCTGAGTATATATTCTGCGTCCTCACCTTTCTCGTCAGTATTCAGTTTCATGCGGTCTATCCCCGTCAGTCCAAGAAAAACAATTTCGTCTTTATCTGTTATGCGGGTTTTTATTTTAAATTGTCCGTCAATGTAGTTTGGTAGAAATGGAAGCCCAAGCACCTTGAACAATAGTTGCAGGTATGATTGTCGTATTGAGAACAGATAAGTTGTGCGCTCTCCGAAATGCCCGGCACCGCTCAGTGACACTTCTGAGGCACCAAGTGTAGCCTTGAAACTGTTGTCGTCCGTATTGCCGTCGCGCAGGCGTATATCCATGACCGAACTTAGTGCTCCACCCATATTGGCGGGAAAAGCGCCTGTGTAGAACTGTACTTCACGAATAAGGTCGGCATTTAGTATGCTGACAGGGCCTCCTGACGCTCCTTGTGTGGCAAAATGATTGATGTTGGGAATCTCTATTCCGTCAAGATAAAAACGGTTTTCTGATGGTGAGCCTCCACGTACGATGAGATCGTTGCGGTATCCAATGGGTGAAAATGAAACGCCTGGATATGAGCGGACAATTCTGGATATGTCGCGGTTTCCTCCGGGACTTTTCTCTATCTCGCCCAGGCCAATTATCTGAAGACTTACCGGACTGCTCTTTAGGCGGCGGAATGGTGTGGTTTTTATGGTTACTTCAGCCAGTTTGGATGTGTTTTCCTCCAGTTCAAGTTCCACAGGTGGAAGTTTCGCTGATACAATATATTCAGGTGAAAGAAGATTTTTATATCCGATGCAGGTCACAGATAGCTGACATATTCCTGGAGTCACGTCTTCTATGACAAATACACCGGTGCTGTCTGTTGATGCATTCTTGTCCGGCTGGCCATATATCATGACATTTGCATTGGCTACAGGGAGACGTGAGAATTTGTCAACCACACGTCCACGAACAGGATAGTTCTCCGAATAAGTATTTATAGAAATGAATGTAAATAATAACAGCAATAATTGAGATATTCGAAAATGCATAACAAACATACTATATTTAAATACAAATAATCATAACAGATTGTCTTACTCTCAATAAATATTCAAGGTATTTCAATTGGTCAAAATACGTGAACATATAAATTATTAACAAAAATAATATTTTTTGATTAATGAAGCCTCTTTTTTTATCTTTATTAACTATACTGCGGATATGGTGATGAGTCGTGATTGTAAATAACGTGAATTCGTCGAACTCACGCTAAATTAAAACATTCAATACCTTTCAAATATGAGGAGATAACATATAATATTTATAAGTAGGAGGACCGTTATAAAAAATAATTAATCAGGATTTTTACAATTAGGACATCCTTTACCCTTTAATAAAGAGTAAGGGTATGGATTCCAAATATAACCACATTTTTCACATTGGCATTCAATGCGTTCATTAGACTTTGAAAAAGGTTTCAAAATTTTGATATTTGGAAATATACGATGTAATTCATCTTCATAATCTTTCGGATGTTTTTTCCCCTTATGACTGCAATATATACATCCAACTCCTCTTGAGCGAACTTCAACCTTTTGTTTATAGGGGGGATGGTTAGGATTAGGACATTTCCACAAGGCTTCATAATCAGATTTAGGAGTTACCTCATAAGGTGTTTTATCATTTTCCGCACACCATTCCGCAGCTAAAGCAGGATTTAGCATCGCTAAACTTCTATCTGGAGATATTTGTTTACCATTGCATATAGCACACCCAGAATGTCTATATACTCGACTTGCAATTGTTGCTTTATAACTATGCTTTTCTCCATTATTACAATGCCAATAAAATAATCTAGTAGTATCAATACCTATATTTTGTGGAGTAAATCCTGTCGAATTATTTAGTTCATAATCCCATTCTGATGCTATTTCCGGATACTTATTAGCCAAGCTATCTATTATGTGAAATGCTTGTTTAGCGCAATATTTACAACCTTTGCCTTGTAAATGCTCTGATGGTAATTGTTGAAAATCTCCATGTATCTTACAGGTTATTGTAATAGGTGTTTTTGAATTTACATATACAGACTTTGTATAATCAAATTTATTTCCATGAATTTTTTTTGCCTCCTCAATCCATTCGTTAGTAGTATAATGTTGTCTCTTTGCACATTTGGGACATCCGTATCCTTTGTTTCGAGAACTTATAAGACTTTCCCAAACATATCCACATTTACTACACTTCCAAAAAACTTTTTTACTGGACTTCGGTAATACCATGTTTGGAGTAAGAGGATAATTTAACTTATAATTCCATTCTTGTGATAATATTGGATTTACCGACAATAAATCTTGTCCACTAGGAACAGTAGACAATTCACTAAGTATTTGATTCTTTATTTTATTAATATCTACTTCAATATGAATATCAGTTGTCGTCCATTTTGATAAAAATACAAGTAAATTCTTAATTACTGTTTCTAAGTTACTGTAATTCCAGGAATACTTAAAAGTCAATATTGTACAAGTTGTATCTTTTATAATAGGGCATCCATCTTCACGTATTCGTATTAAATGTATACCATGCTTCAGCATCGTTTTATTTTTTAGCAAATCGTGTTTAAGGCGTTTCTCTGAATTGTGATAATATTCACCATCATACTCAATGCTTATTTTTATAGATGGTATAAATATATCAACTTCCATGTTGTCTATTCTGGCTCCATTTATTGTATCTGGGAAAAGGAGTTTCACATAATAATAAATTACTTGTTCTGGAAATGATGTGTGTTTACCTTTTGAACATTCGGGACACCCTCTACCATTATTTCTATTATTAACTCTTGCCAACCAGTTATGACCATTTATACATTTCCACCATACCTTTTGATTAGAATATGCTGGTATATCGTACGGTGTTAGGGCATTTTTATCATAATCCCATTCTTTTGCCAATTCTGGATTTTGTATGGCTAAAGAGTTTTCGATTATTAGTTTTTGATGAGAACAATATGGACAATTTCCGCCAGTTTGACTCGTTCTGTTATTAGCTGATGCTTGATATTTATGTCCGTTTTTACAATGCCACCAATATTTCTTATTGCTATGTGGAGGAATTGTGTCTGGATCTATTGTATTTAGTTCGTAATCCCAATCATTTTCAACCATCTCGCTAAATTTGGCTTTAAGACTATTGAATCCAGGTATAACTATTCTTCCCAAGCAAATAGGGCATTTATTTGTTGTTTTAGCTCTTGATGGTGCCGTTCGATTACAAACTCTCATTTTATAAATTTGACCACATTGGGTACATTTCCAAAATACTTCTTTATGGGAACCAGCAGAAATCGTATCGGGTGTTAAATCATCATTTTTTTCATAACACCATTCCTTGGCTATTTCTGGAAACTTAGATGCTAAAGAATTAAAATGCAAGGGTAGTTTTTTATTATGCATGGTCTTTAATATAGCTAAAACACCCAATTTTACATTTTTGTGTGTAAAATTGGGTGTCTATTCTGCAATCTGCTGATTTTCAGCATCTTTGCGGAGAGGGAGGATTATGAACCTGCTCTCCTATATCCTTGAAATTCAATTCGTTTTCAAAATGTCAATGCCTTAGGGGGTACAACTTAGGTTGCAAAAAAGACTGAATTTTGTCTGTTCTTGGCTTTTTGTTGTCTGCCTAAAACTTCGGTTCAAAGATACGACTTTATTTTGAACTGTGCAAATCGTTGAAAATAAATCTTCTATGCTTAGTGCAAGGTGCAAGCTATATATAGATATATACTTGCACCTTGCACTAAAATGTCCCTTTTATTCTATTCGATGTAAAACACTTCCTGTATTTTTGCTCATTCACTAATATATTTATAAAATGCAGTCATTCAAAATAATACAGCCATCACCGATATTACGTAGCTACATTCGGCATTATTGGATATTAGAAAGTGATATGATAAATGCTACGACCGAACGTACATTCCCATTAGGTTGCATACAAATATTCTTTCACAAGAAGAAACAATTATTCTCGCAAACTTACCATAAAATGCAACCACAAAATTTCATTTGCGGACAAGAAAATGGATATACTGATATTTGTGCAAATGGAGATATAGAAATGCTTGTTGTTGTGTTTCAACCATATGCGGCAAAGATATTTTTTCGGCAACCATTATCCCTTTTCCAAGGAGAAAATATAGCGATAGAGGATGTCGAAGATAGGGAATTAACCGAACTTACCCACAAAATAGCTGATACAGAAAACAACATTCATTGTATAAATTTGATAGAACAATTCCTATTGCATCGTTTAGTTGTATGTTCAGACTATAATATAGATAGACTTTCTACTGTAATCCAAAACATTAACCTTAACCCATACCTTGATGTTTGCAAATTGGCGAATACTGCGTGCCTAAGCACAAAACAATTCACACGGGTTTTTACGGAATATATTGGAACTTCACCCAAAAAATTTCTACGGATTATAAGAGTGCAACGGTCTTTGTTCTTGTTACAGCAAAATCCTCAATATAATTTTGCGCAAGTGGCTTATAGTTGTGGTTTTTCCGACCAATCACACATGATAAGAGATTTTAAACTGTTTACAGGATATACACCATTAGAATACCTATCAGTTTATACTCCAATATCTGATTATTTTTCTGACTTGTAAGAATGTCCGTATTCTTCTATCTATGTCCTTATGCCAATCGTAATTTTGCAATGTCTTAGCGCAGGACAAAGTAATAACTAAAAGAAAAAAGAACATGAAGAATTTAATTGCATTCTTTGAAATCCCCGTTACTGACTTCTACGAATCGGTAAATTTTTATCAAGCAATCTTTGGGGTGGAACTTATGGTAGCCGAATACAGCAATGAGAAAATGGCTTGTTTTGTACAGAACGGACAAACAGTTGGTGCAATATCCTATGCACCTGACTTCAAACCCTCAGAGCATGGTGTATTAATTCACTTTAATTGTGAAGATATTGACTGGTCAATCCAGCAAGTACTGAAATATGGTGGCAGGATAACGATTCCTAAGACAAAAATCCAAGCAGAAGGAAAGGGATATTTTGCCGTATTCGCTGATCCCGCCGGCAATCGCATAGGACTTTATACAGACTAACACGTGTTGATAGATTAAAATATGGCTGCAAGTTATTCTATTTGCAGCTATATTTTTGCTCATTACCAATAACAAACGACAAAAAGCCTTACCTTTGTAAAATGATTCAAGAGGACTTCAAATTTTACAAACCTTGCAAGGAGTTACAACCTTACGTCAGGTATTATTGGGTATTCAAAAGCAATCAACCGCTGAATACCCTTACTTTTCCTATTGGTTGTCCTCAAATCATTTTCCACAAACAAACACCGCTCTATATACCAGAGTTAAAAACCTCCCAATCGGAATTTAGCATCAGCGGTCAGGTAAATTATCCTTCCCATTTATATGCGGATGGAAATGTGGAAATGATAGTGGTTGTGTTTCAGCCATACGTTCTAAAAGCCTTCTTGAATATACCCATATCTTTATTACATAATCAAGAGATTTCCGGTTATGACATTGAAAACGCAAAATTAAAACAACTGGCTGCGCAAATCTTTAATTATGAAGATACCAACTCATGTATTACAATAATAGAGCAATGGCTGTTATCTCGAATAATAGACGCATTGACTTCAAAAACTACATGCAATCTCAAAAGAATAGCTTCCGCAATCCAACAACTATTCACCATGCCTGCCATTTCCGTCACAGAACTGGCTTCTACTGTCTGTTTGAGCAAAAAACAATTTGAACGTCTGTTCAATGAGCTGGTAGGTGCGAATCCGAAGGAATATGCAAGAATAGTTCGTTTCCAGAAATCATTGAAATTGCTACAGTATTACACAGAAGATGCAAATCTGGCTCAAATTGCATATCAATGTGGTTACGCAGACCAATCGCATTTTATCCGGGAGTTTAAACAATTTAGCGGTTATACGCCATTGTCTTTGTTAAACGTATGCAAACCTTATTCCGATTTGTTTAACAACCCTATATAATGTCCCTTTTATTCTATCCATAGTTTGATAGCCGACTTACCTTTGCTCTGATTAAACTTAAAATGAATGATAGAATGAAAGAAGTAAATCCAAAAGAAACAACCCGTGCCTATGCATTTGAATTGTGGATGAATGCCCCCATGCCCATGCTCACCTTTTTCAAGACCATAGATGTTACTCGTCTAACCCAAATCAGCAAACGGACAAGGCTAAAGTTCAATATGTTGATGTGCTGGTGTATCGGAAAAGCTGCAAGCGACATAAAAGAGTTCTATATGCTTCCTGTTGACAAGAAGTTAATGCAATACGACAATCTTGCTGTCTGTTCTATTGTAGCCAATCGAGAGGGCGAAGTTAGTTCCTGCGATATTCCTTTTTCCGATAATTTGCAGCAGTTCAATACTGATTATCTGAGACTGACGAAGCAAGTTGCTGAAAGTTGCCAAAATTATGACCTAACAGACAGCATGGTCATTGGTACATCTGCTCTTGCTCAATATGAGATAGATGGGGCAGTAGGTATGTACAGCGGTGTGTTCAATAATCCGTTTTTAATCTGGGGTAAATATAAACGAAGGTTGTGGAAGCATACATTGACGGTCTCTTTTCAGTTTCACCATACACAAATGGATGGCGCACATGCTTCCCGTTTTTTGGAAAATCTGCAAAAAGAAATCAAGAACTTGGAGGTATAATCAAGAACAAATGCTATCTTTGCAATACTAACAAAAAATAGAGTTGTTCAACCCATATGAAATGGCAAGTGTGCATATAGCTACGCTTAACGGATAGCATTTTAGTCATAGCTATTCAGCAACGGACAGGCTTATAATAGGTTTGTCCTTTCTTGTTTTGCCATTATTCCAAATTTATAATTATGCGATGTGCCATGCCGCCCTTGTGCAGCAGGATTTGTCGTATCATATCAAGTTGAACAATGAACTATACATATAAGAATATTTGGCTCATCAACTTTCCCGTAATGATGAGCATCCTTATCGAACAACTTATCAATATTACCGATGCTATTTTCTTGGGGCATGTAGGAGAAATAGAACTGGGTGCATCCGCCCTTGCCGGGATTTGGTATCTGGCTATCTATATGCTTGGTTTCGGTTTCAGTTTGGGTTTACAAGTCGTTATCGCACGGCGTAACGGTGAACGGCATTATTCCGAAACAGGGAAGACATTTTTTCAAGGATTGTTTTTCCTGTCGGGACTTGCTGTCTTTTTGTATTTGTTCTCCAGACTGTTTTCCCCGATTATTCTAAGTAGGCTGATTACTTCTGCGGAAGTCTATCATGCTGTAATTGATTATTTGGACGGACGAATTTGGGGACTGTTGTTCTCCTTTCCGTTCCTTGCCTTGCGTTCGTTCCTGGTCGGTATTACTTATACAAAAGCCTTGAACATGGCGGCTCTGACAGCCGTATTAGTGAACATTCCAAGTAATTGGTTGCTCATATTCCATTGGGACATGGGGATAGCAGGTGCAGCCATCGCATCGTCTTTTGCCGAAGCGTGTTCGTTGGCAGTGCTGACAATCCGTATTTCACGTAAAATGGATAAAAGGCTTTATGGCTTGTCTTGGAGCTTAGACAAAGGTATATTACTCCATGTTTGTCGTGTATCCGTTTGGAGCATGTTCCATTCGTTTATCAGCGTAGTCCCTTGGTTTCTGTTTTTCGTAGCAATAGAACATTTGGGTGAATTGCAACTTGCAGTGGCAAACATTCTCCGAAGCATATCCACCCTGTTCTTTGTCATTGTCAGTTCGTTTGCCGCCACAACTGGCTCGTTGGTAAGCAATCTGATTGGAGCAAACGAAAGAGGACAAGTGTTTCCGCTATGCAGCAGGGTAATCCGATTAGGCTATGCCGTCGGCTTACCGCTGATTACGCTTGCGTTGGTATTCCATCAGCCTGTTATCAGTGTCTATACAGATAATTCGAATATCGTGCAAACCGCATGGTTGCCATTTATAGTCATGTTGCTTAACTACGTCTTTGCCTTACCAGGTTATGTCTATATGAATGCTGTAACGGGAACAGGAGCAACACGGACAGCTTTCATCTTTCAGGCGACAACCATTGTCGCCTATCTGCTCTACCTGTGGGGATTGAGCTATTGGGATGTACCCCTTGCCGTTTATTGGACGGTAGAATACCTGTTCGTGATTGGACTTGGGGTGCAATCTGTTATTTATCTTAAATATAAACACTATTAAAAACTGAATGTCATGATGAAAAAGATATATCCACGCACAGGCGACACGCAGACTGTGTACCTGAATGCGGTTGTAAAAGACCCGTCTATCGAAGTGGGCGACTACACCATCTACAATGATTTCGTGTCCGACCCGTTACTTTTCGAGCGGAACAATGTGCTTTATCATTACCCTATCAACCACGAGCGGCTGATAATTGGCAAGTTTTGTTCCATTGCCTGCGGTGTGAAATTTCTGTTCAACTGTGCCAACCATACCTTGAAATCCTTATCCACCTATACTTTTCCGCTTTTTTATGAAGATTGGGATTTGCAGAAATCGGACGTGGTAACAGCTTGGGATAACAAAGGCGACATCGTGATAGGCAACGATGTATGGATAGGCTATGAAGCATTGATTATGGCTGGCGTTCACATCGGCAACGGGGCAATCATAGGCTCCCGTGCCGTTGTTACGAAAGATGTACCGCCTTATACGATAGTTGGCGGTGTTCCTGCCAGACCAATAAGAAAGCGTTTCGATGAAGAAATGATACAGAAGCTCGAAACGCTGAAATGGTGGGATTGGTCTGTTGAGAAGATACAGCAATGCTTGCATTATATTGGGAAAGGTGATATAAACGGGTTGTTGCAAATGGTTGATAGTATGTAGCATGAAAAGATTTGCGGAAGAAATACTGGCTAAGATTGACGCTGAAATCCAATTAAGGGATTGTGGTGTCGATTCTGCAATGGATAATGCCTTGTATATGGTAAGGTTCATTGCACCTATGTACGAACAACTAAGAGAAATGATTATTAACTATTCATTTCCGAGTGTAGAAGATGAAATATGTTTTTTCAAAGAATTGAAACCGGAAATTCTTAGCAAATATATCTATTTCAATAAGGTGTACCATATAGAGTTGAAATGCCCAGATGGTAGTAATGACTGCATCCGAGAATATTTGAGTGCAGAATTGGATAAGCTTACGTATTTCTTCCGCAACAATATAGAGTTTTATCAGTATATACGTTCCCAATCAACACATTTGGATAATTTTTATTTTACTCGAAAATCAATAGGAATTTCAATAATGCCAAGTTTTGAAAGTTTCCAATATGATGCAGACCCATTATTTTCAACCGGATATGACTATAAAGCTGCAAAAATACTTTGCAACAAGTATTTGAAAGTTTATTTAGAGAACAGGATGGTTAAATTAAACAATGCTGAATACAAAACTGAAAGAAGTTCTAAATTAAACTCTGTGTGTTTTACCGGAAAGAAAAATACCTTGATAGAATTGGGCTATGCGCTTGTTTCTTCCGGTGATATAAATCATGGCAACATAGAAATAAAGGAATTTATGGAATACCTTAGTTTCGTGTTCAACATTGATTTGGGCATCATTATTATGATGCATATATTGCTATGAAAGAGCGAAAAAATAGAACTTCTTATTTGAGCAAGCTGATTGAGAATCTGACAAAGAGAATGAATGAAGATGATGCAAAATAGATAAATACCTTTTAATCAGCAAAGTAAAATGCCGTGTTCATACCGACACGGTATTTTTTATTTTTACTGAAACAGTCTAAAAAAGAACTTTTTTTATTCTCAACACATAATAAAACTATCTGAAAAATATCCGAAAACCACCGAAAAATATTTTTACCATGACGGCATGAGCCATGACTTTTAATCATTTTCATATCCCGAACTTTGCAGTAAAATCAATTAGTTAGCAATATGGATGTGATTACGATTGAATCAAAAGCCTATAAGGAGATAGTGGCTAAGATAGATGTGATAGCCAATTATGTGTTTTCACAGGAGGACACGAAAAACGAGGATGAAATCTGGGTGGACAGTTACGAAGTATGTACATTCCTAAAAATCAGTGACCGTACACTGCAACGCCTGCGAGCGGCAGGACTGGTTTCCTATTCCGATATAAAAGGGCATTATTTCTACAAAATCAAGGAAATAAAACGTCTGCTGGAAGAACGCCTGATAAAACGGGACAAGGAATATATAAACGATCTGATAACCAACCATCATCAATATGTTAAAGAAAGAAGAAATACTAAGCCGAACAAATAACGGCTTATCCGTTTTCAAGCATTATTTACCGGGTGAATGGCGAATAGGCAGGCATTTCCTTAATCCCTTATACGAAGATAGAAAAGCATCCTGCAACATCTACTTCGACCGCCATAGCGGTATGTACAAGATGAAAGACTTCGGCAACGACAATTACAGCGGCGACTGCTTTTTCCTCGTGGGGCAACTGAAAGGGCTGGACTGTAACCGAGCCTTGGATTTCATCGAGATACTGGAAACCATCGACCGGGACTTGGGGCTGGGCTTATCCTCCGGGACACCTATTCCTATATCCCATACTACCGACAAACGTATTGCGGCAAACACATCTGTTGAACCGCCCGAAAAGCCTGTCAAGCCTTACTTGTTCAGGGAACAGAAATTTTCCACCGCAGAAATGGAATACTGGCGGCAGTACGGCATCACTCCTGAAGTACTGGAACGTTACAAGGTTTGCTCACTCCGGGAATACAGCAGCGAAACGGCAGAGGGAAAGCCATACACCTACATTTCATCGGCGGCAGAACCGATGTATGGCTACAAGGGCAAACAGTATGTCAAGCTGTACCGTCCCTTTTCCACACCCCGTTTCCTATATGGCGGCAGCTCTGGGGAAAACTACTGCTTCGGGTTGGAGCAACTGCCCGCCAAAGGTGACACATTGTTTATTACGGGTGGCGAGAAGGACGTGCTCTCACTGGCAGCACATGGTTTTCATGCCATCTGCTTCAACAGTGAAACGGTAATGATACCGTCCACACTGGTTTATCGGCTGACGTTCCGCTTCAAGCATATTGTCCTGCTTTTTGACATGGACAAGACAGGCAAGGAGAGTTCAAGCAAACAGGAAAGACTGCTGGGGGAATTTGGCGTGAAGCGCCTGTTGCTCCCGCTTCCGGGCACGAAAGAGGAAAAGGACATATCAGATTATTTCAAGGCAGGAAACACACGTGAAGATTTCCTGAAACTGTTTATCAGATTTTTAGACGACCTATATAGCGACACACTGATTATGCTTAAATCATGCGAGATAGACTTCAACAATCCACCCGTCAAAGCACAAGTCATCATATCGGCGGGCGATGTTCCACTGGGAACACAAGGCAACCTTTTCGGTATCACCGGGGGCGAGGGAACGGGCAAGAGCAACTATGTAGCCGCAATCGTGGCAGGCTGTATCTGCCCTCCCGATACGGGAATAGACACGTTGGGCATACAGATAACAGCCAATGTCAGGCACAAGGCGGTTTTGCTTTATGATACCGAACAGTCGGAAGTACAGCTTTTCAAGAACGTAAGCAACCTGCTGGCACGTGCGGGGCAAAAGGAAAAGCCGGAAGAACTGAAAGCGTTCTGCCTTACGGGAATGTCCCGAAAGGAGCGGTTGAACGCCATAATACAAAGCATGGATAAGTTCTACTACCAGTATGGCGGTATCCAGTTGGTTGTCATTGACGGCATCGCCGACCTCGTAAAGAGTGCCAACGATGAAGCGGAAAGCGTAGCGGTAATAGATGAACTATATCGGTTGGCGGGTATCTACAACACCTGCATACTTTGCGTGCTTCATTTTGTCCCGAACGGATTAAAGCTGCGTGGACATCTGGGAAGCGAACTGCAAAGGAAGGCAGCTACCATCCTGTCAATCGAGAAAGACGATGAACCCACGCAATCGGTAGTGAAAGCCCTGAAAGTAAGGGACGGAAGCCCGCTGGACGTGCCGCTGATGCTTTTCGCATGGGACAAGAAAGCCGGGATGCATACGTACCGGGGCGAAAAGCCACGTGAAGAAAAAGAGAAGCGCAAGGAAAGGGAACTGGTGGGTGTAGCCCGTGACATTTTCGGACGGCAGACACACATCACCTACATAGACCTTTGCGAACAGTTGCAACAGGTACTGGACATCAAGGAACGGACAGCCAAGAACTATATCCGTTTCATGCGGGAGAAAGAAATCATCCTGAAAGACCCGGCAAACCAGAGTTATTTTATGATAGGTCTCATTTAATTTCAATTGGGGGTAGCTTATGTATATAGACAATGACAACTTCGTGGCATGGATGGAGCGTATCATGGACAAGCTCGACATGCAGGATAAAAAGATAGACCGTCTGATGAACAGCCACAACTGCCTGAACGGTGAAAAGCTGCTCGACAATCAGGACTTGTGCTTTATGCTCAAAGTGAGCGTCAAGACCTTGCAGCGTTACCGGAAGAAAGGCATATTGCCCTATCTTCTGCTGGACGGAAAATATTACTATCGGGCAAGCGACATACACAGGCTTATTCGTGAGCGCACAGATTAGACAGTATTTTTTGTCATCATTCAATTAGTCGTGTCCTGCCTTGTTGTGATAACACGGCGGGATTTTTTATTATATGCCATGATTTCTCAATGATTTTCACTACATTTGCAAAAGTAGTACAAGAGAATAACGGCGATTAAACAGCTTTGACTGTGATTTCGTCTTTATATATAATATTGAAAATTAGCGTTCCGCCGAACGTCCCGATGCGAAAACTGGCACTTTTCAAAATGTGGGGATATTCAGCGCAGGATATGCTATGCTTTGTCATAGCGTGGTCTTGCCTGTTTCCACATTTGGGTATGCCAGTACCTCGCATTGAAGCAGTGTAAGAACCACGCTTCTTTTTTGGGGTACTGGCGGACAGTTGAATACGAATATTAAACTGTTAAATACCTGATAGTATGAAACAAATAAAAGCGCACATCGCCGTATCTCTTGACGGACATACAGCCACCTTAGACAAGGAACTGGACTGGTTACCCCGTGAAATAAAAAATATCGTTGGCAAGCAATACTTGGAAGCGGATTGCCTGCTCATGGGAGCGAACACCTACAACTACATCTTTGAACACTGGGGCGGGTGGCCACACAAAAGCAAGCGGTCTTTTGTAGTGTCACACTACGACACCAACGTGACGCCGGACTGCGGGGTGGAGTTCCTGACCGAAGAACCGCTGCAAAAGGTTTATGAACTGAAACAAACGCATGACATACTGGTGGTGGGTGGCGGAAAACTGATTACCTCGCTGATAAAAGCCGAACTGCTGGATAGTCTGACAATCTATACCGTTCCCATCATGTTAGGCAAAGGCATCGGCTTTGTCGGGGAAACATTTGGCTCTAAATGGAAACTGTCAGGAAGCAAGATTATTTATGGAAATATTATCTCTGCTGAATATGAATTACTTTATTGAGAATATAGTATTTTTGTGAATAAATTTATTGTTATTATGAGTGAAAGTAATGTCGTATTAGATTCTTTATCTTATACATCTTATTATGTAGAATGTTGTTTTAATGACGTATTTCTTGCATCAGGAACGTGCTTTTTTGTAAAAAGGAACGATGTGGATTATTTAATTACTAATTGGCATATCGTATCAGGACAAAATAATGAAACAAAAGAATATTTGGATAAAAAACATGGGGCAATACCTAATAATTTAAAAGTTCATATTTTCAAAAATCAATCTACTGTAGAAAGAATAGTTCACACTATTCCACTTTACGATGAAAATGATACGCCATTATGGTTAGAACATCCTTCATTTAAAGAAAAAGTTGATGTTGTTGCTATAAAAGTAACAATTCCTAATGATATGCTTATTAAATATGTGGAAGAAGCTATTGAACCGTATAATGAACAAACAAAAGCAAACATTAAAGATGATGTTTATGTTTTAGGATTTCCATTTGGTATTTCGGAAGGAGAAGGATTTCCTATTTGGAAAAGAGCTAGTATTGCATCAGAACCAATTATAGATATACAAGATAGACCTCTAATGTATATTGATACTGCTTCAAGATCAGGTATGTCAGGTTCTCCTGTAATATATAAGGAAAGAAGAGGTGTCGCAATTTGTGATACACATCCGACAAAAGCTACAAAAATTAGTCACTTTTTCATGGAATTTATTGGAGTATACTCTGGGCGCATAGGTGCAGATGATGAATTTAAAGCTCAGCTAGGTAGAGTTTGGAAGAAAAGAGTTATTGATGAAATTATAAATAGATAACAAAAAAATACGCCCAGTTTGTTTTCCGGGCGTAAACGTTGGATTGCCATCGGAAAAATGAGTTACTTCTTCGGCTTTCCTTTCTTTTCAGGAAATGAAAAAGCGACATTGAACTGTTCGTCCAGTACCAGCGAAGCATCGAAAGCCTTGCCGTTCTTTCCCTTGAAGCCCTTGATTAACCCGGTCTTCCGCTTCGTCACCAGTTCGACAACCTGCTTGTCGGTCAGTTGCTTGTCGCACTTGTTACGGAATATGGTAAGCGTACAGTCCACGTTAGAACATTTCGCCACTTTCGGATAGAATAGGATGCGTCCGCTGCCACATTTCGGACAGGGACAGGTTTCACCTCCGGCGATGAACAGTTGTACGGAAAGCAGTTCCGCCGTGATTTGGGCGGCATAGACCTCGATGCCTTTCCTGAATGTATCGGCATCCATGCAGCCCGCTTCTATCTTGGCAAGGGCGGTTTCCCACATACCCGTCATTTCGACATCGGCAATCTTCTTGTTCTTGACAATCCTGTAAACGGCAAGTCCCTTTTCTGTGGGTATAATATTCCTTTTCTCACGCACGATGTACTGGCGTGCGAACAATGTTTCTATAATCGCCGCACGGGTGGCTGGCGTACCTATCCCGGCATCTTTCAGGCTGGCTTTCAACTCGGCATCCTCCAGTTCCCTGCCCGCATTTTCCATTGCGGCAAGCAGGCTGCTTTCCGTATGCAGCGGCTTCGGCTTGGTCTGCTTTTCGAGCAGATCCACGCCGGAGAGCGACAAGGTTTCTCCCTCCTGAAGCTGTGGCAGTCCGGCAGCTTCTCCGTCCTCGCCTGCTTCCTGTTCGTTGAACACAGCCCGCCATCCGGCTTCTTTCATTATCGCCCCTTTTACGGTGAAATCGGTATTTCCGGCAGACAATACAGCGGTGGTAACGTCTTTCACGCATTTGTCCGAAAAGGCTTCCAGCATACGCCCGGCTACCAGTTCATAGACCGCCCTTTCATCTTCGGAAAGTTCATCCGGCAGGTTCTCGGTAATGATTAAGGCATGGTGGTCGGTTACCTTGCCGTCATTCACGCTGCGGCGGTTCAGTGTGTTGCTGTTCAAACTGGCAGCATATCCGGCAAAGCGGGGGTATTGTCCCAACAGTGCGATGCGCTCCGGCATTTCCTCGAAAACATCCTCCGAAATATAACGGCTTCCGGTTCTCGGATAGGACATCACTTTCTTTTCATACAAGCTTTGTGCTATCGAAAGCGTCTTGTCCGCTGAAAAATCCAGCTTCGTGTTCGCTTCCTTTTGCAGCGTGGTAAGGTCGTACAAAAGGGGCGGTTCTTGGCTGGTTTCTTTCCTTTCAACAGACTTCACCACAAGCTGCCCGGCATCCTTTACCCGTTGCAGGGCGGCTATGGCATCGGACTGCTGTTCCCACTTGTCTGTCGATTGGGCGGTGAAACCTATTCCCCCGCAGGCGGTCGCCGCTTTGAGCTGCCAGAACTTGGTCGGGACAAAATTCCTGTTCTCCAAAAAACGGCTGCATATCATCACGAGCGTGGGTGTCTGTACCCTGCCCAACGAGAACACGCCCTGTCCGGCGGCTATGCTCAACGCTTGTGTGGCGTTTATCCCTATCAGCCAGTCGGCTTCACTGCGGAACTTGGCGGAGAGATAGAGATTATCGTAACGTCCGCCCGGCTGCAAATTGTCCATCCCCTCACGGATAGCCTTGTCGGTAAGGCTGCTTATCCACAGCCGGACAAAAGGCTTGCGGCAGTTCAGGTAATGGAATATATACCTGAAAATCAATTCCCCCTCACGCCCGGCATCGGTGGCGACAATAATCCTGTCGCACTGGTCGAACACCTCCTTAATCACTTTCAACTGTTTCAACACGGCGGGGTTTGCCTTGTAGCCTTTCTCGGCTTTCACCTGACGGGGGATTAGCCGGAAATCGGACGGAAGTATGGGCAGGCTCTCCCTGCGAAAATTTGCCACGCCGTAGGCTTCGGGCATGGCAAGCTGTATCAAGTGCCCGAACGCCCATGTCACCATGTACCCGTTGCCGGACAGATACCCGTCATTCCTTTGTGTCGCCCCGATAATCCGGGCGATGTCTTTTGCCACGCTGGGCTTTTCCGCTATCAATGCAATCATAATTCTTCACTTTTTAATGGTAGTTACTACATTTTCATCCCTCTGGACTTCTTGGGCTTGTCCGCTTTCAGGCTCTTGTCCTGTGCTTTTTCCTGTTTCTCTTTCTGCTTGGCGGTGGGTTTCTGTTGTCCCTGTTTCAGCGGCTCTTTGGTCTGTTTGGTTGCTTCATCGGTCTTTCCTCCAGAATTGACCGCTACCTGCGTCCGGCTCTCGGAAACGGGAATAACATCTTTCGGCTGCACCTTGCCGGAGGATTTACCCGGTACTCCAGGTTGCACATGACCGTTGAACTCCACACCCTTGCCGTCCTTTAATCCTGTGACCTGCTGCTGTGCGGGCTGCTGCCCCTGCTGCAAGAACTGGACGGCAGACCTCGGCAGGAACTCCAAGCCACGCTCCACTGCGCTGACTTGAAGATAGGCACTGCGTTTCGTCCCGTCCTTGAATTGCAGGTTTTCCATCTTGACGGGTTTCCCGGCTTCAAAAGCGGCTTTCTGTTCCGGGCTTACTTTCACACCACAAACAGTATCGGGACATTTCCACTTGTCAGCCCGCATGTACTCCAGTTCATGGGTGTACCTGTCCCGGCTGACGAACACAGGGATTTGCTCCCCGTTTTTCGGGTCTTTGATTGGGATAATACCGCCCAGATTGCCAGTTCCCAGCAGGTTGCCTTGTTCCTGCTTGGAAAATTCGTGCCCGTTATACGGGCGTTGAAGCAGCTTTTCATCCATTTGCACGCCGTGCAGCTTAGGCACTACCGTCCCGTCCTTTGCCTGATAGAAAGAGAGCTTGACATCGGTAGGTTTAAGGTAGAAGCCGCCTACCGTCCCCGAAACGGTATAGGTGTTGCGGGATTTGTAGCCACGCATCACCCTATCAAAATCCTTTGTGTTTTTCAACGTGTCGGCGGTAATACCGACTTTCTTCAAGTCCTCCCAGTTGATTTTAGCCGGGTCGAAACGGTAGTCCTGCCTGCCCCCGTTATTGTCGGGATTCGGAACTCGCAACATTTCCGCCCGTCTGTCACCCTCCGGCGTGGGGTTGCGGTGGTTGTTCTCGATAGCTTTTGCGTCATGTTCCGCTTCCGTAGCCTTGCTGCGGAACAAAGCCAGTCCCTCCGTGTCCTGATACCTGCGGAAGAAATTGGAAATGAAGTTACTGAACACATCGCTGTTCCTGTCCACCTGCATAAACTCACCGCTATGGGATTGGGTCGGTTCTACGGTCTGCAAATTACCCTCGTTGTCGATACCTTTAACGGCACTCACTTTCCCCTGCTGTTTATCCAAAACCAGCAGCACGTCTTTTTCCTGCCCCTCTACGGGCGGATTCATTCTGTTTGCCATAAATAATTGGAATTTTAGTAGTTACGGGATTATTCCCGTCCAAAGGTAACGACTAAATATGCTATATTTTGACAGGCGGCAATGAGTGTCCCGATTTGTCCTATGATGTCTGAATTTGTCTGAATATGCAAACTGTTTTTAATAATTGAGAATGTGAAAAGAAATATAAATTATCCATTTAGATTCCTATGAATCATATTGATATTACACTAAATTCAATGAAAGCTATTTATAATGACTATTGAATTTAGTGCATTCTATTAACTTGTTGACATCAAGCTTTGCCTTTTGAAGTATGTGTTAAAAGTGTAATGTCCTATTTGATAATTGAAATCAAATTGTTTCCTTTGTATATAATCTAAATTGTAAATGATGGTTAAATGTTTTTGGAATAATTTTATTGCAGCACTTGCAGCATTATCATCTGTAGCAACATTGGTGGCATTTATTTATAAGTGGGAAAATAATTTAACTACTTGTGAAACTATAATAGGTGGTATTATTATTCTGCTTTTATGTGGAGGATATGGACTATACCAAATCAAAAGAAAGAAAAAAATTGAATTACAATTAGGTCCCCAGTTTATAGTCACAATAAAAGAAGGTGACCTTTTAACATGTGAAGGAGTTATTGTTATTCCTGTGAATGAATATTTTGATACTATTGTTGATGATGTTATAATTGCCAAGAATACGGTGCATGGGAAATTTATAAATCAATTTTTTAGTGATAGAATAAATGAATTGGATCAAAAAATCGAAGACTCTTTAAACGGTGTAAATTTTTCAATAAATAATAATAGAAAGAATGGAGGAAAAACAAAAAAATATCCATTAGGTACATGTGCTAAAATTCGAGACGGGAAAAATTGTTATATACTATTAGCAATGACCCATTTTGATGAAGAAGATCATGCTTATATAGATACACATGAATTTAAGGACGTTATTTATGAGTTAAGTAATTATATTAATAAACATGCAAACAGTCGACCTGTTTATATGCCATTGATGGGGACTGGACAAAGTGGAATAAAAAAACCAGCTCAGAGAGTATTGTTATTCATTTTGACTTGTTTGGAATTCATGAACTCAAATGCTCTTCCTAAAGGATTGAATATTATTATCTATTCAGGAACAATGAAAAAAATAAATCTTAATCTGATAGAAGATTATTATAATAACAAACTTTTAAATTAAAAGATTATGTCTTACAGAAATGGTACTTATGTTGCATTTGATGGCCAAGGAGAAGTTTGTCCTGCTAATAGTGATTATAAATATTTTAATACATTAAAAATGTGGCAAAATTCTAATCGAATAGATTTTAATTTTGTTAATAGTCATGAAAAAACATATGGAGTTAGAGATTCTAGTAGTGAGACTACTTTAAAAAGTAGATTAAGAGAAAGAATGCGTAACTCAAAAAATATATTGGTTATAGTTTCAGATGATACCAATTATGATAGAGGTTTATTAAATTGGGAAATAGAAACTGCTGTTAAAGATTATAATTTACCTATTATTGTTGCATATACTGGAGAAACATCATTTAGCTATCTAACAGAAAGACTTATTCAAAAATTACCTAAGAAATTAAGAGAATATGTAATATTTAATACTGCTAAAATTGTCCATATACCTTTTATTAAGGATAAAATAAAAGGTGCAATATCTTATTATAGTGTTATTGGTAATAAACCTTTAAATTCAAGAACTGTTTATTAATTGTTATTTCTTTGAGAAATGATTAGTTAAATAAATATGCTAATTATTTTTTGAGTAATAAATACTGAAGTTTCGGGTCATTCTTGATACGAGTTATCTCGTCCTCGACAATTTGCCGGACTTCTTGACGGATGCGCTCGTAGTTGGCTTGTATTTCCTCCTGCATACGGTCGTTGCCGTCCTTGTCGGTGAAGTCGATAATCTGCGGCAGCTTCTCGTAACAGGCAGTTTCCCGTTTCACTTTCTCGTTGTCCACCACGATTTCACAGTGGAAAATCTTCTGTTCTATCCGTTCATCGAAGTTGTCTGCCACCGCCCCCACGAACATGCCTTGCGTGAGGTTGGATATTTTGCTGGCAGGTATAAGGCTGTCCATCTGGGTGCTTATCGAGGTGGACTTCTCCCGCTGGTTGATTGTCATGCTCTGCCGTTTCTGCAACACCTTCCCGAAACGCTCCGACAGGATTTTTGCCGTTTCACCGACCACCTGACCGCTGAACACGTTGCCTACCGTATTTTGTATCACACGGCTTTCCTTGTCCCCATAGTCACGGGTAAGCTGGCTGTAATCCTGAAAGCCCAGCAGAACCGCCACCTTGTTGCTTCGGGCGGTCGCAATCAGGTTGTCAAGACCACGGAAGTAGATAGTGGGCAACTCGTCTATAATCACCGAACTTTTAAGCTGACCTTTCTTGTTTATCAGCTTCACTATTCTACTATTATACAATCCCAGTGCCGCCGAATAGATGTTCTGGCGGTCGGGATTGTTGCCGACAACCAGTATTTTAGGCTCTTTCGGGTTGTTTATATCCAGCGAGAAATCATCGCCCGTCATTACCCAGTAAAGTGCCGGGCTTATCATACGTGAAAGCGGTATTTTGGCACTCGCTATCTGCCCCTGCAACTGCTCTTGGGCATCTGATTCCCAAGCGTCCACGAACGGGGAAAGATAATTTTCCAGTTCGGGATAGCTGCGCAAAATCGTGAACACATCGGCGTATTTCTTGTTCAACAGTTCAATGGCATGGGGAAACGTGCAATACCTGCCGCCCTGATAGATGCGCAAATACCAAATGATAGCCGCCAAAAGGATAATCGGGCTTTCCACGAAGAAGTCGCCCTGCTTGGTTATCCAACTGCGATTGAGGTTGAGCATTATCGTGTAGCTGGCTTCGTAAGCGTCCGCTATGTCCGACATGAAACTGGCGTTTATCGGGTTGCATCGGTGGCTCCTGCGTGGGTCGTCAAAATTGATAATGTAAAACTTGGGCTTGACCTTATAGCCGTCCAAATGCGTGAGTAAATGATTATATGCTATTTCCGACAGGTCGGGAAACTTATAATCATAACAGTAGAGTGCAAAACCCTTCTCGATTTGCTGTTTTATGTAATTGTTTACCACTGCGTATGACTTTCCGCTTCCCGGCGTACCCAGCACAAGGCTGGCACGGAACGGGTTCACCACATTTATCCACCCGTTGTTCCATTTCTTCTTATAATAGAAACGTGTGGGCAGGTTTATCGAATACTCGTTCTCGATAAGCCGGGTTTCCTGCTGGAAACTCTCGTTCTCGGTGTTAAAGACATCATCCATAAGGTTGTTCTTCAACAGGCGGGACATCCATGTACCCGCCATGAGCAGGCATATATAGCCCGCAGACAGCGTGGCGATGTAAAATGCCGTGTCCGCCGTATGCGGCAAGGGTAGTTCCAGCAGCCACCAGTTCAGGAAAAACAGGACGAAGCCCACCGCAAGGCAGCAATGTATCTTCGTCCAAGTTATCTTCTCGTTCTTCACCCCCTTTGTCCCGATGCACGACAGGGCGAGAAACACCACCGCAAAAAGTTTCGTCCACAGCATGGACGAGAACAGCCCGGTGGTACGCTGGAAGTTCCACAAAATCTTGTCAATCACCTCAAAGGTTACTCCCCATCCTTTCAGGCTGGAGTAACAGAACCAGTACACGTTTATTCCCACGAATAAAATACTGATTGCCCGCATAAAGTCCATGACCCTTGCAAGCCCCCTCAAATCATCTTCCTGTTGCATAGTCGTATGTTTTTAAGTTATTCGATGCGTCTTGTGCGCTTCTTTTTCTTCTTTCTCTTTTGCCCGGCGGTGTCCTGCGGCGGTTCTTCTCCTATGGAAGATCCGCCGAACAACCCGCCCAGTCCGCTGACCGGAAGCCGTGCCGCCATATGCGGATGCTGCGTGAAGTCCTGCCCTTGTCCCCGCTGCGGAGCAACGTTTTCGGTCTGTCCCGTTTGGACATCCGAATACAGGTCATTGAACACGTTCGCCGAAAACTCCTTGCCCAAACGTGAACCGTTCAATACCACCCGGCTGTCGTGGTCGATGAACGTAACGCCATAGATGCGCCCGCTGTCGTTCTGCCGGAACACCACTTCAATGCCCTGCCGTTTCAGTTCCTGTTCAAACTTTTGTCGGTTACGGGCGGTCTGCATGGCTGCGGCGACAATCTTCCAGGTACGCTCTTTCAGCTTCCCGTCCTTAATCGTTTTGCCAGACTTTTCCATCCTGCACAGCACCGCTTCGTAGCCTACCGACTTGCCGATGCGGGATGCCTTTACCGGGTTACCCACCTTTTCGCCCTTATCGTCCGTGGCGGAATAGACAATGCCCTGATAGGGTCTGCCGTTTATTTCCCCCTTGACTTCCTCGGCGCACACGTTGCAGGTAGCAAGCAACGCCCTGTACTCCCCGAACGACTGGAAGCGGTAGCCGTAACAAGCCGCTTTCACGGTATTGCCAATCTGGTGCTTCACGTCCCCGGCTGCGTAATCGACCTTTTTAAGTTCGGGGCGTTCGGCACGCTCCTTTCTCTCCGCCGGATGCAGGTTGTATTTCCGTTCCAGTTCACGGGTAATCTGCTTGCTTCTCCGGTGCTCGAACCTGTCATTCAGCGGCTTGCCGTTTTCGTCCACCCGTAAGCCCACGATGTGGATATGGTGGCGGTCGATGTCCTCGTGTTTATAGACCAAATAAGGCTGGTCGCCATAGCCCAACTTCCGCATATACTCCCGTGCGATGTCGGAAAGTTGGCTGTCCGAAAGCACGTCTTCCGGGTGCGGGTTTATGGAAATGTGCAATATCGGCTTCTTGGTGGACAAATGGACGGGCATCTGCATTTCAAAGCTGCGCATACACCCGCCGATGCTGGAATGCCCGTCCTCGTCCAACAGCATTTTATTGGAGAAAAGCACCTTTGCTTCCCCGTTGTCCACCTTTTCCTGATTGTATGCCAGTGCGCCGAACATGGAACTTCCCGTACTTATTTTGGCAACCATAGTTCCCTGCACTCGTTTGTCAGGTCGATAACCTGACGGTTCAACATAGCCAGTTCGGTAGTCGCTTTCTCCAGTTTATAGAGAAAAGCGAGTGCCTTTTTCTCCGAAAAGTTACTATTTAGAGCCTTTACCACTTGGTTGTAATTGACCGCTACCGCTCTGAATTGTGCATAAAATTCGGTCAGTCGGGCGCAATACTCGACCGCCGACTTGTCCACTTTTACCACCCGGAACGGCTCGCCGAAGATACGTGCGGCGATAAAACGGGACTTGCTCGAAACGCCCGACTGCTCCCACTGCGATAGGAAGCGGGCGTTCTCCCGGTCGTTCAGGTAAAGGACATGACGATGTTTCGCCGGGTCTTGGAGGGCGGGGCGACCGCCCTTGCTGTTTTTCCTTGTTTCCATACTTCCTTGAATTAAAAAATCACGACTTCGGAGTGGTTTTTACCCCCGCAAGGGGCAAGGCGTTTTCAGGCACGGAAAACGGTTTCGTGTGCCACGAAACACACCTTGCTATTTTCTGGCGAAAATCGAAAATCCGTCCGGGACGGATTGGGGGCTGCATCAGGCGGCAAGCCCTGCCGTCCACCAGCACTGTTACACGTCTTTACCCCTTGCGGCTCGTTACTCCACTGCAAAGTAACAGTGATTTATAATGCTGTAAAATAGGCAGTTGGTGGACAAAATGGGACACGAAAGGACAAATCGGGACACATCTAAAAACGGACGTTTTTTCTCCTTTTATTTGCATAAGATTTCAAGATTGAAAGCAAGATTGAAAGACACATTTCAATCAGGCAAGAACGGTTGAAAGCAGGATTTCAAGAAAACGTGATTGCTGGATTTCAAGAAAGAATGAAAGCAGGAAAGCAAGATTGAAATAAAGCAGTCTTTCCATATTTCAAGCCTGCAATATGGAAAGCCCGAATGATTGGAAGCAATAAACAAATATATCAACCAATAATGAACGGAAGCAATATGGAAAACGAGAAAACACCCCTTTATGTCGCCTTTTCCACCCAGAAGGGCGGGGTCGGCAAAACCACCTTTACCGTGCTTGCGGCGAGTTACCTCTATTACCTCAAAGGCTACGATGTGGCGGTAGTCGATTGCGACTATCCGCAACACTCCATTGCCGGGATGCGCAAGCGGGATGCCGAACAGGTCGGGGCGGACGAGGATTACAAGCGCATGGCGTATGAACAGTTCACCCGTCTGGGGAAGAAAGCCTACCCGGTGCTGTGCAGTTCGCCCGAAAAGGCGATAGCCACGGCTGACGGATATACGGCAGAAGCCGGACACGTGCCGGACATCGTGTTTTTTGACCTGCCGGGCACGGTGAACAGCGAGGGCGTGATAAACTCCCTTGCGGGCATGGACTATATCTTCACCCCGATTTCCGCCGATAAGGTGGTTCTTGAAAGCAGCCTGTCGTTTGCGGTGGCTATTCAAAAGCTGCTGGTGAGGAATGAAGCCTGCCGACTTGCCGGGCTGTACCTCTTCTGGAACATGGTGGACGGTCGGGAGAAAACCGACCTCTATGCCGCCTATGACAAAACGATAAAGGAACTGGAACTGCCGCTGATGAAAACCTTTATCCCCGACACCAAACGCTACAAAAAAGAACTGGTGACGGACAGGAAGGCGGTGTTCCGCTCCACGCTCTTTCCCGCCAGCCGCCCGCTGGTAAGGGGCAGCAACTTGGAAGAACTGATAACAGAAATGATGTATTACATTAATTTACAATGATATGGCAAAGCAAAACGGCACTCTGCCGAAAATAGACGAGGATTTCATGCGGGAACTTATCTCGCAGGGTGTCCCCACCAAGCAGGACAAGCAGCCGGAGGACATACCGAACCCCGGCGGCGAAACGGGCATCCCCCAAGAGGGACAACAGACGGAAACGGTACGGATGGAGAAACCGACACCCCGCAGGCGCAAGGGTTACACGGGCGACTACCGGGAAACCTACTTCCAGAAAGTGGAACTGGCAGACCGACAACCCTTGTACGTGAGCCGAGCCACCCACGAGAAACTGATGCGTATCGTGACGGTGATAGGCGGGCGCAAGGTGACGGTAAGCAGCTACGTGGAAAATATTCTGCTGCGGCACTTCGAACAGTACCAAGACGAGATAAACGCCTTGTACGAAAGCCACTTCCAAAAGCCTGTCTGACTATGGTAACCTATTGCATACTTACCGGGCTTCTGGTGTACTATATCGCCCTGTGGCTGTGGTATCGCCATGCGGACAACAGGCGTTCCGAAAAGGGAACAAATGATAAAACCGTTCCCGAAAGTCAGGCGGACGGCTACACGCTGATAGGCGAGAGCCGCTACAAGGGTGGACTAATCGGGACAGTGCAGGACAAATCGGGACACCTCCCGCAAGCGGCTGAAAATGATACTATTTTTGCGGCGCAAGCTGCCGGACAACCGGACGAAACGCCCGACTACGGGGATGACGAGCCCGATTGCGAGGACGAGGAAATATCCGGGTACATGGACGGGTACGATGATACGGGCAGGGCTGCGGGCGTGAGCTTTGAGGAACTGGGCGAAACGGTACGCACGGCGAACGCCGACAACTCCACCGAAGCGGAACAGCGGCAAGCCGCCGTGACGCTGGCTCGGATTGAGGGGACGAACCTCTACGATGCGGTAGTGGAGAACATCAACGGCGGGCTGGCAAAGGTGGCGGAACTGCTGGGACGCAACGAAGCGGAACTGGCTGCGGCTGCTCCCGCCGGAACTGGCAATACCAGCGGGGAATACGAAGCGTTCGACATGAACGAGTATCTGTAAAATAACAAGTAACGATATGAAGCAACGTGATTACGGTTGATTGGCAATATTGATACCAACAGACGGCATCCGTGCCGCAACCACTAAAATTTCAAATTATTCATCCGCCGTGCGGCAGCGGACTATCCACCCGCTGTCCCGGCATTAAAATCCAATTCGCAATGAAAAAGAAAATCTTTTTGTCGGCGGCTCTCCTTGCCGCTGTGGTAAGTGCCTACGCACAAGGTAACGGACAGGCGGGCATTACCGAAGCCACCAACATGATAACCGGGTATTTCGACCCCGGAACAAAGCTGGTGTACGCAATCGGGGCGGTCTGCGGCTTGATTGGCGGTGTAAAAGTGTATAACAAGTTCTCAAGCGGTGACCCCGATACCAGCAAGACCGCCGCAAGCTGGTTCGGGGCGTGTATCTTCCTGATTGTCGCCGCCACTATCCTGCGTTCGTTCTTCCTCTAAAACGGCGGCTATGTCTGAATATCCGGTAAACAGGGGTATCGGGAAGCCGGTGGAGTTCAAGGGGCTGAAAAGCCAGTACCTTTTCATCTTTGCGGGCGGCTTGCTCGCCGCGTTCGTGGTGTTCATCGTCCTGTTCATGGCAGGTGTGAACCAGTGGCTATGTATCGGTTTCATCGTGTCGGCTTCGCTGCTGCTCGTATGGCAGACGTTCCGGCTCAACGCCAAGTACGGCACGCACGGACTGATGAAAGCTGCCGCCCGCAAAAGACATCCCCGCTTCATCATCAGCCGAAAGGCGATACCCAGATTATTCACCTATAAAAAAAGAAAGGAAGAAAGACCATGAGGAATATGTTAAAGGCTACCACGCTGGAAAGGAAATTTCCCCTTTTGGCGGTGGAGAACGGCTGCATCATTTCAAAGGATGCCGACATAACGGTGGCTTTCCGGGTGGAACTGCCCGAACTGTTCACCGTCACCAGTGCCGAATATGAAGCCGTACATTCGGCATGGTACAAGGCAATCAAGGTACTGCCCGACTATTCCATAGTACACAAGCAGGACTTCTTCATCACGGAGAACTACCAGCCCGACACCGGAAAGGACGAACTCAGTTTCCTGTCCCGGAGTTTTGAGCGGCACTTCAATGAACGCCCGTTCCTGAACCATTACTGTTACCTGTTCCTGACAAAGACGACAAGGGAGAGAAGCCGCAGACAGAGCGACTTCTCCACCCTCTGCCGGGGCAGGATTGTTCCGCAGGAGATAACGGACAGGGAAACGGCTATGAAATTCATCGAAGCGGTCGGACAGTTCGAGCGTATCATGAACGACAGCGGGTTTGTCACGCTTACCCGGCTGACGGCACCGGAAATCACCGGGCAGGACGGAAAGGCTGGCATCATCGAGAAATACTTCTCGCTCTCGCAGACAGATACCACCTGCCTGAAAGACATCGGGCTTTACCCGGAAGAAATGCGTGTCGGGGACGACATACTGTGCCTGCACACGCTTTCGGACGTGGAAGATTTGCCGGAAAAGGTCGGTACGGACACACGATTTGAAAAGCTGTCCACCGACCGGAGCGACTGCCGCCTGTCATTCGCCGCCCCGGTGGGCGTGCTGCTGTCGTGCAACCACGTCTATAACCAATACATCTTCATAGACGACCATGCCGAAAACCTGAAAACGTTCGAGCAGACCGCCCGGAACATGCAGTCGCTTTCCCGCTACTCCCGTGCCAACCAGATAAACAAGGAATGGATAGACGAGTACCTGAACGAAGCGCACAGCAAGGGGCTTGTTTCCGTGCGCTGCCACTGCAACGTCATGGCTTGGAGCGATGACCGGGAGGAACTCAAACGCATACGCAACGATGTGGGAAGCCAGCTTGCCCTGATGGAATGCAAGCCACGCCACAACACGGTCGATACGCCCACGCTCTTTTGGGCGGGCATACCGGGCAACGAGGGGGACTTCCCGGCGGAAGAAAGTTTCTACACGTTCTTGGGGCAGGCTCTCTGCCTGTTCGTGGAAGAAACGAACTACAAGAGTTCGCTTTCGCCCTTCGGCATCAAAATGGTGGACAGGGTGAGCGGGCGACCGCTGCACATCGACATATCAGACCTGCCCATGAAGAAAGGCATCACGACCAACCGCAACAAGTTCATACTTGGGCCGAGCGGCAGCGGGAAGTCTTTCTTCACCAACCACATGGTACGCCAGTATTACGAGCAGGGGGCGCACGTGCTGCTGGTAGATACGGGCAACAGCTATTTGGGGCTGTGCCAGCTTATCCACAACCGCACGCACGGCGAGGACGGGATTTATTTCACCTACACCAACGAGAACCCGATAGCGTTCAACCCGTTCTATGTCGAGGACGGGGTATTCGACATCGAGAAGAAAGAGAGTATCAAGACCCTTATACTCACCCTGTGGAAGCGGGACGATGAAGCCCCGAAGCGGTCGGAAGAAGTGGCGTTGTCCAATGCGGTAAGTGCCTATATCGAACGTATCACGGGCGACAGGTCGGTAACACCCTGCTTCAACACGTTCTACGAGTTTGTCCGGGACGAGTACCGCCGACAGCTTGAACGGAAGAATGTCAGGGAAAAGGACTTTGACATTGACGGCTTCCTGAACGTGCTTGAACCCTATTACAAGGGCGGCGAGTATGACTACCTGCTCAACTCCGACAAGGAACTGGACTTGTTGCACAAACGCTTTATTGTCTTCGAGCTGGACAATATCAAAGACCACAAAATACTGTTCCCGATAACGACCATTATCATCATGGAAGCCTTTATAAACAAGATGCGCAAATTGAAGGGAATAAGAAAATTAATCCTGATTGAAGAAGCGTGGAAAGCGATAGCGTCGGCGAACATGGCGGACTACATAAAATACTTGTACAAAACCGTCCGAAAGTATTTCGGGGAAGCGATTGTGGTAACGCAGGAAGTGGAGGATATTATTTCCTCGCCTATCGTGAAAGAGAGCATCATCAACAATTCGGACTGCAAGATTCTGTTAGACCAAAGGAAATATCTCAACAAGTTCGACAGCATACAGAACCTCTTGGGACTGACCGACAAGGAACGTTCGCAAATATTGTCCATCAACATGGCGAACCATCCCGGACGGAAGTACAAGGAAGTGTTCTTCTCGCTGGGCGGCACGCAGTCGGCGGTGTACGCAACGGAAGTTTCGCTGGAAGAATATTACACGTACACGACCGAAGAAAGCGAGAAAACGGAACTGTTCGCCCTTGCCGACAAGCTGGGCGGCAACCTTGAACTGGCTGTCAAACGGCTTGCGGAGAGCAAAAGAAATCCCGGATTATCAACCACCTAAAAATAAACGATATGAAATTAATGGACAACCTGATTTACACGCTGCTGTCCGCCTGCCTGCTGGCTGGCTGCAAGGACAGTGAAAGCAAGGAACTGGAAAGGATGCGGGGCGACTGGGTACACGTCAGGGGACACCCGGCTTTCACACTCACGGAAACGGACGGCAGATACACCGTCACCCGTAAAGCGAATGTCAGGGGCAGGGTACTGGAAACGACTTATCCGGTGACAGAGCGGAACGGCTGCCTGTTCATTGAAACAGGCTTCGGCATACAGTTCACCTACGACAAAAGGAACGACCGGATAACGCTCCTGCCCGGCGGTGAATACAGGCGTGTTACAAATCCTAAAAACAAAAAATGATGAAAAGAACGATTCTTCTTATGGCGGTATGCCTGTGCTTCATGGGCAGGGCATCCGCCCAGTGGGTGGTGTCAGACCCCGGCAACTTGGCTCAGGGCATCATCAACACCGCCAAACAGATTGTGGAAACGGCGGGAACGAAAGCCAACACCCTGAACGGCTTTCTGGAAACGCAGAAGATTTTCCAGCAGGGGAAAGCCTATTACGATGCGCTCAAATCCGTGCATGATGTCGTCAAGGGCGGTATCAAGGTGAAGAAAAGCATCGAACTGGTGGCGGAAATCTCCGAAATCTACGTCAGGAACTACCAAATCATGCTCGCCGACCCGTATTTCACGGCGGACGAGCTGGCGACCATATCCTCCGGTTATGCCATGCTGCTGGACGAGAGTTCGGACGTGCTTCAGGACTTGAAAAATGTCGTGAACATCACGGGCATGTCGCTGACGGATGCCGAACGGCTGGCAATCATCGACAATGCCTACCGAAGCCTGATGAACTACCGCAATCTCGTGAACTACTACACCCGCAAGAACATTTCCGTGTCCTACCTGCGGGCAAAGAAAAAGAACGACACTGACCGGGTGCTGGCTCTCTACGGCTCGGCGGATGAACGCTACTGGTAACATCAAACGGACATGCCTATGTTGTTAGCAGTGGATTTTGACAACCTGCACCAAGTGCTGCGGGTGCTGTATGACGAAATGATGCCCCTGTGCGGCAACATGACGGGGGTAGCCAAAGGGATAGCCGGGCTGGGTGCGCTGTTCTATGTAGCCGCCAAGGTATGGCAGTCGCTCGCACGGGCGGAAGCCATAGACGTGTACCCGCTTCTACGCCCATTTGCGCTGGGGCTGTGCATCATGTTCTTCCCCACGTTCGTGCTGGGGACTATCAACACGGTGCTGTCGCCGATTGTGAAAGGATGCAGCCAGCTTATGGAAACGCAGACCTTCGACATGAACGAGTACCGGGCACAGAAAGACAGGCTGGAGTACGAAGCCCTGATGCGAAGCCCGGAAACGGCATACCTCGCTTCGGACGAGGAATTTGACAGGCAACTGGAGGAACTGGGCTGGTCGCCCTCCGACATGGTTACCATGACGGGCATGTACATGGACAGGGCGGCATACAACATCAAGAAATCCGTCCGGGACTGGTTCAGGGAACTGCTGGAAATACTCTTTCAGGCGGCGGGGCTGATTATCGACACGCTGCGCACGTTCTTCCTGATAGTGCTCTCGATACTGGGTCCGCTGGCGTTCGCCCTTTCCGTCTATGACGGTTTCCAAAGCACGCTGACCCAGTGGATTTCACGCTATATCTCGATTTACCTGTGGCTTCCCGTGTCGGACTTGTTCAGCAGCGTGCTGGCACGCATACAGACACTGATGCTCCAGAAGGACATCGAGCAGCTTTCCGACCCGAACTTCATACCGGACGGGAGCAGTACCGTGTATGTAATCTTTATGATTATCGGCATCGTGGGCTACTTCACCGTTCCGACAGTGGCAGGCTGGATTGTGTCAGCCGGGGGTACAACCGCATACAACCGCAACCTGACACGTGCGGGCGCACTCACGGGTGCGGCGGCAGGTGCGGCAACCGGAAAGATTGCAGGAAAACTTCTCAAATAACCAACTTCAATTTTTAGAATATGGAATTCAAGTCATTGACGAACATCGAAACGAGCTTCCGGCAAATCCGGCTCTTTGCGCTGGTATTCATCTGCCTGTGCGCACTGGTCACGGGCTTTGCCGTGTGGAACTCGTACAGCTTCGCCGAAAAGCAGCGGCAGAAGATATACGTCCTCGACAACGGCAAGAGCCTGATGCTGGCTCTCTCGCAGGACATGGCGCAGAACAGACCGATTGAAGCGAAATCGCACGTGAAGCGTTTCCACGAACTCTTTTTCACACTCTCGCCCGACAAGGACGCCATCGAGGGAAACATCAAACGCTCCCTGTTCCTCGCCGACAGGAGTGCGTTCAACTACTACAAGGACTTGTCGGAAAAGGGCTACTACAACCGTATCATTTCTGGCAACATCAACCAGACGGTGGAGATTGACAGCGTGAAATGTGACTTCAACCAGTACCCCTACAAGGTGAGAACCTATGCCCGGCAGCTTATTGTCCGGGAAAGCAGCCTGACGGTCAGAAGCCTTGTCACCACGTGCAGGCTCCTGAACGCCACACGGAGCGACAACAACCCGCACGGCTTCATCATGGAAGCGTTCACGATTGACGAAAACAGGGATTTGCAAACCATTAAACGATAGCCTTATGGAGAGGAAGCGAAATTACATTGAAACGGTGCGGGACTGGGCGGATGAACGCCTGCGCCGCCTGTGCGGGCGTATCACGCCGGGCAAGCGGCTGGCGGTCATCCTCGTGATGTCCGCCCTGTTCGGCGGCTTGTCCCTCTATATCACCGTTTCGTCCATTTACAACATCGGGAAACGGGACGGGCAAAGGCTGCAAATCGAACACATCCGGCAGTTCCCGCTACATGGTAACGACAGTATCAATTTAACAAACAGACCTGAATATGGAAGAAGTACAGAAAAATGAACCGGGCAGACAGCCCGAAAAGGAGAAGAAGCCCAAACGGGAACTTTCCCCGAAAGAGGTGCAGCGGCGCAGGAAAATGATAGTCTTCCCGCTGATGTTCCTCGCCTTTGCAGGGTGCATGTACCTGATATTCGCCCCCTCCGGCAAGGAGAAAGCGGAAACGGAAAGCGTGGGCGGTTTCAATGCCGACATCCCGCTGCCCGCAGAGGACGGGATTATAGCGGACAAGCAGACCGCCTACGAGCAGGCGATGATGAGCCGGAAACGGCAGGACAGGATACAATCCCTTCAGGACTTCGGTTTCATAGGGGACGATGAAACGGAAGAACCGCAGGCGGAAGCCGGACTGATGCCGGAAGAAGATCCGAAGCCCGTGCGGGGCGGCGGCGCTTCTTCCTCGGCGACCGCCTACCGGGACATCAACCGCCAGTTGAGCACGTTCTATGAAACGCCCCCGGAGGACAGGGAAAAAGAGGACTTGAAACGGCAGGTGGCGGAACTGACCGAAAAGCTGGAACGTCAGCGGGAAGCCACGCCCACCGCTGACGAACAGATGGCTCTCTTGGAAAAGTCATACGAGCTTGCCGCCAAATATGCAGGCGGCGACAGGCAGGCGGCACAAGTGCCAGCCGTGGGCGGCATCGAAAAGAAGCCGGAAGCGGTGTCCGTGCAGGCAGTACGGGACAACGCCGTTTCAGGGCTGCAACAGCCCATGAGCGATGCCGATTTTATCCGTGCTTACAGCCAGCCACGCAACTACGGCTTCAACACGGCGGTAGGAACGGGCTACGCAATGGGCAGGAACACGATAGCCGCCTGCATCCATCAAGACCAGACGCTGACGGACGGGCAGGCGGTAAAACTCCGTCTGCTTGAACCCATGCAGGCGGGCAGCATCGTCATCCCGAAGAATACCCTTGTGGCGGGTACGGCAAAGGTACAGGGCGAACGTCTCGACATACTGGTATCCTCGATAGAGTATGCGGGAAACATCATCCCGGTGGAACTCGCCGTGTTCGACACGGACGGGCAAAAGGGGCTTTCCGTCCCGTCCTCGATGGAGCAGGAAGCGTTCAACGAGGCGATGGCGAATATCGGCAGCGGGCTGGGTACAAGCATTTCCTTTACGCAGAACGCCGGGCAACAGGTGGCGATGGACGTTACAAGGGGGCTGATGCAGGGTGCGTCCGGCTACCTTGCCAAGAAGTTCCGAACCGTGAAAGTGAAGCTGAAAGCCGGGTACAGGGTGATGCTTTACGCCAAACAGCAATAATCATTTGACAAACCACTAAAATTTCCAATTAACGATGAAACAGATTTTTGTAATGTGCGCCCTCCTGCTGGGCGTGTGTGCGGCAAACGCACAGGAAACCGACACGGTGAAGTATGCGGCAGGCAACGACTTGTACCGGGGTATCACCCGAAAGCTGCCTTACCGACAAATGGTAACGCCCTACGGCGTGGAAGTGACTTTCGCCAAAACGGTGCATATCATTTTCCCCTCCGCCGTCCGCTATGTAGATTTGGGAAGCAACCACATCATAGCGGGCAAGGCTGACGGTGCGGAAAACGTAATCAGGGTGAAAGCCACGACAGAGGGCTTTCCGGGAGAAACGAACTTCTCCGTCATCTGCGAGGACGGCAGCTTCTATTCATTCAACGCCAAGTATGCCCGTGAGCTGGAAATGCTCAACATCGAAATGAAGGACTTCTTGGAAAATGAAGATACGTCCGACTTTTCGCATACCCGCATGAACATCTATTTCCGGGAACTGGGAAATGAAAGCCCGCTGCTGGTAAAACTGATAATGCAGAGCATCTACAAGAACAATGACCGTAAAGTGCGACACTTGGGCAGCAAGCGTTTCGGCATACAGTTCTTAATCAAGGGGATTTACACCTATAACGGGATGCTTTACGTGCATACGCAGACGAAGAACAGTTCCAACGTGCCTTTCGACACGGACTTCATCAAGTTTAAGATTGTCGATAAGAAAGTGCCCAAACGTACGGCTATTCAGGAAACGGTACTGGATGCGGTACGCAGCTACAACGAGGTGATAGAGATTGCCGGGAAAAGCACTGTCCGGACGGTGTACGCCCTGCAGAAGTTCACCATCCCGGACGACAAGCTGCTGCTGGTGGAACTATACGAGAAGAACGGCGGTCGGCATCAGACCATACGGGTGGAGAATGCCGACATCGTGAACGCCGAAGTGATAAACGAACTGAAAATAAAGTAGGGAATGAAGAAACACATCTTTATAATGACACTCTTTGCGCTGTGCCTGCATTTGAACCAGGCACACGCGCAAAGATACCTTCCGGGCATGAAAGCCTTGCAGGTAACGGCGGGCATGGCGGACGGGGTACATTGGAACTCCGACACGGATTTTGCCTGCCATTTCGGGGCGGCATACAGCGTCTATACCAAGAACGCCAACCGCTGGGTGATTGGCGGGGAATACCTGCATAAGAAGTATGACTACAAGGATATACGCATTCCGGTAGAACAGTTCACGGCGGAGGGCGGCTATTACCTGAAATTCCTTTCGGACAGGCGAAAGACCTTTTTCCTCTCGCTGGGGCTGTCGGCTCTCGCCGGGTATGAAACCAGCAACCGGGGCGACAAGCTGTTGCCGGACGGGGCTACGCTGCTGGACAAGGACTGTTTCATCTACGGCGGTGCGCTCACGCTGGAACTGGAAACCTACCTGACCGACCGGGTGGTGCTGCTCGTCAATGCGAGGGAACGTATGCTGTTCGGCTCGGACATCGGCAAGTTCCACACGCAGGTAGGCATGGGACTGAAATTCATTATCAACTGACCGCTATATAATAATGTATATGAAGAATGTAATGTATAAAATCATCGTGGGCTGCTACATCGTGGCCGCCCTCGTGCTTGTAACCGCCTGTAATGACGGTTTGGACATTCAGCAGGCTTACCCGTTCACGGTGGAAACGCTGCCCGTACCCAAGAAACTGAAAGTGGGCGAAACAGCCGAAATACGCTGCCAACTGGTGCGTGGCGACGACTACCAGCCTACGACCTACCAGATACGCTATTTCCAGCCTGACGGCAAAGGAAAGCTGGAAATGGATAACGGTACGGTGTTCCTGCCCAATGACCTGTACCCGCTGGAGAAAGAAACGTTCCGGCTCTACTACACATCGGCATCGACCGACCAGCAGACGATTGACATCTATATCATCGACAACTTCGGGCAGATGCAGCAGGTTTCGTTCTCATTCAATAATGACAGTAACGAGGATAAAAAATAGCATTTTAGAAAAATGAATATGTTAAGAAACACTCAAATACAAAATGTTGAGTGTTTTTTTATAACTAACTTTGCCAATCAAAATAGTTTTGAATATGAGTAAAAGTTTAAAACAGTTTAATCGATGGAAAACTGAAATGAAATCTACATGGGCATTTCAAGTTTTTAATAAATACAATGATGAGCTTAATAATATGATTTGGGCTGATAAAGCGGCCCGTTTATTTGTTTATAAGATACTAGGTAATAATAAAGCAAAATGGATGGATAAAGCATCTGCTCATTTAAAATTTGACGTTCCTGCAGGTGAAGAAGTTTTCAAAAACTTAAAAGAATGGTCGGATTCCTATAATCAATTTCATAAATGGAATAATTTAAATAGTTTAATGGCTATTTCAGCCAATTTTGAAACTTACTTATCTACGGTGATAACATTGGCATTAGAATCAGATCCGGGTGTATTGTTTCAATCTTCAAAATCAATCGATGGCATAGAAATCTTAAAAAATGGAGGAAGAAAGAATATTTTTATTGAAGATGTTATTACTTCTATTACAAAAGGAGATTGGAATGCTCGAATAAGTGCTTTTAAAAAGATTTTTGGGAACACTCCTTCAGTATTAGATGCACAAAGAGGGAATCTTGAAAAGATCCGTATATTACGAAATAATATTGGACATGCTTTTGGTCGAGATATAAATGATTCTCGTAATCACGAAGTAAAAGATATATTAAAAATGGAGAACTTAAGTGATACAGCACTAAAAAAATATCAACATGTTATTTGGAGTACAGCTAAAGATATAGATGAATATCTTCTGAAAAATCACATTGGTGAGTTTCAGGCTGTTTCATTTTATCATCGTATTTATAATGAAATGAACATGCAGGTACATCCAAGTATAAGAGCAATAGCGTTAAAAAAGAAATTAGGTAAATTTGGAGATGTTTCGGGGAAAGAATTTTGTAAAGGACTTGTCGCCTACTATGAAAATTTATAATTAGGAAATAAAAATGGAGTTAAAAATTTTCTACTCTTGGCAATCTGATTTGCCTAAAAATCAGAATTTGAACTTTATTGAAACATCAATTAAAGATGCATTAAAAAGGTTACGTCAACAAAAGCCTATTTCATTAGATATAAAACTTGATAAAGCAACAAGAAATTTGGCTGGATCTCCTGATATTGCAGAATCTATTTTTAGTAAAATCGGAAATAGTAGTATTTTTATTGCGGATATTTCAATCATAAATAAAGACTATGACGGATTAAGAAAAACACCGAATCCTAATGTGCTAGTAGAATTAGGCTATGCAGCTAGATCAATAGGATGGGAAAAAATTATATGCGTATATAATACAGATTTTGGAAATTATAATGATTTGCCATTTGATTTAAGAAATAGAAGAATATTAAATTATACAAGTAAAAATGGAAAAGATGAGTTGTCACGTAAAATAGAATCTGCTATATGTGAAATGAATAAAAAGGGAAATCTTACTAATAAAATATTGGATTTTCTTAAAAAAGACATTGATAATGAAATATTGGGGTTATTATCTCACTTATTGTTAATAATCAATGATAATTCAAAACAAGATTTATTTGCGGCTATACGAGGCTTCTTGAATATGTCTCAAAATGATTTATACAAAGAGTTGAAAGATAAAAGGATATTGGGGTTTTACTTGCTGAAACTATTTAATGAGTATGAAAACAAGATATATGACCATATTAATAAGGCTCTAAGTTCACCGTATTATAATAGAGAAGTTTTGAATTCACTTATTGATATTTATGAATGGTTTGCCGAATATGACAAGTTTAAGAGAAATTATTTTTCCAAACTGTTTATTAAATCTGAAGAGAAAGATGATAGATTTATTGTTGTTAAGGGTTCAGAAATAGCATCAAATAATTTACCTGAAAGATATATATTAATGGAGAAACTTGATGATGAAAAAGGAATTGTTAGAAATTTTGGTGATTTTCCAATTGGTTATGTACCTGTATTGACTAATTATTTTGCAATAAATGACAAGTCTCTAGATAAATATTGTGATATATTATTTTTATTAATAAAGTCAATCAATAAGTGGCTTGAAATCACAAATAATGAATTTATTTTTGATTTTACAAAACAATTCAGGATAAAGAAGACAGATGAGAACTGGTTGTAATTTAATTTCTTTTTGTAATATAAGAATTCCTTTTTATAAGTATAACTTTTCAATCTTATTTTTCTCAGAAATACCTATAGGACGCTAATTCATGGTGAAAAAATACTTATGTTGTATTTTTACATTTGCTAAAATGTTGGAATAAAATATATTATTTTATGAGTAAAAAAAATAAAAATGACGAAAAAGATTATACAGGTTTGATAATCTGTATTGCAATTATTGTTTGTTTATTATTATGGATAGGTGGAATGCTTTTATCTCATTGGTATGCTGAAAAATATTTTATTGTTTCAGAAAACGATAATCCACAAGCATTATTTGGTGATAGTTTTGGTGCGGTAAATGCATTGATCTCAGCCTTTGCTTTTGCGGGTGTTATTGTAGCTATTTTTATTCAACGAAATGAACTAAGATTACAGCGAAAAGATTTAGGCCTTCAACGAAATGAATTTTCTACCCAAAACGAAACTCTAAAATTACAACGCTTTGAAAATACATTTTTTAACATGTTGAGTTTACAGCAGCAAATTGTTAATGATTTGTCTTTTACTGATATTGGCAAAGAAAAAGTTATAGAAGACGCCCCAGACCCATCATTAGGAAGAATTGCAAAAGAAGTTATTGTAGATAAAGTAATAAAAGGTAGGGAATTATTTTTTTACTCATTTGTAGAACGTCCTCACTATTTCAAATTAGCTGATGGGCATACTCAAAAAGCTGAAGGTATGAGGCAATATTTGTACTTTAATGGCTTAAGTTCTTACGATGATAGTTACACACCAACATATTTTGACCATTATTTTAGGCATTTATATACCATTGTTAAATTCGTTGACAATGCGGATTTTTTATCATTTGATGAAAAATATAAATATACAACAATGGTTAGAGCTACTTTATCTCGACATGAATTAATATGGTTATATTACAATGGAATATCTTCAGTAGGAAAACAAAAGTTCAAAAAGTTAATAGAAAGATATTCCCTTCTAAAAAATATCAGAGAAGATTTACTTTCTCTAAGCAAAGAAAATCTTGATATTATTACAATTAAAGGATTTAATCAGGAATGGTTATGGGGCAAGGGTTATTCAGGAACTGATTATGAATTTTGGGTTACAGATGATGAAACAGATAAAGAAAAATATTATATTTCGGCATTTTATAATAAAAAAGATATTGAAAAAGGAAAAAGCAAAGTTAGAGAATGGCGTGATTTTTATACAAAGTATTTACAATAATCATTAGTGTCATAAGCAATTAAACGGTACGGTTGAACATTTACTTATAGGACATAAATAAGGCTTCTTTGTTACTTTCTTCACCCGCTGGCAGGCTCATGGAAGAAAGTAACGGTGGCTGTTTGCCATTCTCTATCAACTGGATTTCTCCCGTTATGACCGCCGTATGGTAGTTTATGGCTACACACCGGACACTCTCGTAACTGTTTACCCAGCCTTGCAGGGAACAAGTACCCCACGTTTCCACATCTTCAAAAACACTGCGGTCTATCCGGCTGATTGTTCGCCGAAAACTACCGTCATTATCTGAAAGTCCGGTTTGTCCTCCAATAGTTGCAAATGGTGTAGCGTGCCGAACTCCAGACTCGGAGTAGGAAACAGGCGGCACGAAATACAAGATATGCCGTTACCGCCGTGATTGCTCCGGCTGTGCAGGCGAGCCGCCACACAAGGCAGAACAATAACACCCGCAGGATGATTTTATAAATGCTTTTCCGTTTCATCGTTTCTCTGTTTATTCGGGCAGGGCTTTTAACCCCGCCCGAATGGTCGTTTAAGCCGCCCGGAATACAAACCCGTCATCAAACCAGTAGTCGCACATGAACAAATCACGGGCAAACTGTTTGTAGTCGAAATAGGTTTTTGCGAACTCCGGCAGGTCGTAACATTCTTCCACGATTTGGTAGGCGAAATCTTCTTCATCGTCATATTGTCCCTGATATTCGTCCTGAAAGTCCCGTACAAGGTCGTCCGCATCTTCCTCGCTCAAATCATGGCTTTTGTAGTTGCACCATACGAAAAAGGCTTCCTGTTCGGTGACGCCCAACTTTTCCACCGCATCCCGCAAGGTGAAGAAGTTCTCGGAAATCCAGCTTTCGCCGATTAGGTTTTCCGGTACGTTCTCCCAGTCCTGAAACATATACTCCGCATCTTCCTCGTCCTTGTGAAGCTCCCGGCAGGCTTCGTAAAAATCTTCCTTGTCCGAATAGTCCGATAGGTCAAGCCATGCCCCGAACAATGAACCGTTGTTGTACTTGCCATAAGTGCCTACATAAACTCTTGCTTCCGATAATGTTGCTGCTTCCATATCCTGTAATTTTTAAGTTTTTAATTTTATGCGGATTTAAGAGGTGAGGGAGTTGAAGTTTCACTGAACTTTTTTCCTGTTTCCCGTAAATCCGACTTTTTTTTTATGCGTCTTCCGGTCGGGTCGGTCGTTTTCGTTTCACATAGGCTTAAAAGGGAAGTGTTTAGAGTTTGCAAGGTTTTGTGGAAAAAATACCTCGCAACGAATGTCGCAGGGAAGATTTTTTCGCCAAACCTGAAAAGGCTTGACCTTGCAAACCCGTGAAGAACACGTAACTACCTTTGCCTATTGAAATGATAAAAACGATCTCCCGGCTGGAGGACTGCTTAATGAGGAAGATTTACAGGTTGGAAAACAGGGGAAAAGTTCTTATTCCCCATTCAGTCCATTAGGGAATTGCCTATGCGGGTGGGAAAAACAAGTGTGTCGGGAGTTCACCTTCCGATACTCTTGTGCGGGTTTCCAAAGGCTCTTTTCACGAAAAACAGTCTGCGATGCCATGCACCGCTGGCGTTTCGGGGAATGTGGCTTTGGAAAAGGATATAAAAAATACGGGTAGTCTGTGGACCACCCGCAAGATAAAAAAATATATTATTGGAATATAGATAGTTATAGCACTTCTTATTTTCAAAATCGTTACCTATTTGTTTCCTGAACGATCATAGGTAGCAAAACCAATCGGACGGCGTTCTCTCTGCTGCTGCGACTGGCTCAGAAGTTGTGTAAGGGCTTGATACAATTCGTTGAACTGGGCATCGGTACTTACTTCCAGTTCCTCAATGCGTTTTAGCAGTTCTTCATAACCAATTACCATCTGACGCATAAGGACAAAAGCCCGCATGATGGAAATGTTTACCTCTATGGCTACCTTGGAGCGGAGAACCGAAGAAAGCATGGCAACGCCCTGTTCGGTAAAAGCCATTGGCGGGGTAGGCGTATGACGAATGTTGTCGGGGAACTTATCACAATTTGTGATAAGTCCTGACCACTCGTCTTTGCTCAACTCAAACATGAAATCACTGGGAAAACGGTCTATGTTACGTTTGACCGCCTGCTTCAAAGCTCGTGTTTCCACCTGATAGAGTTCCGCTAAATGCAAGTCAAGCATCACGCGGTAGCCTCTGACTTCAAAAATCTTGTTTTGGATAATCTGCAAGTCCATAATTGTATATTTATAGAGATTAAGTTTGGAATAATGCGGCAAGGACAGGTCGCAATTTACGACCTGTTCCCTATAATCAAAATTACATGGCGACTTCCTTATAAATCTTTTCGATACCGACAAATTTCTTGTCAAGCCCCTGCATATCGCTGCTAATCTTGTTGTTAGTGATGCGGGCGTAAATTTGTGTTGTTTCAATGTTAGTATGTCCCAGCATCTTGCTGACGGTTTCAATGGGCACACCCTTTGCCAGCGTGGTGGTCGTGGCGAACGTGTGCCGGGCAAGATGGAATGTGAGGTTCTTTTTAATCCCGCACACATCGGCAATCTCTTTCAGGTAGGCATTCAGCTTTTGGTTGCTGATTATAGGTAATATCTTTCCGTTCGGCAGCTTGCCTTTGTATTTCTTCAATATCATTTTGGGAATATCCAACAGGGGAACATTCACGTCCGTGTTGGTCTTTTGCCGCTTCGTCATTATCCACAGATTACCGTCAAATGACTTTCGGATATTCTCTTGCCGCAGGTTGGCGACATCACTGTAAGCCAGACCGCAGAAACAGGAAAAGATGAATAAGTCCCTGACGTGTTCCAAACGCTCGGAAGCCATTTTCTTTTTAAGGATGATTTTTATCTCGTCTTCCGTCAAATAGCCCCTGTCCACTTTTTCCAACCGGATTTTATAGCTGGCGAACGGATCTTTGTCCAGTATGCCATTGTTTCGGGCTATGATGATGATGCGCTTGAAAAACTGCATGAACTTGGCGGTGGTGTTGTAACCGCACTTGCAGGCTGTACGCAAATACAACTCGAAATCGGTAATGAACATCGGGGTTATTTCCCGGATGGAAATATCAGAAAGGTTATATTTACTCTGTATGAACTCCGCAAGGTGACGGCGTGTAACCTCATACTTGCGGTAGGTCGCTATCGTCTTGGATATGCCAACAAGCTGTTTCACGTCCTCATTGTGCTTTTGGAACAAGGTAAGGATGGTTTCGTGGTTCTCGCTGTGTCCCAAAAACTCGTTTTTCACTTTCTCGGCAGTAACGTAATTATCACGCCGCTGCATTTCGTGGTAGATGGTGTTCAGCGATGCGTTTATATCGCTTAACATACGGTTGATACGTCCGGCTTCCGCCGTGCGTCCGATAGCCTTGCCAGCCTTACCGTCCCACATTTCAGGCAGCACGTCCAATTTAGTATTAAAACGGCTTGCCACACCGTCCACTGTGATACGGGCGAAAAGGGGGTACGCACCGCCCGCTTTCTGCTTGTCTTTCTTTGCGTAAAAACAAATGTTGAATGTCGATTTCATATACTCACTTTTTAGTTACAAAAATACTGTAAATGCTTAAAAATGAGTTTTATGCAGGCTCGCCAAACACCGACAGAAGTTCGCCAATTTCCGACTATCTGTACCCCCTTTTTGATTTTGTTTGTCGGGGGTACGAGTTAGGTTAGAAACCTCGTCTTTTAGGGGCGAAAAAATGTACTTTAAGGCAGACACAAGGGGATAAAAAAAGTCCCACAAATCATTGAATTTGTGGGACTTGTCTGTTCGTTGTCCGGTTTTGTCCGTAACGTTCAGCGGAGAGAGAGGCTCTCGAACCTACATATTCAAGAAATATCATAAAATTGCAAATCATTAATAATCAAGCACTATTTGGAGTACATAGTAAATCTAAATCTTTCTGAATATCTTTTGCTATTCCAAATATTGGGTGTATATTTGGGTGTAGAATTTCAAACACACCCAATTATGAATATCAAACGAAACATCATTTTTGCATTGGAAAGCCGGAAGAAGAACGGTGTGCCAATCGTGGAGAACGTGCCTATCCGTATGCGTGTCATATACGCAAGTCAGCGCATTGAGTTTACAACGGGTTACCGCATTGATGTAGCCAAGTGGGATGCTGACAAGCAGCGAGTGAAGAACGGGTGTACCAACAAACTAAAGCAAAGTGCATCTGAAATCAATGCCGATCTGCTGAAATACTATACCGAAATTCAAAACGTGTTCAAGGAATTTGAGGTACAGGAAGCCATGCCCACTACCCAACAGCTAAAGGACGCATTCAACCTGCGGATGAAAGATACAAGTGAAGACCAGGAAGACGTAAAGATAAGTTTTTGGGAGGTATTCGATGAATTTGTAAAAGAATGCGGCAACCAGAATAACTGGACTGAATCCACATACGAAAAGTTTGCAGCCGTTAAAAATCACCTCAAGGAGTTCAAGGAAGATTTAACCTTTGAATATTTCAATGAATTCGGACTGAACGAATATGTCAATTTCCTGCGCGACAAAAAGGATATGAGGAACAGTACCATCGGTAAACAAATGGGATTCCTCAAATGGTTCCTGCGGTGGAGCTTCAAGAAAGACTATCACCAGAATATAGCATACGATACGTTCAAACCGAAATTGAAAACCACCCCCAAGAAGGTAATCTTCCTGACATGGGAAGAACTGAACAGACTTAAAGACTATCAGATACCCAAAGACAAACAGTATCTGGAACGTGTCCGGGATGTTTTCCTGTTCTGTTGCTTTACCAGTCTGCGTTATTCAGATGTTCGCAACCTAAAGAGAAGTGATGTCAAGTCCGACCATATAGAAGTCACCACCGTTAAAACGGCAGATAGTCTGAGTATTGAACTGAACAAGTACAGTAAAGCCATACTTGAAAAATACAAGGACATCCATTTTGAAAACCACATGGTATTGCCTGTTATCAGCAATCAGAAAATGAATGATTATCTGAAAGAACTGGGAGAACTGGCAGAAATTAACGAACCTATACGTGAAACCTACTATAAAGGGAATGAGCGCATAGATGAAGTTACCCCGAAATACGCATTGCTCAGTACTCATGCAGGAAGAAGAACATTCATCTGTAATGCGCTGGCTCTAGGTATTCCGGCACAGGTTGTAATGAAATGGACAGGACACAGTGATTATAAAGCCATGAAGCCCTACATTGACATAGCCGATGATATTAAGGCTAATGCAATGAACAAGTTTAACCAACTATAAAAGTATCAGTCTGTTTCACAGATTATCCATTATTAGAGTTATCTTTGTTAAGTAATAGTTAGTAATATGGAAAATAACAACGAACATAATATAAAGAAAGGTCATTTTGATGCCTTTGTCCATGCTGTCGGTTCGGAAATAGAACAGGCACAAGTCCGGCTCATTACCGCAGCCAATGCCCAGATGTTGTTCCATTACTGGAAAATGGGCAATTATATACTGTACCACCAAAACCTGCATGGCTGGGGTGGTAAAATTATCAAGAAGTTGGCACAGGCAATCAGATTCAATTATCCTGAAAAGAAGGGATATTCGGAGCGTAATCTTACTTATATGTGCCAGTTTGCCCGTTTATATCCGTTAAATGTACTTCGTAGTTTTATTGAAACAGATTCAATACTGTCAGTCCCTAATATTCAAAACATTACTAATGAAGTCCTTAAACTCAACAGCGGGCAATTTACGCAGGAGCTTACTGCGCAAATACAATCAGCTGATAATCAATCTTTAGAAATTACGCAGGAGGTTCCTGCGCAATTTCAGAATGTAGAAAAAACAGTAGCAACCATCTATAAAATAAAAATAGAGGATATAGAAGATTTATTCTTGGCGTCACCGATTGCAAGAATAAATTGGGCAAGCCATATGGTCATACTCAATAATCCGCTACCATTAGGTGTAAGGTATTGGTATATGAAACAATCTGTAGAAATGGGTTGGAGCAGTAATGTGCTGAAAATGCAGATTGAAAGTAATCTGTATGACAGACAAATCAAGAGTAACAAGGTAAACAACTTCACTGCCACACTTCCGGCACCTCAAAGCGATCTTGCCAATTATCTGTTAAAAGACCCGTATATCTTTGACTTGGCAGGAGCAAAGGAAAAGGCTGACGAAAGGGATATAGAAGAACAGTTGGTAAAGCATGTAACCCATTACTTGCTGGAAATGGGTAACGGCTTTGCTTTTGTTGCCAGACAAAAACATTTCCAGATTGGGGACAGTGACTTTTTCGCCGACCTGATTCTATATAATATCAAGCTCCACGCCTATGTCGTCGTGGAATTGAAAGCAACGCCATTCAAACCGGAATATGCAGGGCAGTTAAATTTCTATATCAATGTTGTAGATGATAAACTGAGGGGAGAAAATGATAACAAGACCATCGGTCTTTTGCTGTGCAGGGGTAAGGATGAGGTCGTGGCACAATATGCCTTGGCTGGATATGACCAGCCGATAGGTATCAGCGACTATCAATTGAGCAAGGCAGTACCCGAAAATCTGAAATCTGCCCTACCGAGTATAGAAGAAGTGGAAGAAGAACTGACCTTATTCCTTGACAAGGACAAGAACCCATAATATAAAGTATATGGCAGGAAAGATACAGACGATGATTCCCCAATATGGAGAACTTAACAGAATATACAGAGACTATATAGATAATTACGCTTTTTCTTTTGACAGGCAGAAATTCATATCGGATTTCTATCAGGAGTATAATGACATGAAATCCTTTGAAGCCGCTATCCTTGAACTGGTGCTTGACAAGCAAAAAGAGCAATACACCTTGATACTCAACAGTCTGAAAACTGAAATAGAAAAGAGCATACAGGCTTATGAGATACGCCCGTTAAGTGACAGAGCCATAGAACGTGCTTGCTATCAGCACATGGAAAGGTATTCTCAGGAAATTGAAGCCCAGCTGGATGTTACAAGAAGTCTGAGCAAGCCGCTGAATGAAGCCAACAACAGGTATGATTCCATTGGTTACAGGGAGCATACAGCCGAAGAGGAAAAACAGGCAGAGAAAGAATATGAACGCTGCAAGGCTGAATATGACAGGGAAAAAGCCAAACTGAACAAACTCTATGACCAGCAAAAGGCTACAAGAACAGAGGCATTCCAATATATGAAGAACTGTTGTGCGGACATATACCGTCAAAGCTGCCTTTTTCTGGATATATTGAAGAAATACATTCCTGACGGAAAGCAAGAGAATAAATCAAGCGAGCCAATCAGTCAGCAGGAAACGACAGAAGAACAACAGGAATATTTCAGCATGAAATTACTTTCGCTCATTCATGAGGTGTGCAAAGGAGAACAGTTCGAAGAAATTTCCGCACCAGATTTCTATGCCAATATGAATCTTCACCCCTGCAACTGTAAGCTGAAAATAAAACCGAGAGAGAAAATACGTGTATGCTATCTGATATTCCTGATGAGCGAGAAACTCTCCAAACAGGACAGGGACAAATGGAAAGACAGAATACTGAAACTGCTGGATATTGACGACAGCTACTACAAATCCAAGTACAAGGAGCCTGTTTCAGATTTCCCCAGTGACAGCAACCAAAATTTCGCCAAGGAAATGGAACATATATTCAGATAATCCGTGATATATCCTGATACTTTACGAAAGTTCCACTTTTACCACTCAAAATAATTTTTGAGTGGTATTTTTGTTTTCTGATATTCAATAAGATACAATGATATTCAGTTTGTACCGTCCCCATCCTTACCACTCATAACCCTACCTAATTTTGCATCGTTCGAGAACAGAAATAACAGCCAGTGCGCAGGGCTGATTGTTTAACGACTAAATAGATTGGACGATGACAAATATCCAAGAATTATTATCAAAACCCGTCTGGCAAATGACAGGCGAAGAATTCATATTCCTGAGTAAGCACGCTTCAGGTCAGGCCGAAGCATTGCCGCAACCCGTTACAGACACGGAAAAGAAGTATGTGTACGGAATACTCGGTATAGCCAAACTGTTCGGGTGCAGTCTGCCCACTGCCAACCGCATAAAGAAAAGCGGTAAGATAGACAAGGCGATTACCCAGATAGGGCGCAAGATTATAGTTGATGCAGAACTGGCTCTTGAACTTGCCGGAAAGAAAACAGGAGGACGGAAATAATGGGAGGTATGCTTATGGACTATATGAGAGAAATAAAGGAAATATCTGCAGAACAGGCGATAATCCTTTGGCAAGCCTCACGTCTGAGCCTATCGAAAATCTATGAGAAAGCACCTGAGATTTTAAAAGTGCAAGGTTCGGTCATTGGCACACTGGGCAATTTCAGTGCATCCATAGGCAAAGCCAAAAGTAAAAAGACTTTCAATGTGTCGGCTATTGTAGCCGCCTCATTGAAAAACGGTACGGTACTACGGTATGTGGCAGAACTTCCGGAGAACAAAAGGAAAGTCCTTTATGTGGACACGGAACAAAGCCATTATCACTGCCTGAAAGTCATGAAACGTATTTTACGGCTGGCCGGTCTTCCTGATGACAGGGACAATGAACATCTGGAGTTTCTCGCTTTGAGGAAATACACGCCCGAACAGCGCATCAGGATTGTCGAACAGGCTATCTATAATACACCGGACATAGGGCTTGTAATCATAGACGGCATCCGTGATATGGTATATGACATCAACAGTCCGGGAGAATCGACACGCATCATATCCAAGTTGATGCAGTGGACGGATGACAGGCAAATACACATCCATACGATACTCCACCAGAACAAAGGCGATGAAAACGCAAGAGGGCATATCGGTACGGAGCTGAACAACAAGGCGGAAACCGTTCTTCTCGTGGAAAAGGACAAGAGCAACGGGGATATAAGCAATGTTTCGGCCATGCACATACGTGCAATGGATTTCGAGCCTTTCGCTTTCCGTATCAACGACAATGCATTGCCTGAACTCATAGAGGGGTACAGACCCGAAGCGAAGAAACCCGGAAGACCGGAAGAGGAAAAGTTCGACCCTTACAGGCATATTACCGAACAACAGCACCGCATAGCACTAGAAGCGGCTTTCGGACTGAAAGAGGAATACGGCTACAAGGATCTGGAAACCGCCTTAATCAAGTCTTATATGTCAGTAGGTGTAAAACTGAACCATCAAAAGGCGGTATCACTTATCACCATGCTCCGGAACAAACGGATGATAGTACAGGAGAACGGCAGGAAATACACGTTCAAGCCAGACTTTCACTATTAGACCGTCTAACCTGTAATCACTTCACTTTATTCGGCAGGTCTATATATTAAGGATAAAGCGAAGCGATTGCAGAGAATGTAAAACCGCTTCACTTTATTACCGTATCCTATATATACGAAAATAAAGTGAAGTGATTATACAGACCGTACTTCATAAAAAGGTACGGGCGAAAAGAGAAATAAATATTCCAACCATTATTCAAACACTCATCTTATTATGGATATACAAACAGCAAAACAAATCAGGATAGCGGATTTTCTGTACAGTTTGGGACATTCTCCCGTCAAGCAGCAAGGTATCAACCTGTGGTATAAATCCCCGTTACGGGAAGAGACAGAGCCCTCGTTCAAAATAAATACCGAACGCAACCAATGGTATGATTTTGCAATTGGTAAAGGTGGAAATATCATTGCACTGGCACAGGAACTCTACTATTCCGACTATGTACCTTATCTTCTACAGAAAATCGAGGAACAGACTCCGCACATCCGTCCCGTATCTTTCTCTTTTGGCAAGCAGTCATTTTCCGAACCGAGTTTTCAGGAGTTGGACATTGTACAGCTGACTTCTCCTGCCCTGCTTGCCTATCTACAGGAAAGAGGGATAAACACGGCACTGGCGAAAAGAGAATGTAAGGAAGCCCGTTTCACCCACAACGGCAAACGTTATTTCGCCATTGCTTTTCCGAACATATCGGGTGGATATGAAATCCGCAACCGATATTTCAAGGGATGTATCGCACCAAAAGAAATATCCCATATCAGACAGTCAGGAAAGCCAAGGAGTGCATGTTACGTTTTTGAGGGATTTATGGATTACCTTTCCTTTCTGACCTTAAGACTGGAAAGCTGTCCGCAATCACCCGACTTCGACAGACAGGATTACATAGTTCTTAATTCCGTAGCCAATGTTCCCAAGGCACTCTATCCGTTGGGAAGCTATGAGCGCATCCACTGTTTCTTTGACAATGACCGTGCAGGAATGGAAGCAATACAGCAAATCAGAAAGGAGTATGATGCTACCCGGTATATACGTGACGCCTCGCAAATCTACAGTGGATGTAAAGATCTGAACGAATATTTACAGAAACGAATAGCCGATAGGAAAGAGCAAGCGCAATCTGTCAAAAAGAGGAATGATACACTATCCAAGAAACCGAAAGGCTTCCGGTTATAGCCCACTATAACTACACGCTTCGCTTTCGTAGTTGTGGGCTCTCCCGAGGGGATTAGGGCTTTGCCCTAATGACCCACTCAGGGCGTTTCACCCCTGAGAACCCCGAGCAAAGAGTGACCCTCTCTTTGCAATCTCCGCTTATGGGTTACCCCTAAGAACCCCTCTGCGAAAGCGAGCAAAGTAAATCAATTGTAAACAAAGGAAAGAAGCTATGGCAACAAAATCAAGCATACATATCAAGCCTTGCAACATCGCATCGAGCGAGGCACACAATCGAAGGACTGCCGAGTATATGCGTAATATCGGGGAGTCCAGAATCTATGTCGTTCCCGAACTTTCCACCGATAACGAACAGTGGATAAATCCCGACTTCGGCACTCCCGAACTGCGAACTCATTATGACAATATCAAGCAAATGGTCAAGGAAAAGACCGGACGTGCCATGCAGGAAAAGGAAAGGGAACGCAAGGGAAAGAATGGAAAGATTATCAAGGTGGCGGGATGCTCACCCATCCGTGAAGGAGTATTGCTTATCAGACCGGACACCACACTGGCTGATGTACGCAAATTCGGTGAAGAGTGCCAAAGACGCTGGGGCATCACTCCGCTACAGATTTTCCTGCATAAAGACGAAGGGCATTGGCTGAACGGTCAGCCGGAAGCAGAAGACAAGGAGAGCTTCCAAGTCGGTAACAGATGGTTCAAACCAAATTATCATGCTCATGTCGTATTCGACTGGATGAACCATGAAACTGGAAAGAGCCGAAAGCTCAATGACGAGGATATGGCAACCATGCAGACCCTTGCTTCCGATATTCTCCTGATGGAACGTGGACAGGCAAAAGCTGTCACAGGTAAAGAGCATCTGGAACGAAATGATTTCATCATTGAGAAGCAGAAAGCCGAACTGCAACGTATAGAGGAAACCAAGCGACACAAGGAACAACAAGTAAGCCTTGCCGAACAGGAACTCAAACAGGTAAAAGCAGAGATACGCACGGACAAACTAAAGAAAACAGCCACCAATGCTGCTACCGCCATAGCAAGCGGTGTAGGTTCTCTTTTCGGAAGCGGTAAGCTGAAAGAACTGGAACATCACATCGAGCAGCTACATCAGGAAATTACCAAACGGGACAAAGCTACTGATGAATTAAAAATTCAGATACAACAAATACAGGAACAGCATAGCAGACAAATTCGTAATCTTCAAAGAATACATAATCAAGAACTTGAAGCCAAAGACAAGGAAATATCACGATTGAGCACCTTGCTTGAAAAAGCCCACAAATGGTTTCCCATGTTCAAAGAGATGTTGAGAATGGAAAAATTATGCGCTGTTATCGGGTTTACCAAAGACATGATAGAAAACCTCTTGACAAAGAAAGAATCCATACAATGTAGTGGCAAAATTTATTCCGAAGAACACAGGTGGAAATTTGACATCAAGAATGATATTTTTAGGGTTGAGAAACATCCGATGGATAGTGGTAAGCTTATGCTGACCATAAACCGACAACCCATAGTACAATGGTTTAAGGAACAATGGGAAAAGTTACAGCAGAATCTACGTAACTCGGTGCAGAGAGAGCAAAAATCCAGAGGATTTAGAATATAGAATAGCCTATTATTAATAAAATCAAGTATCTATGCATCCAAACAGATTGTTTTTATTACAGAATCAAAATCCTAAGAATTTATAAAAAATGAAGCCTAAAGAAGTTTTGGAAAAATGGATAGATTGCTTTAACAAAGCAGATGCTTATCATATAGCAGAGCTGTATGCTACTAATGCAGTAAATCATCAAGTCGCAAACGAACCAATAATTGGTAAAGAATCAATCTACAAAATGTTTGTGAATGAATTTGCCACTGCTAAAATGGTTTGTATGGTGGAAAATATTTTTGAAGATGGCGAATGGGCTATCATGGAATGGAAAGACTCTCTTGGACTTCGTGGATGCGGATTTTTTCATGTAAAAGATAACAAAATCGTCTTTCAAAGAGGGTATTGGGATAAACTTTCATTCTTGAAGCAACACAATCTTCCAATTGAATAAGTACTATCAGAATACGGACTGGGAAATTGAAATACCCAGTCCGAGTTATATAATGAATTTTACTTGTTAAACTATTTAAAGTCAGTTGGATAACAAACCATACCTTTCACATTCTCAGTAGCTCCAGGTATTAATTCAGCCACCATGCAATATTCATGAGAGACTTCGAAAGGAAATTCAATTCCTAAATCGATAGCCTTGCGATAGCCAAATCGAGGATAATACTCTTTATGCCCCAATACGACTGCTGTGCCGTAACCCAAAAGTGCTGCCCTCTGATGGGCTTACTGAATCAACATCCCCCCCAATTCCCTTACGCTGGAATTCCGGCAAGACTGCCAATGGAGCTACACTCAGGGATGTGACAGACTGGGTGTCACTATCTATCTTTACTTCTGTAAGTAAGATATACCAGACAATTTGTTTTTCTGTCATTTTCTTGTTCTTATCTAATTGTTAGGCTCATTGTTGTTATACATTGTTTAATTATAGATAAATCGTGAATATCCTTCTCTCTTAAATCGTAGCCCGAATGGAATACTTGTTGCCCTTTTGCAGAAATGCAAGGGATGCTTCTGCCTTCAAAGACTGCTGTTCCAAAATAGTCCGGTTGAAATTCATACCAGCCTCCATCCAAGTCGGCTTGTTTGGAAGTGCCGTCCGCATTCAAGACAAAAGGATGGATATCAATATAGCCTAATTCTTTGCTATACAGTTCCACACGGGTGGGCAACCAATTTGTTTCAATTTGATATCCTCTCTCCTGCAAAAGATCAAGGAGTTGGTCTGTATAATTGGCATCAAAATCAATGTCAATATCTCTATGCAAGCGGGTTTGCTGTCCGTACAAGACATCCACTCCCCAGCCTCCATCCAACCAAAACTGCATGTCCAGGCTTTCCAACAAGTCCAAAACTTGAAATAACTCTGTAATCGTAGTGTGTTCTTTCTTTGTCATATAATAATTCTTTAATAAATAATACTATGCGTAATTATCCAACTGCTTGATTGAAGAAATAAAATTTGCACCCACTCCAATCAGAAAGATAACCCATCCGCTGATCATAAAGACGGATGTGATACCCCATGCTTCCACCCAATATCCTGAAGCTACGATACCCAGCATTGATGGAAAGGTACTCAAACTAAAGATGAGAGAAAAAGTCCGTCCAAGCATGTCCGAAGCCAAGTTCTGCTGAATAATAGCGATGAAAAGCGCATGGTAAATGGAATAGGCTATGCCTCCTGTAAATGTTAGGCAAACAAAACCTATAAATGCGCTTGATGGTAAATAACTGGCGCTAATCAGATACAATCCCAATATCACATAAGCCGTATGCATCACTAATGTTTGCTTGCTTTTCAAAGCCTTACAGGCAAGTACTAAACCGCCCAACAATGCCCCTGAGCCCCAACCCATTTCCACAACTCCCATTTGCAAAATGTTTCCGTTGAAATGCAGAAGCGTCATAAAAGGAAATAACGTAAAAACAGGCATAAGGACAAAAGTCACCAGCGTAAAGCATACGAATAAAGGCAAAATGCCCATTGTACGCCGCAAGGTATGCCAACATTCCGTCAGTTCTTTTTTGAAATCTGGAAGAACTTTCGTTTTTTGAAGAGAAGGAATCTGGACACAAAGTAAGGTCAGACAAGCAGCAACAGCTCCGATCACATCTATGAGCAGAATATACTGTATGGGAAGCCAAACAACGAGGCTTGCCCCTACAACGGGGGCTATCACCTCACTGAAGGATTGAATGGAATGGTACAAACCTGATACCCTGACAAGATGGTGCTTGGGAACCAGTAGAGGGATGCTTGCCTGTAAAGCAGGTGCATGAAACGTACTGCCTATTGAACGACAAGCAGTCAATAGATAAAAAAAAGAAAGGTCTTTATAACCCTTGGTTATCACAATAAAAAGACATAGGGTACAGAACGCGATGAACAAGTCCGAATAAAACATCGTTTTCTTTCGATTCCATCTGTCAACATAGACCCCGGCAAACAAGCCTAATACAAATTGTGGTAAAAATCCAGCTAAAATAGCCAGAGATAAAGCTGTCGGGGATTTAAATTCGTTGCTAATCCAAAAAATAATGGAGAAGCCAACAATCGTACTTGTTAAAATAGATATGAGTTGGCCTATTCCTATCACGGCCAAAGTTGATTTCCAATGATTCATTGTGCTAATATTTCATGCGTTTATAGATAAGTACTTTCGTACATTAAGCAAAACGAAATTCTATCCACACAAAAAACTTGTATTATAATCCACTCCTGACGTTGGAATACAATAACAAATACTTTCAGGACGATGTAAAGTCCTGAAAAATCAAAGTGAATGGATAGATAAATATTAGTCTTTTCTCATCGGATTCTTTTAATATCGCTACTCTTTTATTATGTAGTGGTTGTATTATCTTAAATAAAACAAAAACACCCGACTTTACATTCTTGGGTGCAAAACTGGGTGTTTGTTTTGCAATCTGCTGATTTTCAGTGTTTGTTGCGGAGAGAGAGGGATTCGAACCCCCGGTACCTCTCGGTACGACGGTTTTCAAGACCGTTGTAATCGACCACTCTACCATCTCTCCTTTGATCGAAATCCGTAATGTCTTAAAGCGAGTGCAAAGGTAGTGATTTTTTTTTAATCTGCAAATTTTTCGATGTATTTTTTATATAAACCGTATAATTTTTTGTTTGAGAAGCCAAAATACAGCCGAATGTTTGGAAAGAACACTGTATTGGGTTGAACTGTTGAGAGGGCGATGAAGACAGTATGATGGAAGGAAATAAAAGGTTGTTGCAGTTGTTTGTTGTATTGGTATATTTTCGCTATCTTTGCATAAGATAGAATATGATTAGGCAAAGCCAAAGTCGGGAAACAAATTTTTCCATCATTGTCTTTTGCTTTTACCTTCCACAATCCTAGCATAGGATAAGGGTGGTTCTGCAAGGCTGATTTCAGTAAAATACTGTTTTTACCTTCTGCTTTTGTACTCATCGTTCAAAATCTTTATACTGAAAATATATAGACTACGACTGACTTTAATCAATTTATTATAAATCACATTTTGTTTTAATAGAATATTACATTATGAGAATGTTGAGATTAGTATTGATGGCATTAAGTGTTGCCGCGTATAGCGGACTTTATGCGCAGACATTGAAATTCGGTTCTGACAAGAAGTTCAAGATTGTTCAGTTTACCGATGTTCATTGGGTGTCAGGCAGTGAACATTCTGCTGTGTCAGAAAAGTGTATGAACCTTGTGCTTGATGAGGAAAAGCCTGATCTTGTAGTGTTTTCCGGTGATTTTGTGACAGGAAAACCTGCTGCAAAAGGATTGGACGAGGTGCTTCAGCCAACTTTATCACGCGGCATACCGTTTGCAATGACTTTTGGAAATCATGATGATGAGCAGGGATTGTCGCGTGCACAACTGTTCGAACTGATAAAGAAATATAAAGGCAGTCTTACGGAGACAACTCCCGGAATATCAGGTGTAACTAATTATACACTTACACTTAAATCGTCAGACGGGGACAAGGATGCTGCTGTTATTTATATATTCGACAGCAATTCTTACTCACCGTTGGAAGTTGCGAAAGGTTATGACTGGATAAAGACCGACCAAATAAACTGGTATGTTGACAAGAGCAAAAAGTTTACTGCGGCAAATGACGGAAATGCACTGCCTGCTTTAGCATTCTTTCATATTCCACTGCCGGAATTCAATGAGGCTGCGAGCAATGAGGATGCCAAGTTGATAGGAACACGTAGGGAGAAAGCGTGTGCTCCGGTAGTGAACAGCGGGCTTTTTACGGCAATGCTTGAACAAGGTGATGTTATGGGAGTTTTTGTTGGTCATGATCATGTAAACGACTATGCTGTGGAGTGGAAGGGCATGATGCTCTGTTATGGACGTTTCACAGGAAGCAAGAACACCTATTGGGATATTCCTGGTGACAATGGTGCTCGTGTGATAGAACTAGAGGAAGGTAAGCGTGGTTTCAGAAGTTGGATACGCATGAACGACGGAAAGATGATTAATGAGTTCTCGTTTCCGGAAGACTATGTGAAGAAATAATCCGGATCGGATAGTTTCTTATTAGGATTACATATATCTTGATGTGTTATATTATTATATGCAGAGACCAATAATGGTTTCTGCATATTTATTTTATGTACAGTTGCTGAGGATATATCTATGTAGGTGGAATCGGATATGTTGGTAAACATAGACATCTGTGATGACGCTTTAAATGATTGGTAATCGGTAGTAAACCTGAAATTAAATAATGATATTGTATATTTGATTTGTTGGAATAGTATTTCCTGCAGCATCTTTTGCTGATTATTGGTCTGGCTCCTTGTCAAGGTGTAAAAAGAAAAACGGCCGGTGAAAATTCTCACTGGCCGTCGTTGACGAGTATGTATATTCTTTCAAATTCTTCTCTTAGAAGCTGCGGACTACTTATAAGCTCGCGTATTTTTTTCAGATTTTGCTCATTTGGCGAGTTTGGCAGCCAAAGGCGTATGTAGCCGTGTGATGAATATTTATTGTTGATGTGTGAAAGAAATCTTTGCCATTGTTCTTCTTTGCTTTTTTCCGGGTAATGGTCTATACCATATTCTATTGTCCTTCTGAATACAATGGACGGCTCAAGGTCGCGGTCGGCCTCTGCTACAATTTTTCCATACAGGCTGCGTGGTGTGTGCGATGTGGATGCTCTGTGGTCTTCCACGGCTTCTTTCATTATTTTCAGTTGGTCTTTTGTAAACCATCGTTGCAACCGCGAGTCTGCCGCAAGAATCTTTCCGCTTGTCAGATGATGCACAGCTCTTGGTCCTTCGAGGCCGAGATCGTGGTAGGCTGCTATGACGTATGCCATGTCAGCGTCGGCTCCTATCCTTGATGCCAGTTCCAGCGACCGGCTTATTACTCTGTTTACGTGTGTGAGATTGTGTGCCTTGTCGAAAGCGGTATATCTTGGAAGAATATTCTTTTCGATAAATTCCATCAGGTCCAGACTAACGTTTGATGCAAGCATAATAAAGCGGTTGTATTTATTTGCAAATATAGTCTTTTATGGTTAATTTTGCAAGAAGTAAACTGAAAAACTGATATGAACGAGGTTGATGTGAAAGTTAATTCGCTTAAAGCCTGGATTTTGGCCTCGCGCCCCAAAACACTTTCCGGTGCGGCTGTTCCGGTTATGATAGGTACGGCTTTGGCGATGCGTGACGCTTCGTGCAATATAAGGATTGTGCCAGCTATACTGTGTTTTCTTTTTGCTTTTTTAATGCAGATTGATGCCAACTTTATCAACGATTATTTCGATTTTGTAAAGGGTACAGACGATGAAAATCGTCTTGGACCGAAGAGAGCTTGCGCCCAGGGGTGGATAACCAAGAAGGCCATGCGTCTCGGTATCGCGCTTACCACATTTCTTTCGTGTAGTGTTGGTCTGCCGCTTGTTGTTTATGGTGGCTGGCAGATGATTGGAGTGGGGGCTGTGTGTGTGCTGTTCTGTTTTCTTTATACCACATGTATGTCGTATATGGGGTTGGGTGACGTGCTTGTTCTAGTGTTCTTCGGTTTTGTGCCGGTGTGTCTTACCTATTATCTTGACATGCCGTCCGGAGCTCCGCTTTTTAGCCAGGAGGTGGTTTGGGCATCATTGGCCTGTGGTCTTGTTATAGATACTCTGCTTGTGGTGAACAATTATCGTGACATCGATAATGACAGACGTTCGGGCAAGAAAACTCTTGTGGTGAGAATTGGTGCCAGGGCTTCGGAGAAACTGTATCTTGGTCTCGGACTTACGGCATGTCTTTCTGGTTTTGTTTTGTTTTATGACAGAAGTATGTGGGCGGCCATGCTGCCGTTGGTCTATCTGGTGATGCATATTTATACTTATCGTGAAATGCTGAGAATAAGAAAGGGAACGGAACTTAATCGTGTGTTGGGTATGACTGCACGTAACATGTTTGTTTACGGGTTATTGCAGTCGCTCGGACTGATAATTTCGTAATTCAAGGGGATAATCTTTATTGTAATGGCCCGGGGCACTTCATTAATGTAGAAGTATCCCGGGCCATAATATTTAGTGTATTATGCTTTTTAATTGAAGAAATTCCAGCTCAAGCCGAATCGGAATATGCGTCCGTTTAAAGGATAGTGTGGTGTCAGGAAATACTCCTTACTGCCACTACCACCGTTGACATGGCTCATCATAACAAAGAAACGCGTGCGTTTGAGGTGGAAATTGGCGTATGCGTTGACCAACGGATAGTTACCTGTTTTTACACGTACGTTGCCGGTCTGCACAGCATACTGACCCAACGCTGGACTGTAGTCGGGTGCGTAATATTTTGTAAAATAGCGAATGTCCGCTCCAAGGTCACATTTCAGCACGCGTGCGATTTTGAATCTGAGATACAGGTTTGAGTAAATGTTTATGTCCGGTAGAGGTATCACGTCGTTGTCAGATGATTTCTGATAGGTTATGACGTTGTCCCAATGGAGTGGTCCTAGTTTGAAGTCTTGTGACAATGATACGGTAAAAAGGCTTATGGCACCGCTTTTTTGTGCAATGCTCACTTTATTGCCAGTACGGTTGAATTCGTTGTCAATGTCATAGCTCATGGCCATGTAGGTGTAGTTCTTCAGTTCGTCAATTGCAACACGCAGTGATGTGCGTGTTTTGCGATAAGTGAATACACCTTCTATGCGCGAGTGTATTATTTTGCTCAGATCGTCATTGTCCCACCAGAAATGGCGTGAATGGTAGTGACGGTAGTAGAATGTCGGATTGAGGTGATGAAAGAATCCTTTGGCGCGTAGAGTTACCGTGTCGCCGAAAACAGGGAAATTGACGTCAATAGAGCCATCAATTTTAAGCTGTCCGGCATCTTCTCCGGTAAGCCATGTCTCTGCAACGACATCATAGTGAAGTGTTCGTCCCTGCGTTTTTTGGAGTTGTCCACCGATGCTCAGACTGTGTTCATTATAGGTAGTTGTGCCACCGTCAGTATTTGGTAGAACAAAATGACGCAGATCTGAGGATGCAAAGGCTTTAAGTCCGGCTTTAGCCCATTTGTTGAAACCTTCAAGTAATGAAATGGCGAATGTATTCTGTACGCGGAAATGACTCGTCTTATCGTATATGGAATCACCACGCACGAAGTCTGCTGCATTGTAGAAATCATCTGCATAATAGTTTTCCGGAGTCTTGTATGCTTGATATATTCTATTGTAATTGTCGAAACTCATGGTGTGTATGAAACTGGTGACAGGTACATATTCATTTTTCATCCATGCTGTGTCGGCCTCGTTTTTCTTCTCTGCAGTGAGCAGACTGTCTGCTGTGGCGTCGGTTATGGCAATACGGTCTGATATGTTGTTTGTCAAGCTGTCGGCAGGTTCATCACCTGCTATTTTTGCGTCGTCAGGACGTCCGCTGTATGTCTGTTTGTTGTCGAACTTCTCCTCGTCGAACACTCTGCCTTCACGACGTGCTTTTTTGCTTGCCAGCTCTTTCTCCAAAAGAGTCTCGTTCTCTTTCATTGACTCAATAGCAAACTTGCGTGCCTTTATTTCCTCTTCACTCATTTTCACCTTACGGTTGAAACCAATATTATATCGGTGGGTAAGGAATATGTGCTGGTTGTCGTTGCGGTTCCAGTTCTGTTCAAGTACAGTCGGTATTTCACTTGTGGTATATGTGTCGTCAAAACTTTCAGGATGTGTGATATAGGCATCATTGGTTATACCGCCGTTCTCTGTCACTTTCTGGTGATTGGTGGAGAAGAGCAGATGGGCTTGATAATGGTCGCCTAAATAAGAACCATACATGGTGTAGTCAAAGTGTGATGTACTTTGGTTCTGATAGTATCCGCGACCATATATGTAGTCGAACTTAAAGCCTACACCGATACGTTTTCCTGCATTTACACCAAACTTTGCAGTGAAATGATCCTCACCGTTGGTGCGGTTGCCGGCTGTGTTGTATGTAAGGTTTGTGAACGGAGACAGTGTGTTGGTGAACTGGAAGGTTTCAACCGGTGTCACGAAGTAATCATAAGGTTGGGTGAAAATGAACTGTTCTGTCTCGGGGCGGTCTATGAATATGCGGTTGATACGTGGCGCACCAAGATTACCGGTTGTATTATATTCACCACGCAGTCCGGTGGTGAATATTGTGTTCATAAACATATGTGACAAAGTATCAACCTGTACCGGAGTCCGGTCACCGAATTTACGGCTTACAGTCCATGTTTTTATTCCTTTAGGTATTTCTTTGTCGCTTCCCAGCGAGTCGGCGTTTTGTGATGAACGCCTATTTACGGTGCCGTCGGCATTAATCTGGTTGTATGTGTCATCGGTCTGAGCCATGACATTCACAGATATTAAGGAGGCAGCGAATAATATTGTAAAAAGTTTTTTCATTAACGGAAAAATCGAAGGCAACATTCTGCTATCTTGAACACCATCGATGACATTATTATAATTATGCCGATGGTGTGGCCGGAAGTGAAATATAATATCATTCCGGCTATTGCACCAATCATGAAGATTATATTAAGTATGTTTCTTATTTTCAGAAATTTGTCCGGATTTTCTTGTTCGGATCTTCTGTGTCTTGGAAACTGTATGTTTGTCTCGTCATCCATCTCTGTCTGAGTTTTAGAGGAGTCTGTCTTTTACTTCCTGGAATATTTCGTCCTTGCGGTCGATTGTCTTTTTACGGAACTTTGAATACATGGGCATGAGTTTTGTCTTCTTCTTGTTAAGGGCGTATTCGTCTGTAATGAGTTTCTCTGCCGGTAGCATGAAACCGGTTTCACGGTTTTCTTCATAGTTATATGATATGCGTTCGAGAGTCATTGTCAGATGATTGTCCTTGCATGTTGCAATTATCGTATAATTGAATTCTGTGCGGTCGAGAATGAAGAAATTTTTTGTGAATTCAAGCCATTCGCTGTATTTTGCTGCAATCATGTGTTCTTCTTTGTTGACAAGTATGATGCCGCTGTTTTTCTGATTTTCTTTCTTTGCCATTGCATCAAGCATGCTGTACATCTTGTCGTAAATCTGCTGGGCGTTTTTGCCTGGTACGTCAAGATCGAGAGTGAATATAACTTTGCCGTCAATCTCAGGTACTGCACCAGCCTGAATATATTTCTTGTTCTTGGATTTCTTGCTTGATTCTTGGGTGTCTGCCGATATTGATTCGTCTTCCAGATAGGCTGTCGTTGCGGAGTCTGCTCCTGCTTTTTTCATCTTCTTTGCTTTCTTGGCTGCCTTTTTCGCTTCTTTCTTTGCTTTCTTAGCTGCGGCTTCAGCCTTTTCCATTTGTTCTTGTTGTTCTTTCTCGGTAAGAACTCTTTCCCATCCGTTTTGTGCCATACCGGTTATAGGCATGGACAGTAATATCATAATCAACAGTTTTTTCATATTATTTTTATGTTATGTAATGTTTAAAAGTTTAAGTTTTGCAAAGTTAATAATTTTGTTCTGTAACTTGATGTGTTGATGATAATTTAACGTTATTTCATTTCCTGAGAGTATTCAGACTTTTCATTTCTCATGCGGATAGTTTTCAAGCAGCGACTGAAGATGTACAATTTCGTCGCGATATTGTGCGGCTTGGAGGAAATCGAGATTTTTTGCAGCTTGCTTCATAAGAGCTGTAGTGTCAGCAATACTCTTTTCTAACTGTTTTCTGCTCATTCGTTTTATTATCGGATCTGCAGCTATTGCATCTTTCTCTGGTTCTATATACGGGCGATATTTGATTTCCTTTTCAATATGCCGTATATCGGCATGTGCTTCTTTTTCGCTGCCGGTAACGGGGAGTGTTCCTTTTATGTCTTTTTTTATCTGGCGTGGTGTGATGTTGTGGTCTTTGTTGTATTGTAACTGTATTGTTCTGCGTCTGTTAGTTTCGTCTATAGTTTTTTGCATGCTTTCGGTTATTGTGTCTGCATACATAATGACTTTTCCGTTCACATTTCGTGCAGCGCGTCCAGCGGTTTGGGTGAGCGAACGGCGGCTACGGAGGAATCCTTCTTTGTCGGCATCGAGGATTGCAACAAGTGAAACTTCCGGAAGATCAAGACCTTCGCGTAGCAGATTCACTCCCACAAGCACATCGAATAATCCGTTTCGAAGATCGTTCATTATTTTTACGCGGTCGAGTGTTGCTACGTCGCTGTGTATGTAGTTTGCTCTTATTCCATGATTGAGCAAATATTCTGTAAGTTCTTCAGCCATTCTTTTTGTAAGTGTGGTCACAAGTGTACGTTCGTCGCGTTCGTTACGCTCGATGATCTCGTTAACCAAGTCGTCTATCTGATTTTCGCTTGGTCGTACTTCTATTACCGGATCCAATAGTCCGGTAGGACGTATTATCTGTTCTACAATGATGCCTTCTGACTCGTTGAGTTCAAAATCAGCTGGAGTAGCTGAAACGTAGATAACCTGATTTATCATACTCATGAATTCTTCGAATTTGAGAGGGCGATTGTCAAATGCTGCCGGTAGCCTGAAACCGTATTCTACAAGATTCTGTTTTCTTGCACGGTCTCCGCCGTACATTGCATTTATCTGTGGTACGCTAACATGGCTTTCGTCTATTATCAAGAGATAATCTTTTGGGAAAAAGTCCAATAGGCAATATGGTCTGTCACCTGCCTGTCGGCCATCGAAATATCGTGAATAATTCTCGATACCGCTGCAGTGACCGAGTTCTTTTATCATTTCCATATCATATTCAACACGCTCTTTAATTCGCTGTGCCTTAATGGTATCCCCAAGACCGTTAAAGAAATCTATCTGTTTGACAAGGTCGTCTTGTATCATTCTTATTGCTTGGTTTGTTTGTTCTTTGGAGGTAACAAACAGATTGGCTGGATATATCTGATACTCTTCAAATGTTGCCAATGTCTGGAATGTGACACTGTCAAGTTCTTCAATGGAATCTATTTCGTCGTCCCACCATATTATACGTAGGATATTGTCGCTGTAGGCCATGAATATGTCCACAGTATCGCCTTTCACTCGAAAATTTCCTCTTTTAAGTTCTATGTCATTACGCAGATATAGGGCATCCACTAGTTTTCGTAAAAAATCGTTTCGGTCTATGGTTTGTCCTTTTCTTACTTTAATGACACTGTTGGCCATAGCGGTTGGGCCTCCCATACCGTAGATGCATGATACGGAAGAAACAACAACAACATCTTTTCTGCCGGAAAGTAATGCGCTAACGGCAGACAGGCGCAATTTATCGATGTCTTCGTTTATAGCAAGGTCTTTTTCAATATATGTATCCGTTGATGGAAGATATGCTTCCGGTTGATAATAGTCGTAGTAAGAAACATAATATTCAACAGCATTCTGCGGGAAGAAACCTTTCATCTCTTCGTAAAGTTGGGCAGCCAATGTTTTGTTATGGCTTAAGATTAGTGTCGGGCGATTTATGTTTGCGATAACATTGGCCATTGTGAATGTTTTTCCGGAACCGGTGACTCCCAACAGTACTTGGGCGTGTTCGCCTCTGTTGATGCCATCTGTAAGTTGTTTTATTGCTTCTGGTTGGTCTCCAGTCGGAGAATAATTAGATGTTAATTTGAAGTTCATAATAAACAGTTTGAAGAGAGATAACAAAAATAATAAAAAACTCACAATTAAGAGGGTTAATCGTGATTTTTTGCTAAAAAAGAAGGCTATTGCTTTGTTTATAAATGAAATATATGTATTTTTGCACTTCAAAACTTGGAGTATGAAAAGAATAACTTCTGGTGTTATCATAGCAATTTCGACAATTTTATCAAGTTGTTCGAACGAATTTAATAATGTATATAAGACATATGATAACTCCTTCAAATATGAATATGCGAAAGAGTGTTTTGTAAATGGCAAGTATACAAGAGCCTCGACTCTGCTTCAGGAACTTGTAACAATGCAAAAAGGTACAGATAACGCTCAGGAAAGTTTGTATATGCTGGCGATGGCTGAATATCTCAGTAAGGATTATGAGGGCGCAGCCGCTACTTTTAAAAAATATTTTTCAAGCTATCCCAAAGGCATATATGCCGAAATGGCTGAGTTTTATGTTGGTCAGAGTCTGTACATGAGTACGCCGGAGCCGCGTTTGGATCAGTCGCAGACGGTTGCAGCTATTGCTGCATTTCAGGAATATCTTGATCTTTTTCCGGAAGCAAAGTATAAGTCGCTTGCTCAGGAGCGTATGTTTGAGCTTCAAGATAAACTTGTACTAAAAGAATATTATTCGGCACGTCTTTATTATGATATGGGACAGTATTTTGGAAACTGCACATATGGTGGTAACAACTATGAGGCTTGTATCATAACGGCTCAAAATGCATTGAAAGATTATCCTTATACTTCTATGCGCGAGGATTTTGCCTTGCTTATAATGAAAAGTAAATTTGAATTGGCAGAACAGAGCGTAGAGGAAAAGAAACTTGAGAGGTTCCAGGATGCAGAAGATGAATGTTATGGCTTCTTGAATGAGTTTCCTGATTCAAAGGAGAAAAATCTTGCCGAGAAATATATAGGTAAATGTAAGGAATATACAAAAACTAAAGAATAAAAGTTTATATATGGATTACAAAAAGTCGAAAGCACCGGTCAATACCGTTACACGAAACATTATGGATTTGTGTGATGAGACAGGTAATATTTATGAAAGTGTTGCTATTATCTCAAAGAGATCAAATCAGATTGCAGTGGAGATAAAGCAGGATCTTAATAAGAAACTGGCAGAGTTTGCTTCGTATAATGACTCTTTGGAAGAGGTTTTTGAGAATCGTGAGCAGATCGAGATCTCGCGTTATTATGAGAAGCTGCCAAAACCGACTTTGTTAGCGACACAGGAGTTTGTGGATGGTAATATATATTATCGTGATCCTTCAAAGGATAATCAGAATTGATAAATATGTTACAGCGTAAACAGACAGTATTCCTTTTCCTTTCATTTTTGCTAACAATAGCATGTTTGTGTCTTCCTGTAGGAACTTTTGAACCAAAGGAAATGATGGGGACTGGTAAACAGATGTTTAATCTTTGGTTGCTTAATGATGGACGTCATGAGTATTCTGTTGCATGGTTGTTTTTCATACTGTTGATCACGTGTCCGGTGTGTTTAAAGGCAATTGGTGCTTTTAAAAACAGAATGTTCCAAAGCCGTTTGTGTGTATTCAATATTCTTATACTTGTGTTATGGTATGTTGTATACGGAGTCTGTGTGAAATTGATAAGTGGGGATGCTTATAGTTTTCAACCCTCAGTAGCTGCATGTTTTCCACTCATATCAATAATTCTTTTGGTGATGGCAAGGAAGGGTATTCTGGATGATGAAAAGTTAGTCAGAGCAGCTGATAGAATAAGATAATAATTAGTGAAAATATATAATGAAATGGGTGTATCATTTGTATGATGCGCCCATTTTTATAAAATAAAAAGAAGAGATGTTGAAACAAACATCTCTTCTTGTATTTACTTATTTTGAAGTGTTAATAGTTTTCGTTTCTTAATTCAAAATAGCTTTGTGGGTGATTGCATACCGGGCATATCTGTGGGGCTGATTTACCAATAACGATATGTCCACAGTTTCGGCATGTCCAAATGCAGTCTCCTTCACGGGAGAATACTACTTTATCGTCAATGTTTTTCAGTAGTTTACGATAGCGTTCTTCGTGATGTTTCTCTATTGCTGCAACGCCTCTGAATTTTGCTGCAATTTCAGTGAAGCCTTCTTCTTCGGCCTCTTTTGCCATGCGGTCATACATATCTGTCCATTCGTAATTCTCTCCTGCAGCAGCATCTTTGAGATTTTCCATGGTTGGAGCTATCTCTCCATTGTGCAGATATTTGAACCATAATTTTGCATGTTCTTTTTCGTTGTTTGCAGTTTCTTCAAAAATAGCTGCGATCTGCTCAAAACCATCTTTTTTGGCCTTTGATGCATAGTAGGAATATTTATTACGTGCCTGAGATTCTCCGGCAAAAGCTTCCCACAGATTCTTTTCTGTTTTTGTTCCTTTTAATTCTTTCATAGTTTTAAATTAATAATAGTGATACATAAAGTTGAATGAATATGTGCTTTTATAAAAGCAAAGTCAAATTGTTATCTCACCACACAAGGATCGGCTCATGTCTCTTCTAATTAGATTGTTATCTGAGTATTTGCCCTGTAGGAACATTAATTTTGTAGCAGCACTCTCTACCGTGCTGTCATAACCGCTTAGAACGCCGGCATTTTTTAATTGATAACCAGTATCGTATCTGTTCATTTCTACACATCCGGATATGCATTGGCTTATATTTACAACAGTGACTCCATGGTCACTAGCTTCTCTTAGGATTCGTAGAAGCCATTCCTGGCGTGGCGCGTTTCCACTACCATAACTTCTCATTACAATTCCTCTTAATTCTGGCGCTTCAAGAACGTGTCTAACAATGTTTTCTTGTATTCCAGGGAAAAGAGAAAAGATTACGACATTGGGATCCAGTTTTGTGTGGGGTATCATTGGATGTGAGAAGTCAGGCTTTAGTATGTAATGATGATTGAATGTAAAACCAACTCCGGCATCACACAAATGAGGATAATTGAAGGAATTGAATGCATTGAAGCCATCTGCATTCTGCTTTGTACTTCTGTTTCCTCTTAAAAGTCTGCCGCTGAAATATATGCAGACTTCAGGAACAATAGCGTGTCCATTGCGATTCTTGGCAGAAGCGAGCTCAATACTTGTTATTAAATTTTCTTTACCATCTGTACGGAGTTGTCCTATTGGTAACTGACTTCCAGTCAGAATGACAGGCTTTGTCAGATTTTCCAACATAAATGACAAGGCGGAAGCTGTATATGCCATTGTATCTGTTCCGTGGAGTACAACAAATCCATCATATTGATCGTAACGTTCCGATATAATGTTTACAAGTTGAATCCACATCATTGGCGACATGTCGCTCGAGTCAACAGGATTACTGAACTGATATGTATCTACTTCTGCTTTTATATACGAGAATTCAGGCATGTTGCTTAGAAGATGGTTGAAATCCAATGGTTCAAGTGCTCCCGTTTGTGGATTACATCCCATACCAATAGTTCCACCTGTATATATAAGCAAAACTTTGCTATAATTAATACTGTATCTGTGGCTCATATTAAATGTATTGAGGTAGCAAAGATACGATAAAAAGATTATTTTTTGAAATAAATTACAAGATTTTATTTGTTTAAATTAAATCTGTAAATGTGTATGGATGCATACAATTAAATAAATCAGATAAACCTTTGTCATTATCAAAAATAATCGTATTTTTGCAAAATAAAATTAATTGTTCAGTTCTTTTTATTATGAAAAGATTATTTTTCAATCTTATTGTCTTAATGACTACTGTGGCGCTTTTGGATAGTTGTTCTAGTGCCAAGCATGTTGCTTATTTCCAGAATATAGACAATGTGGATCTTTCTGCATCACAAGGGTTGTATGATGCTAAAATTATGCCGAAAGATATGTTGTCTATTATAGTAAATACGACAAATCCGGATGCAGCGCGCCCGTTCAATCTTTATTCTGTCGCGGGAGGAAATACTACAGCGACAGATATGCAGGGATATCTTGTGGATAATAGTGGTAATATAAATTTCCCCGTAATAGGAAAAGTGCATGTTTCTGGTTTGACCAAAGGACAGTGTGAAGATCTGATACGTGAAAAAATAATGCCTTATATGTCGGGAACAGAAAATCCTGTCGTGACAGTGAGAATGTCAAGTTTCCGTGTTACGGTATCAGGTGAAGTGAATAGTCCGGGGGTTGTTCCTGTGAATTCAGAGAAGATGAGCGTGATAGAGGCTTTGGCACAAGCAGGAGATCTTACGATATATGGTAAACGCGATAATGTATTGTTAATTCGCGAAAATGAACTGGGGCAAAAGAGTCAAGTAAGAATAAATCTTAATGACGCAAATTTTATAAATTCTCCATATTATTATGTTCAGCAGAATGATATAATATATGTACAGCCTAATGGTGTGAAGGCGAAATCGTCTTCTATTGGAGCGTCTACAACATTATGGCTCTCGGGAGTTAGTATATTGACTTCACTTGCATCATTAGTAATTAATATTTTAAGAAATTAATTTAAATATGAACGTTAGGCATCTTGTTTTAAAATATGTCTAACGTTTGTTTTATGTTATTTATTGATGTTTGATTATGTGTGGAATTGTAGGGTATTTAGGAAACAAGGATGCTTATCCTATCTTGATAAAAGGATTAAAGAGATTGGAATATCGTGGCTATGATAGTGCGGGAGTAGCTATCATTGATAATGATAATCAACTGAATGTATATAAGACAAAAGGCAAGGTTTCAGATCTTGAGGATTATTGCAAGGATAAGAATATAAGTGGACATGTTGGAATTGCACATACTCGTTGGGCAACGCATGGAGAACCTTCTTCAAAAAACGCACATCCGCATTTTTCAGAATCAAAAAATTTAGCTATAATCCATAATGGTATAATTGAGAATTATAACGAGATTAAGCGTAATCTTATTTCAAATGGTGTTCATTTTCGCTCTGATACAGATACTGAGGTTTTAATCCAACTTATTGAATACGTTCAGAAGAAGAAAAAACTTGATTTGTTGACAGCAGTACAATTGTCACTTCATCAGGTTATTGGTGCGTATGCGATAGCAATTTTGGATAAGAGTAATCCAAATCAGATTATCGCAGCACGAAAACAAAGTCCTCTTGTTGTCGGTGTCGGAGATAATGAGTTTTTTTTAGGTTCAGATGCATCTCCGATAATTGAATATACAGATAAGGTCGTTTATCTGGAAGATGGAAATATTGCGGTAATTCGTAAGGATGAAGGATTGAAAGTTGTGAATATTTTCAATCGCGAGTTGAACCCTGAGATACAGACTGTTGATTTAAATCTTGGACAAATAGAGAAGGGGGGCTTCCCGCATTTCATGTTGAAAGAGATTTTTGAACAGCCAGAATGTATCAAAAATTGTATGCGTGGTCGTGTAAGTGACGAGAGTAATAATATAATATTAAGTGCTATTCTTGATCATAAAGACACATTGTTAAATGCAAAACGTATTATAATTGTGGCGTGTGGGACTTCGTGGCATGCTGGACTTATTGGTAAATATTTGATAGAGAATTTTTGCCGTATTCCTGTAGCTGTTGAATATGCCAGTGAGTTCCGTTATTCAAATCCTGTTGTATCTGAAAATGATGTTGTTATCGCTATCTCTCAAAGCGGTGAAACGGCTGATACATTGGCTGCAATAGAAATAGCGAAAAAGAAAGGTGCGTTTATTTATGGTATTTGTAATGTTGTTGGCTCAAGTATTCCACGGGCAACAGATACCGGCAGTTATATCCATGTTGGGCCGGAAATTGGTGTGGCTTCAACCAAAGCTTTCACCGGACAAGTTACCGTACTTGCAATGTTTGCACTAGCTTTGGCAAAAGAGAAAGATATTATTGATACGAAAGAGTATTCTGAGATAATAAAAGAGTTGTTAGCAATACCGGGAAAAATGCAGATGGTATTGAAACTTAACAATAGAATTGCTGATTTAAGCAGGATGTTCACTTATGCTCACAATTTCCTTTATCTTGGTAGGGGGTATAGCTATCCTGTGGCACTTGAAGGGGCTTTGAAATTAAAAGAAATAAGCTACATTCATGCTGAAGGATATCCTGCTGCGGAGATGAAGCATGGACCGATTGCACTTATAGATTCAGATATGCCAGTTGTTGTTATTGCGACACATAATAAGATGTATGAAAAAGTATTAAGCAATATTCAAGAAATAAAGGCTCGTCAGGGGAAAGTGATTGCACTTGTAAGTAAAGGAGACGATACAATTAGTCGTATTGCAGATGAAGTTATTGAACTACCGTCTACGATGGAATGTTTCGAGGCTCTTATTGATGTTATACCATTGCAATTGCTGGCTTATCATGTGGCAGTATGTAAAGGAAAGAATGTTGATCAGCCAAGAAATTTGGCAAAATCAGTAACCGTAGAATAATAATCATAGAAGTATAAACATAAATAATTAGAATATATAGTGGAACCTTTAAAGCATGAATGCGGAATTGCAATGATAAGATTGCTTAAACCGTTGAAATATTATCAAGAAAAGTACGGCACTTGGATGTTCGGATTGAATAAACTCTATTTGATGATGGAGAAACAGCACAATCGTGGACAGGAGGGAGCTGGTATGGCATGTGTGAAACTTAATAGTGCTCCTGGAAGAGAGTATATGTTTCGCGAAAGAGCAGAAGGAAAAGATGCCATAACTGAAATTTTTGGTTATGCACATCGCGATCTGAAAAATCTTAACAAAGAGCAATTGGCCGATGTTGAGTTTGCAAAGAACAGTTTACCTTTTGCAGGTGAGTTGTATATGGGCCACTTGAGATATTCTACAACAGGGAAAAGCGGATTATCTTATGTTCATCCATTCTTGCGTAGAAATAACTGGCAGGCTAAGAACCTTTGTCTTTGCGGAAATTTTAATATGACAAACGTAGATGAAATTTTCGAGAAACTTACACTGCAGGGGCAATATCCGAGAATATATAGCGATGCTTATATTATGTTGGAATTTATGGGGCATCGCTTGGATCGAGAAGTGGAACGGAATTTTGTCAAAGCAAAAGAGCTTGGATTGGAAAACAAACAGATAACAGAATATATAAATGACCATGTAGAAATGGTTAATGTGTTGAAAAGCACAATGACTGATTTTGATGGAGGGTATGTTGTCTGTGGAATAACAGGTAGTGGGGAAATGTTTTCTATGCGTGATCCGTGGGGTATACGTCCTGCCTTTTATTATAAAAATGACGAATTTGTTGCAGTTGCAAGCGAACGTCCTGTTTTACAGACTACATTTGATTTGGAATGTGAGGATGTGAAGGAATTGATGCCAGGAACGGCCTTGCTGGTAAAACGAAACGGCGATTTCTCAATAGAAAATGTTATGCCAGCTAAAGGTAATCACGCATGCTCTTTTGAACGTATTTATTTCAGTCGTGGTAGTGACAGAGACATTTATAAAGAACGTAAACAATTAGGAGAAAGTCTGTATGAACCCGTGTTAAAGGCTGTTGATTACGATGTGAAACATACAGTTTTCTCTTTCATTCCCAATACAGCTGAGGTTGCGTATTATGGATTATTGACAGGTTTCAAACGTTATGTAAACGAAAGCAAGGTTCGTAAGATACAGGAGCTGGGACATATACCGTCAAAAGAGGAGTTGGATGTAATTCTCGGAGATTATGTACGTTCTGAAAAAGTTGCATGGAAAGATATCAAACTCAGAACATTTATTACAGAAGGAAATTCGAGAAATGATTTGGCTTCGCATGTTTACGATATAACTTATGAAAGTATAGAACCACATGTTGACAATCTTGTTGTTATAGATGACAGTATTGTGCGCGGAACTACTTTGAAAGAAAGTATATTACGAATTCTGGACAGATTGCATCCTAAAAAAATTATTATAGTTAGTAGTGCTCCTCAGATTCGTTATCCTGACTATTATGGAATTGACATGGCACGTCTTGAGGAATTCTGTGCATTCAGAGCAACTATAGAATTACTGAAAGAGAGAGGAATGTATGATTTGATCACAGATACATATAACTCATGTAAGAAGGAATTATGTAAGAATCCAAAAGAAATGCGTAATTGTGTGCGTGATATCTACGAACCGTTTACTGTTGATGAAATAAATAAGAAGATCGTTGAAATATTGCGTCCATCAGAGGTGACAACTCCGATAGAATTGGTATTTCAGTCTATTGACGGATTACATAAGGCAATACCGAATCATAAGGGAGATTGGTATTTTACAGGAAAATATCCGACTCCTGGTGGTACAAAATTATGTAATCAGGCTTTTGTGAATTACGTAGAGAATGTTTATCAGAACGAAAAGAAATTCTAAAATCATAAAATGAGAAACGTAACTTTAGTATTGGAGAACGGAATTAAGTTCCATGGAAAATCATTCGGCTATGAAGCACCTGTAGCCGGTGAGGTTGTTTTTAATACTGCTATGGTAGGATATCCGGAATCACTGACCGATCCTTCATATGCAGGCCAGTTGATGGTCTTGACTTATCCTCTTGTCGGTAATTATGGTGTTCCGTCATTTTCCTATGATGATAATAATTTGCCGTTGTTTATGGAGAGCGATAAGATATATGCTTCGGCTATTATTGTAACAGACTATAGCGAACGTTACTCACATTGGAATGCGAAAGAAAGTCTTGCGGATTGGTTGAAGCGTGAGCATGTGCCGGGTATAACAGGAATTGATACCAGAGAACTTACAAAAGTTCTCCGTGAGCATGGTGTCATGATGGGTAAGATACTTTTTGACGACGAACCTGATAATGTTCCGACAGCGACTTATGAAGGAGTGAATTTTGTTGATAAGGTAAGTTGCCGCGATATTATTCGATATAAGGAAGGTGCTGGTAAAAAGGTCGTTCTGGTTGACTGTGGTGTTAAGGCAAATATAATAAGGTGTCTTATAAATCGTGGTGTTGAAGTTATCCGTGTGCCATGGAATTATGATTATACAAATATGGAGTTTGATGGTCTTTTCCTTGCAAATGGTCCTGGAGATCCTGAGATGTGTGAAGACGCTGTTGCTGTTTTGCGCAAATATATGCAGATGTCACGTAAGCCTATCTGTGGAATTTGTATGGGAAATCAGCTGTTGGCAAAAGCCGGAGGGGCCAAGACTTACAAGTTGAAATATGGTCATCGCTCACATAATCAGCCGGTACGTATGGTTGGAACCAATAATTGTTATATCACGACTCAGAATCATGGATATGCAGTTGACGGAAGTACAATTGGTCATGATTGGGAGGAACTTTTTGTTAACATGAACGATGGCTCAAATGAAGGCATCAGACATAAGGTAAATCCTTGGTTCTCAAGTCAGTTCCATCCTGAAGCTCGTTCTGGTTCATTGGATACAGAGTTCTTGTTTGATAAATTTGTTGATACATTAAAGTAAAATAAATAGTATGAAATACGACCATATAAAGAAAGTTTTGTTGTTGGGTTCTGGTGCGCTCAAAATTGGAGAAGCAGGAGAATTTGATTATTCCGGATCCCAGGCACTTAAGGCTTTGCGTGAGGAAGGTGTGGAAACTGTTTTGATAAATCCTAATATTGCAACAGTACAAACTTCTGAAGGCGTTGCTGATCAGATCTATTTCCTTCCGGTACAGCCTTATTTTGTAGAAAGGGTTATAGAGAAAGAGAGACCTGATGGCATTTTGTTGGCTTTTGGTGGACAGACTGCGCTGAACTGTGGCGTGGCTTTGTATCGTGAAGGTATTCTTGACAAGTACGGAGTTCAGGTGTTGGGTACATCTGTTCAGGCAATCATGGATACGGAAGACCGTGAGCTATTTGTCGAAAAGCTTAATGAGATTGATGTCAAAACAATAAAGAGTGAGGCTTGTGAGACGATCGAGGCAGCAAGAAAGGCTGCTGCCGAATTAGGTTATCCTGTGATTCTTCGTGCGGCTTATGCTTTGGGCGGACTTGGAAGTGGCTTCTGCGATAATGAAGAAGAACTTAACCGTCTTGCTGAAAAAGCATTCTCATTCTCTCCTCAGGTTCTTGTTGAGAAAAGCTTGAAGGGATGGAAGGAAATAGAGTATGAAGTTGTGAGAGACCGTTACGACAACTGTATCACTGTATGTAACATGGAGAACTTCGACCCGTTAGGAATACATACAGGCGAAAGTATAGTTGTCGCTCCAACACAGACATTGACAGACCGTGAAAGCCAAAAATTGCGCTCGTTGGCAATAAAGATAATACGTCATATTGGTATTGTCGGAGAATGTAATGTGCAGTATGCTTTGGATCCGAACAGTGAGGATTATCGTGTTATTGAGGTTAATGCCCGTCTTAGTCGTTCGTCTGCATTGGCTTCAAAAGCAACTGGTTACCCGCTCGCATTTGTGGCAGCAAAGCTCGGTATGGGATACGGACTTTTTGAGTTGAAAAATTCAATAACCAAAACAACAAGTGTATTCTTTGAGCCTGCATTAGATTATGTAGTATGTAAGATTCCGCGTTGGGATTTGAGCAAATTCCGCGGCGTCGATAAGGAACTCGGTTCATCAATGAAATCTGTTGGTGAAGTTATGGCTATCGGTCGTAACTTTGAGGAGGCCATTCAGAAAGGTTTGCGTATGATCGGTCAGAGCATGCATGGCTTTGTTGAGAATAAGGAGCTGGAAATCGACGATATTGACGTAGCTTTACGTGAACCGACAGACAAGCGTGTTTTCATTATATCGAAGGCAATGCACAAGGGGTACACTATCGATCAGATACATGAACTTACAAAGATTGATAAGTGGTTCCTTGAGAAACTTAAGCATATTATCGATATTGATGAACGCATGAAGGCGCTCAAGAGTGTGAATAACCTTGATAAGGAATTGTTGAAGACAGCTAAAGTCTATGGTTTTACTGATTTCCAGATAGCACGTGCTGTCGGTCTTGAGGCTGAAGTCGGAAACATGCATAAAGCTATGCTTACAATCCGTCAGTTGCGTAAGAACTATGGTATTCTTCCTGTTGTAAAACAGATTGATACCTTGGCTGCAGAGTATCCGGCACATACCAATTATCTGTATGTAACGTATTCTGGTGTTGCAAGTGACATTACATTTGATCATGACAAACGGTCAATAATTGTTCTTGGTTCAGGGGCTTATAGAATTGGCAGTTCTGTTGAGTTCGACTGGTGCGGTGTGCAGGCATTGAATACTATACGCAAGGAAGGTTATCGTTCTGTAATGATTAACTATAACCCTGAAACTGTTTCAACAGACTATGATATGTGTGATCGTCTGTATTTCGATGAACTCACATTTGAACGTGTTATGGATATTATAGAATTTGAATGTCCATATGGCGTAATAGTTTCTACGGGTGGACAGATTCCAAATAATCTTGCAATGAAGCTTGATGCACAGAACGTGCCGATATTGGGAACATCTGCAAAGGATATTGATAATGCGGAAGATCGTGCTAAGTTCTCTTCAATGTTGACACGCAATAATATTAGCCAGCCGGAATGGAGTGCTCTTACTTCAATGGATGATATTAACAAGTTCATAGATAAGGTTGGATTCCCAGTACTCGTTCGTCCTTCTTATGTGTTGTCGGGTGCTGCTATGAATGTTTGTTCAAACCGTGACGAACTGGAGCGCTTCTTGAAGTTGGCTGCAAATGTATCAGAGGATCATCCTGTCGTTGTAAGTCGTTTCATTGAGCATGCTAAGGAAATCGAGATGGATGCGGTTGCAAATAAAGGTGAGATTATTGCATATGCAATTTCTGAGCATATTGAGTTTGCTGGCGTTCATTCAGGTGACGCGACAATACAGTTCCCGCCTCAGAAACTTTATGTAGAAACTGTTCGCAGAATAAAGCGTGTCAGCCGCCAGATAGCAAAAGAACTGCATATATCAGGTCCTTTCAATATTCAGTTCATGGCCCGTGATAATGATATACTTGTTATAGAATGTAACCTCAGAGCTTCGCGTTCATTCCCATTTGTAAGCAAGGTTCTCAAACTGAATCTCATTGATCTTGCAACAAAGGTAATGTTGGGCCGGCCGGTTGAGAAGCCGAATAAGAATTTGTTTGACCTTGATTACGTCGGTATTAAGGCTTCGCAGTTCTCATTTAACAGATTGCAAAAAGCCGATCCTGTTTTGGGTGTGGATATGTCTTCTACGGGTGAAGTTGGTTGTCTGGGTGATGATACCAATGACGCATTGCTCAAGAGTATGCTTGCTGTTGGACAGGGAATACCAAAGAAAACCATACTTCTGTCAACGGGTGGTGCAAAGCAGAAAGCTGAGATGCTTGATGCGGCCAAGAAACTTGTAGAGCATGGTTATGAGCTGTATGCTACAGGAGGTACATCCAAATATTTGGACGAAAATGGGGTACGTAATATTCGTGTGTACTGGCCGTCTGAAGAGGGAATGGAACCTCAAGCATTGACATTATTACATGAGAAGAAGATAGATATGGTTGTAAATATTCCGAAAGATCTTACACCACGTGAACTTACCGATGGCTATAAGATTCGTCGTGCTTCCATCGATCTCAATGTGCCTTTGGTTACAAACAGTCGTTTGGCCAGTGCATTTATTAATGCTTTCTGTACAATGAAACTCAGTGATATTGATATTAAGAGTTGGGCTGAATATAAATAAGATTATATCTTTTTATAAAAATAAAAGCAGATGATAAAATATCATCTGCTTTTATTTTTATTTGGAATAATGTAATCCTGAATCGGTAGACTTTATCGTGAGTTTGTTTAGTAAGATGTTTCACAACTTATTTGACTCACAGGTAGTTTTAATGTCTCATTAGTATT